>NZ_JAMYSZ010000029.1:0-87052 GCF_040322215.1 Mesorhizobium sp. M0184
CCGGACATATGGACGCAAGCGATCGAAAACGACGCAAAACAACCGTTGCAGGCAGGGCGCCGTCCACATATGGATCCCAGGGTCTCCGCGACGCCGCTTCGCGGCTGCTACGCCCTGGGATGACGAAGCTGGGTTCACGCGCTGCGCCGTTCGGCCGGAAGCGTCTCCAGCAGCTGTTCGAGCTTGGCGATCGAGTTCTGCTCGGCGAGCGGCGTGTAGACGATCAGCTTCATGTCCGAGCCGTCGTCGATCGACAGGCTCATATGCTCGAACGCCATGGCGCCTGCCGTCGGATGCCTGACATGCTTCACACCCGACAGGTTGCGGGCCACATCGCGCAGCGGCCACCATGCCCGAAACTCCAGGCTTGAACGTGTCATCAGCGCGATCAGCCGCTCGAAATCCGGGTCGCCGACATATCTGGCGCTTTCCGCCCGGAATGACGCCAGCACGGCACGCGCCAGTTCCTCCCAGTCGACGAGCAGGCGCCTATGATGTGGATTGGTGAAAATCATATGGACGATGTTGCGGGCATCGCCCTCCAGCAGGCCATAGTCGCCGAACACGGCTGCCGCGGCAGAATTCCAGGCCAGCACGTCCCAGCGCCGCCCAAGGACATAGGCCGGCTGGAGGACCAGGCTCTGCAGCATGTGCAGCAACGGGCCATCGACTTTTTCCGGCGCATCGAGACGACGCTCCGGCTGCGGGCGGCCGGCAAGAATGAACAGATGCCGTTGCTCGGCCGTGTCCAGGCGCAACGCCTGACTGAGCGCCGTCAGCACCTCCACTGATGGCCTGACGTCGCGCCCCTGCTCTAGCCAGGTGTACCAGGTCGTGCCAACGCCGGCGATCATCGCCACCTCCTCGCGCCGCAGCCCGGGCGTGCGCCGGCGCAGGCCGGTCGAGATGCCCGTGGCCGAAGGCGTCAGCCTTTCGCGCCGCGAGCGCAGGAAGGCGCCAAGCTCGCGGCGTCGGCTGTCTTCGGCGGAATGCGTCGGTGAATCCATCGGCGCTATTATAGCAGTACCGATACCAGGATAAAGTTTGAACTGTTTGGCAAACGGCTTGCGGCCCATCTTTCCGCTCAGAGCGATGACATGGAGGCTCTGAACATGGAACTGAAAGACAAGAAGATCCTGATTACCGGCTCGACCGACGGCGTCGGCAGAGTCGTGGCGCAACGGCTCGGCGCCGGCGGCGCCCGCATCCTGGTGCATGGCCGCGACGCGACAAGGGGCAAGGCGACCGTGGCCGAGATCGAAGCCGCCGGCGGCAAGGCCGAGCTGCTTGTCGCCGACCTCTCCTCCCTGGCCGAGGTCCGCCGCCTCGCCGAAGCCGTGCGCGCCAGGACTGACCGGCTCGATATCCTCATCAACAATGCCGGCGTCGGCACAGCCGGCCCCAACGCGAAACGGCAGGTCAGCGCCGACGGCTACGAGTTGCGCTTTGCCGTCAATTATCTCGCCGGCTTCCTGCTCACCACGGAGCTGCTGCCGCTGCTCAAGGCCAGCGCGCCGGCGCGCATCATCAATGTCGCCTCGGCCGGGCAACGGGCGATCGACTTCAGGGATGTCATGCTGACCCGCTCCTACGACGGCGTTCGTGCCTACTGCCAGAGCAAGCTGGCGCAGATCATGTTTACCATCGATCTGGCGGAGCAGCTGAACGGCACCGGCGTCACCGTCAACAGCCTGCATCCGGCAAGCTACATGAACACCACGATGGTGCGGCAGGCGGGCATCACGCCGTGGAGCTCGGTCGAAACCGGCGCCGAAGCCATCATCAATCTCGCCACATCGCCCACGCTGGAAGGGCGAAGCGGCCTCTATTTCGACGGCCAAAGGGAATCCCGCGCCGATGCGCAAGCCTATGACGCGAAGGCGAGGCAGCAGTTGCGTGAATTGAGCCTCGGTCTTGTCGGGCTCGCACCCGCTTCCGCCACATCGAAGAAAGAAAATTCATGATCGAGAAAACGCAGCACGCCGTGGTCGTCGGCGGCTCCTCCGGCATCGGCCTCGCCACCGCGAAAAAGCTGCTCGGCCCGGGGATGAAGGTGACGATCACCGGGCGCAGCCAGGAAAGGCTCGACAATGCATGGCAAAGCCTTGGCAGCGCGGTCGAAAAAGCTGCCTTCGACGCCGCGAAGCCGGACGAGGTTCGCCGGTTCTTCAGCGAACTCGGCCCTTTCGATCACCTGGTGCTGGCCGCCAGCGGCGGCAAGGGGCTCGGCCCGTTCGAAACGCTTGACCTGACTGACATCGGCGGCGGCGTCGACGAGAAGGTCCGGCCACAGCTCTCCTGCCTGCAGGCCGCTTTGCCGACGCTGAACAAGAGCGGCTCGGTGACTTTCATCTCGGCGGTGTCGGCACAATTGTCGGCGCCGGGTGTCGCCGGCATCGCCGCCGTCAACGGCATGCTGCTGACCGTGGTGCCGATCCTGGCAATGGAGCTGAAGCCGTTACGCGTCAATGTCGTGGCGCCAGGCGTCATCGACACGCCCTGGTGGGACTTTTTGCCCGATGAACAGCGCCATGCGGTGTTTGCCGCGTATGCCGGCAAGACGCCGGTCGGCCGCATCGGCCGCGCCGAGGACGTCGCCGAGGCAATTGCGTTCCTGGTCTCGAACAGCTTCGTCACCGGCCAGATCCTGACCTGCGACGGCGGCTTGCGGTATGCGGCGTGAGCGGCTGCCTCCAAGAGGCATCAGTCGTTGTCAAAGCGACTGCGCGATCAGCGCCAGAAATCCTCCGGCCAGCGCGACGTTGCCGACAAAGCCATTGATGCGGGACGCGCGCTCCGGGCCCTGATGATCCCAGAAGTTATGGAACATCGGCGTGGCGACGATCAGGAACAGGATCAGGCATGCCGCCGCCGGAGCGGTCCAGATGCCCGCGATCACCCGTGCTCCGGCAATGATCTGCAGGACGATCCCCAGCCACAGCACCAGCCGTGCCCGCGGCACGCCGCGCGTCGTCATCAATTGGCTCACCAACGCCGCGTTCTGAATGTTGCGCAGGCCGGCAAAGACAAAGGCGCCGCCAAGCAGCAGGCGGGCGCCGAATAGGATCTCACTATCAAAGTTTGAAAACATGCTGTCGGGTCCTCGGGCAGAAAAGAGGCGCGCGGCGGAAGGCCGCGCGCCTGGTCCATGCTCAAGCGGCCAAGACTGCTGGCATCGGATGGATTGCATGAAACGGAACGCAAAGCCGGTTCCAGGTGTTGATCATGCCGAGCGCAACCGAGAGCTTGACCAGCTCCTGTTCCGAGAAATATTCGAGCGTCCTTGCATAGAGTTCGTCCGACACACCGTTGTCGGCAATCCTGGTCAGCGCGTCGGTCCAGGCCAAGGCCGCGCGTTCGCGCTGTGAAAACAGCGGCGATTCCTTCCAGGCGGAGACGAGATAGAGCCGCTGCTCGCTTTCGCCGTCGCGGCGCGCTTCGCGGCTATGCATCTCGACGCAATACGAGCAGCCGTTGATCTGCGACGCCCTGAGCTTGATCAGATGCAACAGGCTTTTTTCGAGCCCGCATTCGTCGACTGCCTTGTTAAGCGCCGACACCGCCTTCATGATCTCCGGCGCCGCGCCGAAAAATTGCAGCCTCTGTTTCATCGTCTATAGCCTTTCATGCTTGCTTGGTTGAACTTGATTTCTGCGGCCGCCGATGGCGCTCGACGAAGGCGCAGTTCGCGGCGACCGAACGGGGATCGGCATCGGCCGTGTATTCTGCAACGATGTCGGACAGCCGGGCGTCGGCGAGCGCGGCGCGATAGGCACGCTCGGCCTTCAGCATGGCTACGTTGATGCCGCAGGGTTTGACATAGACCGAGGCATCGAGCTTCGCTGGGCCGCGCTGGCGGATTTCGGCGCAGCGGAACGCCGGTTCACGCCCCTCGACGGCCAGCACGATATCGAGCAGCGTTATGCGTTCCGCCGGCCGCGCCAGCCGGTAGCCGCCGGACGGCCCCGGCACTGATTCCAGAATGCCGGACGCAGTCAGCGCGTTGAGATGCTTAAGCAGATAGCTCGGCGACAGCCCGAACGCTTCGGCCATGGCAGCACCTGGCAAGGTCGCGGCGCCATCAACGCCGGCGAGCATCGCGGCGCAGTGGATGGCCGCTTCGACGCCTTCGCCCAGCTTCATTTCGCTCTCCTGTTCATGGATATAGATTATCGTGGATAACTTTTATCCGCAATAGGAAAGTCAAAAAGCGGCGCCATGAACGCCGCTTTTTTTCGCAATGCTATTCCGCCGCCACCTTGGCCATCGGATTGTTCGGATGCGTCGTCCAGTTGGCATAGATCGGCGACACCGGCCTGCCGGTGCGCTGGTCCATCACGCCGACCGCCAGCGCCTCCATGGTGATGCAGTTCTCGACCGGACAGACATTGACGCAGAGATTGCAGCCGACGCATTCGGCCTCGATCACCTCGAAATGCCTGACGCCATCGACGATTGCGGTGATCGCCTGGTGCGAAGTGTCCTCGCAGGCGATGTGGCAGCGGCCGCATTTGATGCAGGCATCCTGGTCGATATGCGCCTTGGCGACGTAGTTGAGGTTGAGATACTGCCAATCGGTGACGTTGGGCGTGGCACGGCCGACGATGTCGTCGAGCGAGGCATGGCCCTTTTCGTCCATCCAGTTTTCCAGGCCGGCGATCATTTCCTGCACGATCTTGAAGCCATAGGTCATCGCCGCCGTGCACACCTGCACATTGCCGGCGCCGAGCGCCATGAATTCGGCGGCGTCGCGCCAGGTGGTGATGCCGCCGATACCGGAGATCGGCAGGCCATGCGTTTCCGGATCGCGCGCGATCTCGGCCACCATGTTCATGGCGATCGGCTTCACCGCCGGGCCGCAATAGCCGCCATGCGAACCCTTGCCGTCGATCGTCGGCTCCGGTGCGAAACTATCGAGATTGACGCCGGTGATCGAATTGATGGTGTTGATCAGCGACACCGCGTCGGTGCCGCCGGCAAGGGCAGCGCGTGCCGGCTTGCGTATGTCGGTGATGTTGGGCGTCAGCTTGGTGATGACAGGCATGCGGGTGTTGGCCTTGCACCAGCGCACCACCATTTCGATGTATTCCGGCACCTGGCCGACTGCCGCACCCATGCCGCGTTCCGACATGCCGTGCGGGCAGCCGAAATTGAGCTCGATGCCGTCAGCGCCGGTCTCCTCGACCACCGGCAGGATCGCCTTCCACGCATGCTCCTCGCAAGGCACCATCAGCGAGACGACGATCGCCCGGTCGGGCCAGTCCATCTTGACCTGCTTGATCTCGCGCAGATTGACCTGCAGGTCGCGGTCGGTGATCAGCTCGATATTGTTCAGGCCAAGCAAGCGGCGGTCGGCGCCCCAGATCGCGCCGTAGCGCGGCCCGTTGACGTTGACCACCGGCGGGCCCTCTTCGCCGAGCGTCTTCCAGACCACGCCGCCCCAGCCCGCCTTGAAGGCGCGAATGACGTTATAGGCCTTGTCGGTCGGCGGCGCCGAGGCCAGCCAGAACGGGTTCGGCGATTTGATGCCGACGAAATTGTTGCGAATGTCTGCCATGCTCATGCCCTCCCGTTCGAGGTCAGTGCCCGATGAATGCTTTCCGCCGCGTCGCGGCCTTGCGCGACGGCCGAGACTGTCAGGTCGTCGCCGCCGAAAATGCAGTCGCCGCCGGCCCAGACATTGGCCAGCGAGGTGCGGCCTTCGACGTCGACCTTGATGCGGCCGGCTTCCAGGTCAAGCAAAGCCCCGCTGCCGTTGAGCGCAGCCGGGACAAAACTCTGGCCGATCGCCTTGAACACCTGGTCGGCGACGAGCGTCAGCCGCTCGCCGGTGCCGACGAGCCGGTCGCCGTCCATCGCGGTGTATTCGAGCTCGATCGCCGACACCTTGCCGGCATCGGCAATGACCCGCTTCGGCTGCAACCAGTGCCGGATGATGACGCCGTTGGCAGCGGCCAGGTCCTGCTCGAATTCGGAGGCGTTCATGTGCTCCGGGCCGCGCCGATAGCAGATTGTCACCTCTTCGGCTCCGAGCAGCTTCGACTGCACCGCCGCGTCGATCGCCGTCATGCCGCCGCCGATGACGACAACACGCCGGCCGACCGGCAGGCTGGCCAGATCGCTGGCCTGACGAAGCTCGGCAATGAACTCGACGGCATTGGTGACGCCTTGCGCCTCCTCGCCATCCGCTCGCAAGGCATTGACGCCGGCAAGCCCCATGCCGAGGAACACCGCATCGTAATTCCTGGTCAAGTCCGACAGCTGGTAATCACGGCCGAGCGCCTTGCCGTTCTGGATGTCGATGCCGCCGATCGACGTGACATAGTCGACTTCGGCCTGGGCAAAATTGTCGACGCTTTTATAGGCGGCTATACCGTACTCATTGAGGCCGCCGGGCTTCGGGCGGGCTTCCAGGATGGTCACGTCGTGGCCATGACGGGCAAGCCGATGCGCGGCCGCAAGCCCGGCCGGTCCGGCGCCGACCACGGCGACCGTTTTGCCGGTCGGTTCGGAGCGGTTGTAGAACTGCTTGTTTTCGGCCATGGCGACATCGGTGGCGTAGCGCTGAAGGCGACCAATCTGCACCGGCTTGCCTTCGGCCACCTCGCGCACGCAGACTTCTTCGCACAGCGTCTCGGTCGGGCAGACGCGGGCGCACATGCCGCCCAAAATGTTCTGGTCAAAAATAGTCTTGGCTGAGCCGATCGGATTGCCCGTCGAAATCTGGCGGATGAACAGCGGGATGTCGATCGAGGTCGGGCATGCATTCATGCACGGCGCATCATAGCAGAAATAGCAGCGGTCGGACTCGACCAGCGCCTCGTGATGATCGAGCGGCGGGTGCAGGTCGGCGAAATTGTCGGCATATTGGTCCGGCGAGAGCCGCCCGCCGGCAATGCCTTGCTTGAACTGGCCTTCTGGCATCGTCAGTTCCCCATGTTCTTGTTTTGGGGAAGGCTAGCACGTTTTATTTTTTTATCAATTGGTCAATTTTCGGCGCAAGCCGCTGAAACCCCTCGATAAAAACATGATAAATGTACTCATGTTTTTGAGCACCGTCCGTTGCGTCTCAATGGATGCGGCGCCCAGAATTGGCTACCAGTGGCGACAAGCTGTTCGAAAGCGCTTACGGGGCGGTAGGCGCTTGAGCATCGTGCGCGATTTTCAAACATTGGAGAAGGTGATGGACATTGTTCAGGAGGCGGTTCAGCGGTGGGAGCCTGTGGAAGATTTACCGCTGGCTGCCTGTCAGGTGTGGCGTCTGAAATCCGACAACTACTTTGAATTGGCCGTCGAAGGCGACTTCTTCGTCGGGGCATCCGAACGAACCCTCAAGATCAACTTCCACGGAGTGCTAGCACTTTCGGCTCATGACGACATGTTGGGAGTGACCCATGTCAGCGCTAGCAGCTCAATCCCATTGATTGGCTCTGGCGGGCAAGCCTCCTATAGATGGCCCCTCCTCCGAGTCGAGAACTCGCACTGGTTGCGATCAATACCCGGGCCGACAGACGACTGTTCGCATTTCCTATTGCTCAGTCTCGAATGCACGGTAGAGGTGATTGCTCGTGAAGCCATAGCTGCTTGGATCTGACCGCTCGCTTCGCACCACGCCTTCCACAACCATTCCGGGCAGCGGGATAGGCCTTAGACTGGTGATGGTCCGCTCTGGTCAGGGAAGTGAGCGACATCCGGCGCATGGATCAACAACCCCTCGTTGACTGAGAGCAAAGTCGAAAACCTTAGGGCGCGCAACCCGGTAACATTTCCAATTTGCCGTCATCTTTTTTGGTTGGCTGTCGGATTTTCGTCGTGAAGATCGTCCTAGAATGGATCGCGCATGATCGATGTACAAACCGCAAGGAGCACGACAATGCCACAGTCCCCCATGCCCTTCTTCTGGTACGAGCTGATGACCACCGATCTCGACGCCGCCGAGGCGTTTTACACCTCCGTGGTGGGCTGGAGGGGGCAGCCTTTCGAAGGGGCCCAGGGCATGCCGCGCTATATCGTCATGAATGTCGGCGAGCGCGGCGTCGGCGGGTTGATGACGCTGCCCGATGACGCGCGCAAGATGGGCATGCCGCCGGCCTGGGTCGGTTATATCCTCACCAGGGACGTCGATGCCGCAACGGCCTCCCTCAAGAAGGCTGGTGGCGCGGTTCACCGCGAGCCCGACGACATTCCTGGCGTCGGCCGCTTCGCCGTCGTTGCAGACCCGCAAGGCGCGATGTTCAACTTCTTGCAGCCCAGCGGCCCCGACCAGCCGCCGCTACCGTTGGCGACCCCCGGCAACATCGGCTGGCATGAGCTCTACACGTCAGACTGGAAGGCGGCGTTCGATTTCTATTCCAGCCAGTTCGGCTGGGAGAAGGGCGACGCCATGGATATGGGTCCGATGGGCGTCTACCAGCTTTTCGCCTTCGGCGGCGAGCCCGTTGGCGGCATGATGAACAAGCCCGAGCAGATCCTGGCGCCGGTCTGGCAGTTCTATTTCAACGTGCCCGGCATCGACGCGGCAGCCAAGCGCGTCACCGACAATGGCGGCAAGATCCTGATGGGTCCGATGGAGGTCCCCGGCGGCAGCTGGATCGTACAGTGCACAGACCCGCAAGGCGCGCACTTTGCTCTGACAGCGCCCGGGCATTAACGGCCGCGCTGATCGCGGGGCCGCCATCGTGCGGCCCCAAGGCTGCAGCACGCCTCACGACTCACTCACCGACAGTTGAATGCAGGCCGGACTATGTGAATGGTCCGGCCTTTGGCGATGACCTATGGCCGGGCTAGGTGAAAATGGAGTCGTAGATGAAGCTTTTCGAAGGCCTCGCCGGATATCAACCGTTCGCCCTTGCCGCCTTGCGCATCATGACGGCGCTGCAGTTCATTGAGCACGGCACCCAGAAACTGTTCAATTTCCCCGTCGGCGACCATGCCGGCACCATGAGCGGGCTATCGCTGACCGCGGCCATCCTGGAATTCGGAGGCGGCATCCTGCTGGTATTGGGGCTTTTCACCAGGCCGGTGGCATTCCTTCTCAGCGGCGAGATGGCGATCGCCTATTTCATGGCGCACATGCCGCGCGACTTCTTCCCGGTCAACAACGGCGGCGATGCGGCAATATCGTTCTGTTTCATCTTCCTGTATCTGGTGTTCGCCGGCGCCGGCGCCCTGGCGCTGGACAACCGCCGCGGTGCCTGAAACGTCACCCACGCATCCGCTCGAAATTCGCGTCGAACAGCGGGATCGGCTGCATGCGCGCGGCGTGGCGTTTGCCCAGAAGCTCAATCTCGAAGCCGTCGGCTTCGTCGGCAATCTCTTTCGGCACATAGCCGATGGCGACGGACTTTTTCGAATGATGCGCGTAGCCGCCCGACGTGACCCAACCGCGCACGGCACCGCCGTACCAGATTGGCTCGTCGCCGATGACGTCGGCATCGACAGTATCGACGACAAAGGCCCGCAGCCGCAGTCTGCCGCCTTGCTTGCGCTCGGCCAACGCCGCCTGCTTGCCGATGAAATCGGCTTGCTTGCCGTAGGCGACGAAGCGGTCGAGCCCGGCTTCCAACGGTCCATAGATCGGCCGGTATTCGCGCGCCCATGAGCCGTAATTCTTCTCAAGCCGCAATGCGTTGAGCGCGCGCGAGCCGAACAGGCCGATGCCGAATTCCTCCCCCGCGGCCATCAGCGCCTGATAGGCGGCGCGCTGATATTCCGGCGCCACCCAGATTTCGTAGCCGAGGTCGCCGGTGTAGCTGACGCGCCCGACCAGGCATGGCGCCATGCCGATATCCATCCTGCTGATGGCCATGAACGGAAAGGCCGTATTCGACACGTCAGATCGCGTGACCTTTTCAAGAAGGTTCCGCGCGCTCGGCCCGGCGATCGACAGGCCGGTGAGTTTTGCTCCCAGCGCCTCGATGCTAACAGAGCCGTCCTGCGGCAGATGCGCTTCGAACCAGCGCATGTGGTACTGCTCGGCGACACCGCTGCCGGCCAGGAACCAATCCTTACTTGCAGAATTTGGACCGCCGAGATTGGCCAGCGTGAAATCGCCGATCAACCTGCCGTCTTCCTTCAGCATCGGCGCCAGCGTTATGCGGCCGGGCCTTGGCAGCTTGCAGGCCAGCAGACGATCAAGCCACGCCGCCGCCCCCTCGCCCGTCACCTTGTATTTGGCGAAGCTCGAAATCTCCGATAAGCCAACGCCTTCACGAACGGTCTTGACCTCATTTGCGACATGCTCGAAATCGCTCGAGCGGCGCCAGGAGAATTCGTCCTTGACCCCTTCGGGCGCATACCACAGCGGCACTTCCAGCCCATAGGCGACGCCCCATTGCGCGCCCTCGGCCGACAACAGATCATAGACCGGCGACGTCTTGAGCGGTCGCCCAGCCGGCAACTCCTCGTTCGGGAAGCGGATCGAAAACCGCCGCGAATAATTCTCGCGCACCTTGGCGTTGGTATAGGCCATCGTGGCCCAGTCACCGTAGCGCGACACATCCATCGCCCAGATGTCGGCGCCGGGATCGCCCTCGATCATCCAGTTCGACAGCGCCAGGCCGACGCCGCCGCCCTGCGAGAACCCGGCCATGACACCACAGGCCACCCAGAACCCCGGCAGGCCGCGCACCGGCCCGACCAGCGGATTGCCGTCCGGTGCGAAGGTGAAGGGCCCGTTGATGATCTGCTTGATGCCGGTGTTCTGGAAGGCCGGAAAATGCCGGAAGCCGACCTCCAGCGACGGCGCGATCCGGTCGATGTCGGGTTCGAGCAGCTCGTGGCCGAAATTCCATGGCGTTTGGAACTCGGACCAAGGTTTGTTGGCCTTTTCATAAGTGCCCATCAGCATGCCGCCGCGCTCCTGGCGCAAATACAGCTCGCCATCGAAATCCACGGCATGGATGATTTCGGAACCAGTCTTCTGGTTCCAGGCGGCGACTTCCGGCATGTCCTCGGTGATCAGGTACATGTGCTCCATCGCCAGCACCGGCAGCTCCAGCCCGACCATGCGGCCGACCTCACGCGCCCACAGGCCGCCGGCGTTGACGACATGCTCGGCCACAACCTCGCCCTTGTTGGTGATGACACGCCACAACCCGTCGGCGCGGCGCACGATGTCCTCGACCTTGGTGAAACGCTCGACCTCGGCACCAAGCTTCCTCGCGGCCTTGGCGTAGGCGTGGGTGACGCCGGAGGGGTCGAGATGACCGTCCTCCTTGTTGCGAACGGCGCCGACGAACTGCTTGGGGTCGAGCAACGGCATCAGCTCGGCCGCCTCATCAGGCGATATTTCTTCGAGGTCGATGCCGAGATAGCGGCCCTTGGCGACGACGCCGCGCAGCCAGTCGAGGCGCGCCTCGGTCGCCGCCAGCAAGACGCCGCCAGTCAGATGCACGCCGGTCGCCTGGCCGGACAGTTCCTCGATCTCCTTGTAGAGCGAGATTGTGTATTTCTGCAGCTTGGCGACATTGGGATCGCCATTGATGGTGTGCATGCCGCCGGCGGCGTGCCAGGTCGAGCCGGAGGTCAATTCATTGCGCTCCAGGAGCACGATGTCGGTCCAGCCGTGCCGGGCCAGATGGAACAGCACGGAGCACCCGACGACGCCACCGCCGATAACCACGACCTTTGCATGCGATTTCATGGGATTCTCTCTGACGTCAACGAGTTGGATGGGAACGATGAATTCGGGGAGGAGCCCCACGAGCGCAAGCCTTCGATCATCACGGCTCGCTTTGCCCGATCGCTTCCTTGCGCTTGGCCACGTACGCCTCCAGCGCTTCGCGCCTGGAGATTTCCATCACCGGCTCGACATAGTCCTCCAGCGCCTTCTTCCAAAGCCTCGTCGCCCGCGCCGTGGCATCGAGCCCGCCAGCCTCCTGCCAGGCCTCGAAATTCTGCCAGTTGGACAGTATCGGCTGATAGAATGCAGTGGCATAGCGCTCCAGCGTGTGCGGCTCGCCGAAGAAGTGGCCGCCGGTCGGAACCGCACCCAGAGCCTCGACAGCAAGCTCGGCCTCGTTGACCTCGATCGGGCGCAAAAACTCCATCATGTGCTGGATCATCTCGACGTCGATGATGAACTTTTCGAACGACGCTGTCAGTCCGCCCTCTTGCCAGCCGGCGGCATGGTAGACGAGGTTGCCATGGCCGAGCACCGCGCCCCACAGCGCCATCAGCGTCTCATAGGCGCCTTGCGCGTCGGCGGCATTGGAAGCCGAGCCCGGCGTTGTGCGATAAGGCAGGTTGTAACGCCGCGCCAACTGTCCGGACGCGATATTCGCCTTGGTGTTTTCAGGCGTGCCGAACGCCGGCGCTCCCGATTTCATATCGACATTGGAGGTGAAGGCGCCATACATCACCGGCGCGCCGGGGCGGACGAGCTGCGTCAGCACCACGCCGAACAGCGCCTCGGCATTCTGCTGGGCGAGCGCGCCGGCAAGCGTCACCGGGCTCATCGCCCCCATCAGCGTGAATGGCGTTACCGCCACCGACTGGCCGAACTCGGCCATCGTCATCAGCCCCTCGGCCATCATCTCGTCGAAGCGGCGCGGCGAATTGACCGAAATGATCGTGGTGACGCCGGGATCGTCGCGCATCTCGTCAAGCGTCAGTCCGCGCGCGATTGCCATCATTTCGATGCCGTCGAGCGCCCTGCCGCGGCCGATGGCCGAGACGTGAAAGCTTTTGTCGGTCAGTGTCAGATTGGCGAAATAGGTGTCGAGATGACGGGAATTCGCCGGCAATTCTACCGGCGCGCAGACCTGGTTGCCTAGCATGTGGATGCAGTTGAAATGCTGCGCCAGCCGGACGAGATCGGAATAATCGCGCAAATTGCCGGCACGGCGGCCGCGCTCCATGTCGTGCACATTCGGCGGCCCGGCGACGAGCGTGAAGTTGATGGTATTGCCGCCGAGGTGGACGGCATGGGCGGGATTGCGCGGCGTCAGCGTATAGCTGGACTGCGTCGTCTTCAGCGCTTCCTCGATCATGCCGCGATCGATGCGGACGTTCATCGTTGCATGATCGACCTTGGCCCCGGCCTTCTCGAACAGCGACAGCGCCCGCGGGCTCATCACCTCGATGCCGAAATTCTCCAGGATATGCATCGACGCCTGGTGGATCGCCTCGATCTGGTCGGCCGAGAGCATCGCCATTGGCGGATAGGGATTGGTGACGCGGCGCAACGGCAGTTGCGGGATGGCGGTCGGTCCCCTGTTGCTGGTTCGCTCGGCGCCGCGCTTGCGTCTTGGTTCGCTCATGCCGCGCATCAAAGCGCCGGCACGAGGATCGAGCTGTCAAGAATCCGCCACCTGCGGGCGTGATTTTAGCCAAGGCGGCATTCCGGGAATTTCACATCGGCAAAAGCGACAACAAACGTCGGAATGGTTATACTTGTTCCGCGTCAGGCAAAGCGGCCGATGAGCCGTTAAGGAACGCAGCAAGATTCCTTTTATGTTTTCGGCCTAATGCTCTTGCAATGCGTAGGTTGAGTTTTAGTAAAATTGTAGCGATTACCGTGCCGCTGGCGCTTTCGGCCTGCGCGACGCCGCCGAACCACATCAACGATGTCTGCGCCGTTTTCGACCAGAATGACGGCTGGTTCGACAATTGGCAGGCGGCGGCACAACGCACCGAGCAGAAATACGGTGTGCCGGTTCCCGTGCTGATGGCGACGGTGCGCAAGGAATCCGGCTTCAAGAGCAACGCAAGGCCGCCGCGCACCAAGCTGCTGGGCTTCATTCCCTGGAAACATATCTCCAGCGCCACCGGCTTCTCGCAGGCGCTCGACGGCACCTGGGCGCAATACCAGAACGAGACCGGCAGCTGGGCGGCGCGCCGCACCAGGTTTGCCGATGCCGTCGATTTCGTCGGCTGGTATCATTCCAAGACCGCCGAGACCCTCGGCGTCGCCCGCAACGACACCTACAATCTGTATCTCGCCTACTATCTCGGCTGGAATGCCTATAAGCGCGGCAATCGCGGCGACGCCGACGTGCAGCGCTATGCGCATGCCACCGAACAGATGGCGCAGGACTACGCCGCGCAGCTACGGCAATGCGCGCCCTAGCCTATTAACGGCTCTCAGCCGCCCTTGGGTTTGCGCGGCTTGCGCGTGGCGTCCTCGGCCTGTCGGCCGTCGCCGACAGTCGGCGGCATGATTGGTGCCACCTGGCTGTCGGCAGAGCTTGAGGTGCCGGTCTCTGAAACCTCGTCGCGAACCTCGTGACGGCGGGCTTTGGCGACCGCTTCGGCATTCTCCACTGCCTGACTCTCGGCATCGGCTTCAACGCTGCCAGTCTTTCCATGCGGGCGCTTGGGCGGATCTCCGGCAAAGCCCGGGCCAACACCGTGGTTTGCATCATCCGGCACGCCCTCATTCGCGGCGTGCTCCTTGTCGAATTTGATCACCGGCTCCATTTTCGCCAGCACGTCGTCGGACAGCCAGCACAGGCTCATATGGCCGTCGCCGAGATTTTTGACTGGCGGCACCGTGGTTTCGCAAAGGTTGTCCGGCACCAGTTTCTTGTAGCCGCAGCGCGTCTGGAACGGACAGCCGGACGGCGGGTTCATCGCCGAAGGGATGTCGCCCTCCAGCACGATGTGCTTCTTGACCACGCTTGTGTCGGCGATCGGGATCGCCGACAGCAATGCCTCGGTATAGGGGTGATAGGGCGGCGCGAATATCTGGTCGGTCGTGCCTTGCTCAACGATATAGCCGAGATACATGACGACGACGCGGTCGGCGATGTAGCGCACCACGGACAGATCGTGGCTGATGAACAGCATCGTCGTCTTGTTCTTGCGCTGGATGTCCATCAAAAGCTCGGTCACCGCCGCCTGCACCGACACGTCGAGCGCCGAGACCGGCTCGTCGGCCACCACCACCTTGGCATCGCCGGCAAAGGCACGCGCCACGCCGATGCGCTGTTTCTGGCCGCCTGAAAGCTGGCGCGGCTTGCGCGTCTCGAATGCCCTCGGCAGCTTCACCAGGTCGAGCAGTTCCAGCATCCGCTTGCGGCGGTCGGCCACCGTGTCGCCGACATTGAACTTTTCCAGCGTACGGATGATCTGCGAACCGACCGAATGGCTGGGATTGAGCGTGTCGAACGGATTTTGGAACACCATCTGGATCGACGACACCGTGTCGACGCTGCGCTTCTCGATCCCGGTCGACTGGATCTCCTTGTTGCCGAGCTTGACGCGGCCGGAGCTTGCCGTTTCGAGGCCGAGCAGCACCTTGGCCAGGGTCGATTTTCCGCAGCCGGATTCGCCGACGATCGCGACGGTTTCGGATTCGCGCGCCATGAACGAGATCGTCTCGTTGGCCTTGACGACACGGCCCTCGCTCGAGCCGAACACTTCGCTGCCGCCGACCTTGTAGTACTTCCTGAGGTCTTCGATCTGGAGCACCGGCGCACCGGGCACCACCCGCTCGTTGACCTTCTTGGCGCCGGGCGGCAGCGCCTCCCAATCGATTTCGTTGAAGCGCACGCAGCGCGAGAAATGCCCGTCATGGCCTTCGACCGCGATCATCGGAATTTCGGCGGCGTTGCAGACTCCCTCGACGAAATGGTGGCAGCGCGGGCCGAAATTGCAGCCTTTCGGCCGCTCGTGCGGCAGCGGCAACTGCCCCGGGATGGAGATCAGCGGCCGCGAGTTCTTGTCGGCGCCCGGCAGCGGGATCGAGCGGAACAGGCCTTGCGTGTAGGGATGGCGCATCCGGTCGAAGACGTCCTTGATCTTGCCGGTCTCCACCGCTTCGCCCGAATACATCACCGTGATGCGGTCGCAGGTCTCCAGGATCAGGCCGAGATTGTGCGACACGAAGATCATCGAGGTGCCGAACTTCTCGCCCAGCCCCTTGACCAGGTCGACGATGCCGGCCTCAACCGTCACGTCGAGCGCTGTCGTCGGCTCGTCGAGCAGAAGCAGCGCCGGCTTCGACAGCAGCGCCATGGCAATGACGATGCGCTGCTGCTGACCGCCGGAAAGCTGGTGCGGGTAGGAACGCATCATGCGCTCGGGATCCGGCAGCTTCACCGCGCGCACCATTTCCAAGGCGCGTTTGTAAGCTTCGTCCTTCGACACCTTGTCGTGGATCAGTGGCACTTCCATCAGCTGCTGGCCGACCTTCATCGCCGGGTTAAGACTGGCCATCGGCTCCTGGTAGATCATCGCGATCTTGTTGCCGCGGATAGCTCGCAGTTCCTCGTCGGACAGTTCTCCCATGTCCTTGCCTTGGAATTTGATCTTTCCGCCGACGATCTTTCCGATGTTGGAGAGGTCGCGCATGATGCCCAGCGACACGGTCGACTTGCCGCAGCCGGATTCGCCGACAATACCCATCGCCTCGCCAGGCATGACCGTGCAGGAAAAATCCATGACGGCCGGGATCTCGCCCTTGCGGGTGAAGAAGGAGATCGACAGGTTCTCGATCTCGATGATCGGCCCATTGGTCGGCCCATCGGTCGGCTTGGCGGGATTTCGAACTGCCTCATTCATGGGTCGCTCCAATCCTTGTTCTTCAGGCATGTCGGGCCGAACCCGGCATCGATCTTCCCGGCATCAATCTTTCATTGACTGTTCGCGCAACGAATCCGCCAGGAGGTTGAGGCCGAGCACGAACGACATCAATGCGATCGTCGGCGGCAGCGCCGGGTGGATGAAGGAGCGCAGCAGCCGGCTGGCATCCTTGATCGCCGTGCCCCAGTCCGGGCTTTCCGGCGCCAGTCCCAGCCCGAAATAGCCGAGCGTGCCGAGCAGGATCGTGGTGTAGCCGATGCGCAGGCAGGCGTCGACGATCAGCGGCCCGCGCGCATTGGGCAATATCTCCCACAGCATGATGTACCAGGGCGATTCACCGCGCGTTTGTGCCGCCGCAACATAGTCGCGCGTTTTGATATCCATGACCAGGCCGCGCACGATGCGGAACACGCCGGGGCTGGAGGCGAACACCACCGCCACGAAGATGTTGAGCTGGTTGGGATCGATGTGGATGATCTTGAACGGATCGGCATCGAAGACAAGGCCTGCATAGATCCAGCCGCCAAGTACCAACGTCAGGCCAAGCAGGATATAGAGGCGGTCGGGGCGGTTCTTGTAGCGCGTCCAGAACAGCACACTGAAGAAGATGATCGGAAACAGGAAGAACAGCCCTGCCATCGCGTAGGGGATCGGCGTGTCCATGATGCCCGGCGTCACCAGCAGGTAGAACAGGAGGATCACCGGGAAGGCCAGCACAAGGTTGGCGAGGAAGGACAGCACCGTATCGATCTTGCCGCCATAATAGCCGGCCGGCAGGCCGAGCGTAATGCCGACCATCAGCGCAAAACCGGTCGCCGCCGGCGCGATGATCAGCACGATCTGGCTGCCATAGACCATGCGGGAGAACACGTCGCGGGCGAGCTTGTCGCCGCCGAAATAGTATACAAGTTTCGACGCCGGCTCGATTGCGCCCGGCAGCGCGTCCTTCATGATCGGCACTTGGGCGAGCGGATCGAAGGGCGAGATGGTCGACGCGAAGATCGCCGTAAACAGCCAGAACAGGCAGATGCCGACGCCGACGATGCCGACGCCGCTGTCGAAAAGCTGGCCGTAAAGGCCTAGCTTCTTCTTGTAGCCGAAGCTCGCCCCCATCACCAGGGCGAGAGCGATCCAGACCGGCCAGAAGCGGGTAAGCACGCCGAGTACGACGTTGAAGGCGCTGAGATATTCGACCTGCATCCGCCGGTCTCCTATTGAACTCTGATGCGCGGATTGAGGAACGCGTAGCCGACATCGGAGATGAGCTGTGTGATCAGGACGATAAACACCGAGACCAGCGAGCAGCCGAGCAGAAGATCGATGTCGTTGTTGCCGGCGGCCTCGACCAGGGTGTAGCCGAACCCCTGGTAGCGGAACATCACCTCGACGATGACGACGCCGGTGAGCAGCCAGGGGAACTGCAGCATGATGACCGTGAATGGCGCGATCAGCGCGTTGCGCAGAGCGTGCTTTATCACCACGCTGCCGAAGGAGAGGCCCTTCAGCCGGGCGGTTCGGATATATTGCTGTGTCATCACCTCCACCATCGAGGCGCGGGTCATGCGAGCGATGTAGCCGATGCCGTATATCGCCAGCGTCATCACCGGTAAGGTGAAATTATAGAAGGTGATGCCCTGGCTGGCCGAGGCCGCCGAACCGTTCAGCACGCCGAGCCAGGAGGCAAAGATCACGGTGAAGATGACGCCCGAAACATATTCGGGCGTCGCCGTCGAGGCGATCGAAGCCACCGACAATGTGCGGTCGGTGCGTGAACCCTCGCGCATGCCGGCGAGAATACCGATCAAAAGCGAGATCGGCACCATTACGGCCAGCACGCAGAGCATCAGGATGCCGGTGGCGCTGAGCGCCGGAAAGAGTTTTGAAGCGACCGTCGTCTTGAACTTGGTCGAGCAACCGAAATCGCCTTGCAGGATGCCGGAGAATGTCGGCACGACCGGATCGTTGCAGAAGGAGAAACGCTGTGCGGGCTTGCCGGTCGCCGGGTCGGTCACCGGCTGCTTGGGCATGATGCCCAGCCATTGGCCGTAGCGGATAAAGAAATTCTGCCGATAGCCGTGGTTGACCAGCCAAGCCTCAAGCTGCTCGGCGGATGTGTGCATTTCGGTCTGGCTGATCGCGAGCTTCTTCAGATTAGGCCCGAGATTGACCAGGAAGAAGACGATCATCGTCAGGCACAGCATCGTCACTGCCATGGTGCCGAGACGCCTGATAACGAAAGAAAGCATGGCGGTCCCCTGCCGGTCGGGTTGGGGGGTGGAACCGGTTTGCAAGCCGTGCGCTGCCGCCAGCGGCAGAACAAGCCTTCAGACCAGTCCCAGATGCAATACCCTTTTTATTGCAGACCCAGGCCGAAGAGTCCGCAACTTTTTGCTGCGCCGACTTCCGGTCCAAGGACCATGCAAAGAGCGAGGGAAAGGGGCGAGACGCCCCTTTCCGGATCGTCCGGTCAGGCCTGGTCGAGCCAGACCTTGCCGTAGTCGCGCTCGAAGGTCGGGTGCATCTTGTAGTTCTGCACCGCCTTGACCGAATGGCTGTAGAGCTTGCGCCAATAAGGCTGGATGATAATGCCGGAATCCTGCAGGATCTGCTCGATATCCTTCATCATTTCCTTGCGCTTGGCGGCGTCGGCAACTGCCAGCGCAGCGTTGAGCTTGGCATCCCACTCCGGATTCGACCAGGCCGTCTCGTTCCAGGCCTCACCTGTGCGATAGCCGATCGCCAGAACCTGGACGCCGAGCGGCCGCATGTTCCAGTTGGTCATCGACAGCGGATACTTCGTCCAGTCGTTCCAGAAGGTCGAACCCGGCAGCACCGTACGCTTGACCTTGATGCCGGCGTCGCGCATCTGCGCGGCGATCGCGTCGCCTGTGTTCTTGTGCCAGTCTTCGTCGACCGTGATCAGTTCGTGCTCGAAATCGGCCTGGCCGGCTTCGGCCATCAGCGCCTTTGCCTTGGCCGGGTCGCGAGCAATCTTCGGCAATTCATAGTATTCCGGATGGATCGGGGCGACATGGTGGTTTTCGGCAACCGTGCCGGCATTGCCGTAGCCGAGCTGGAGGACGACATTGTTGTCGACCGCGAGCTGCAGGGCGTTGCGAACCTTCTGGTCGCCGTAAGGCTTGTTGGTCACATTGGTGCGGCAGACGATCGTCGAGGCGGTGACGACCTCCGACTTCGCCAAGTCCATGCCGTCCAGAATGGACACATAGTCGGCCGAGGTTTCGAAGTTGGTGTGCACTTCGCCTGCCTCGAAGGCGCTGACCATAGCCGCCGGATCGGTGCCGTAGTCGATGAACTCGATGCCGTCGAGGAAGACGTCACCATCCCACCATTTGTTGTCTTCGCGGCGCTTGTAGACCACTTTCTGGCCGACATCGTAGGAGACCAGCTCGAACGGGCCAGTGCCGATCGGGCAGGACTTGAAGTCGCCGCCTTTTTCGTCGAACGTCTTGTGGACGATGAGGCCGGGATAGTCGCACACGTTGGGAATGAGGGCGATATCCGGCTTGCTGAGCGTCAGCTTGATCGTGTGGTCATCGACCTTGGTCACCGCGCTCTCATCCAGCTTGTCGTCCTTGACCAGCGAACCGAGGCGACCCGGCATGGAATTGCCTTCGGCCTTCTTGTCGGCCCAACGCTTGAGGTTGAAGATGACGTCGTCTGCGGTGAACGGATCGCCGTTGTTCCAGGTGACGCCCTTGCGCACATGCAGCGTGTATTCGGTAGCGTCGTCATTCACGTCCCAGCTCTCCAGCAGATAGGGGCGGAACGTGTATTCGGTGGTGTATTTGACCAGCGGCTCGAGCGCCTGGCGCTCGGCATTGGCGATTTCCGACCAGTCGGACTTGCGCGGATCCTTCGGATCCTTGATCCATTGCGCGACCTTCAGTATGCCGCCTTTCTTGCCCTTCACCTCTTCCGCCTTGGCCGGCGTCGGGTCTGCGAGGCCAAGCATGCCATAAGCCATCGCCGTCGAGGCGCCGAAGACGCTGGCGAGAGCCAGAAATTCGCGACGATCCATCTTGCCTGCCTTGGCATCTTCGGCCATGGCCAGGATGTGATCGGGAACGCGGTCGCCGTTACTCTTGTAGATCGTCATGACTAACTCCCATTGTTGGCTTTCTGCCTTTTAACATTCCGCATCCGCGCCATGATGTCAAAGACGGCACGGATTGGGAACATGCCAAGGAATGTGCAACTTTGAAAGCAGGGCGGTTCGCGCGATAACGACAGTCTTGGCGCAAATTTGCTACTGCGCCAGGGATTTCGTCTGAAATCTCAACGGGCAATTAAACTGGGACATTCGCCGCTGCGCCGCTCGTTCTTCAGGCAACCAGTTGTTCTGCGCGAACGGCCGGTTTCAATATTCCCGTTCGTAGAAAACACCGCCTTTGGCTTCGCCGGCGTCGGTTGCCTCGCCACGCAGCTTGACGCCGCGTCCAACGTCGAGATCGACGGTTGCCTTGCCCGAGCCCGGCCTGTCGCCCTTCTGGATCGTCACATAGGTGCGGTCGTTGAGATACTTGCCCGCCGAGACGGCGGTGCCGCCCTGTTCGTCGGTGATCACGTCGAGATCGTCGACGCCGATCGCGCTGCGCAGGTTCTGCAGCAGGGAGGTCGAGCCGCCGACGCCGGCCAGTTGTCCGGCAGCCTCGGCAAGCTGCGCGATCTGCAGCGGCGACAGGTTCGACATCGAACGGCCGAAGATCAGCTGCGCCAGCACCTCATCCTCCGGCAACGCGGGTACCGAGGAGAAGGTGAATTTCGGGTTGTTCGCCTCGCCCGACACCACGATAGTCACGGTGGCGCTGGTCGTCTTCGATTGCGCCGTGAGATTGAGGTAGGGCACCAGAGAGCCGGAAAAGCCGACGGTGCCTTCCGTGAAGGTCAGCCGCTTGGCAAGGATCGTCAACCGCCCGCGCCGCAAGGTGAAGGTGCCGACCGCCTGGGGTGACGATGCCGGGCCGGTCAGCCGCAGCGAACCGCCGAGCTCGGCGTCGACACCCCTGCCCTGGATGAAGATCTGGCTCGGCGCATTGACCGTGACGTCGAGATTGAGGCCGCTGCCGCCGCCACCGCTGCTTGCAGCGGCCGGGCGCAACGCCTTGTCCTGGGCACGCACGGCGGCCGGCGCATTCTTGTGCTTGACGTTGAGCTCGGCCAGCGAGCCGGGCAGCTTTTCCGGTACGGTGATGACGGTCTTGGCCAGGTTGACGGTACCGGAAATCACCGGCGCGGAGATGAGCGGTCCCTTGACGGTCAGGTCGCCGCCAAGATTGGCGGTGACCACCTTGCCGTCGGTATAGCGGCCGTCGACGAGCTTGATCGACAGATCGGCCGGAAAACCCTTAGCCGGATCGATGCCGACGGTGCCGCTGGCCGAAAGGCTGCCGCGTGTCGACAGCGTGCCGGTCAGGCGATTGATCCTGGCCACGCCATTGCCGATAGCGACATCGGCAGTGATGTCGTTGATCGCAAGCCCCGAGCGCGCGTCGAGCAGGCGGGCGCCCGACGTGCGGACCGTGCCTGAGATCACCGGCGACGTCGCCGGGCCGCGCACCTGCACATCGACGTCGGCCGTGCCGCTCAGGGACAGGCCTTGCGCGGCGAGTGTCCTGGTGAGGAAGGCGAACGGCACCTTGCCGGAAAAGTTGAGATCAAGGGTGGGCCCGCCTGATGTCGTCATCGTGCCGCCGCCCTTGAGGCCGAGGCCGGCGGCATCGCTCATGTTGGCGTCGAAGGTCAGTCTGTTGCCCGAATACGTACCTGAGGATGAAACGCCCATGTCGCCGAAACCTGCACCACGGGTCTGCGACGTCTGAACGCCTGCGGCGTCGATCTTGAAGGCAACGGCCGGATTGGCCGGCGCGCCCGTCACCTTCACAGTGCCTGAGATGGAACCGGCGGCATCGAGGCCCGGCGAAAAACTGTTGGCTATCGAGATCGGGACGCGGGCCAGCGTCGCGTTGAGGTCGAACGCCTGCCCAGCCTTGCCCGTGACCGTCGCCGTGCCGCCGCCGAGGTTGAGCACCAGCCTGTCGAGGCTGGTCACTCCATTGGCGATGTTGATGGTCGAGGCCTGGGCGATGGCCGCCTTGATGCCGCGGATGGTCGCCTCGCCGGAGGCAAGTTCGACCGTCGTCGTGCCCTTGACCGCCTTGACCCGGCCGGCCGCCCTCAGCGGAATATCCTTGATGGTGGCGCCACCGGAAAAGCCGGTCCATTCGCCGTCGCGCTTGAGATCGACGTTGACGCCCCGAATAGCCGTGCCGCCGGAAGTTACGCTGTCGGCACGGATTTTGCCCGAGATCACCGGTGCCGCCAGATAGTTGGCGATCAGCGCATCGATGCTCACGGCCTTGGCCGAGACATCGCCGCGCGAGATCGAGGCCGTCGTCGCCTTGACGGCGACTTGCGGCACGGTGCCCGCCTTGGAGAAGGCGATCGTGCCGCGCACATCGCCATCGGCCTTTTCCAGTGCCAGGGCCGCAAGCGGACCGATATCGGGCAGGTCGAGCGCCACGGTGCCGGCCGGCAGGAAGGCATCGTCGAGCGCCAGGTCGCCGGAGATACGGTTCTTGCCGAGCGACAGCAAAAGTCCATTGATGGCGCGTTTGCCGTCCGATGTCGCCAGCACGGCGCTGCCCTGCAGCGGTTGGCCCGCGACATTTCCGGTGAGTTGCACATTCGCAGCCGGGTTGGCGGCATCAGCCTTGCCGGTGGCAGTGAGCTTCAGACCGGTGATCTCGCGCGCCGCGACCGAAAGCCTGTCGCTGTTGACACTCAGCGACAGATCCGGCGCGGTGCTGGCGCCTTGCGCATTCAGCGCGAAAGAGATGGCGCCTTTGGCGTCCTTGGATAGCAGCGAGACGTCGCCTAGCGCGCCTTTGACGTCGGCGCTGAGCTTGTTGTCGGCAAGGCTCGCCTGGCCGTCTGCCGTCAGCGAACCGGACGACAGCCTGACGGTATTGGCGGTGACATTGCCATTGGCGTCCCGCTTCAGCGCGGCACTGAATTGCGTTCGCTCGGCGAGCACGCCACGTACCGCCCCCGGCAGTGCCGCCGAGGCGGCGTCCGCCTTGACATTGAGGTCGATGGCGCCGTCGGCCAGCGAGACCCGCCCGTTGAAGCCGCTGTTCAACGCGTCGCTGGTCACCGTGCCGCTATCGATGACGATGGCATCGGCGGCAAGGCTGCCGGCGAGTTTGGCGGTGACCTTGCCGGCGATCAGCGGCGCGATAGTCGGATTGTCGAGGCCGATTTTTTCGGCAGTCACGGTGCCGGAGATCGGCCCGCTCCGGGCTTTCACGTCAAAGCGATCGGAGTGCAGTGCAAGCGTGATACCCTCGATCATAGCTAGATTGGTGGCGGCCGATGGCAGCGTCGCGGAAATGTCGAGCTTCGGCTGGGCGCCCTGCCCGGCCGCCGTTAGCGATATCGCCTGTAGCTCGAGCTTGATCGGGCTCTCCTTGCTGCCAAGCGACAACGGCAGGCTCGGACCGGTAGAGGCCAGGTCGAGCGAAAAATCGCTGGCACCGTTCGGATTGATGATGCCGGCTGCCTTGCCGGAGATTTTCTCGCCGGCAAGCGTCGCCTGCTCGATGGCCAGGCCGCTGGCCGACGAGAAACGGCCTGCCGCGTCGAGATCCAGCGGCCCGAGCCCAGCCTGCCGGGTCTGGCTGGTTTCGGCGCCGCTGAGCCGGGCGGTGAAGCGAATATCTGGGGCAGCCGACGATCCGGTGACCTGCGCGGTGCCGCTGAGCGCGCCCACGGCATCGAGACCCGGTGAAAAATCATTGGCAAGCGCTGCCGGCACCGCCGACAAGGTGGCAGCGAGATCAAGCGTCTGGCCGGCCGTACCCGACACGGCAACCGAACCACCGCCGACACCGAGCGCCAATTTCTCTATGCTCACCCTGCCATTGGCGATTGTCAGCGCTGATGGCTGCGCGACAGCTGCCTTGATGCCGCGGATGGTCGCCTCGCCCGAGGCAAGCTCGATGCTGGTGGTGCCGTTCGCAACCCTGACCAGCCCGGACGCGCTGGCCGGAATGCCGGCGACCGTGGCGCCGCCGCTAAAGCCGGTCCAGTCGCCATCGCGCTTCAGGTCGACATCGATGCCGCTGATCACCGTGGTTCCGGAGGTGATCGTGTCGGCCTTGATCTTGCCGGCGATTGCCGGTGCTTTGAGATAATTGGCGACCAGCGCGTTGACGGCGATTGTCTTCGCCGCCAGTTCACCGCGCGAAATCACGGCGCTCGTCGCATCGATCGCGACCGTCGGCGCTCCGTTGTCGTTCGCAAAGCGGATGGTGCCGCGCACGTCGCCGGCTACCGACTGGCCTGCGAGTGCGGCCAGCGGAGCAATATCGGCGGCATCGAGGGTCAACGTGCCGAGCGGCAGCAGGTTGTCGTCGAGCCCGAAGTCGCCGGAGACCTTGTTGTCGGCTAACGAGACGGCAAGTCCATTGATGGAGCGCTTGCCGTCGGTTGTGACCAGCGATGCCTTGAGGTCGAGCGGCTGGTCGTCGACCGAGCCGGTCAGCGAGACATCGGCGGCGGGACTGGCGATATCGGCCTTGCCGCTCGCGCTCAGCTTGATCTGCTTCACCGCATGGCGGGACGCCGTCAGGCTGTCGCTGTTGGCCGAAACCGAGAAATCCGGTGCGCTGCGCGCGCCGCTTGCGGTAAGCCCGAAACCGACGGCGCCGCCGACCTTGGCGCCGACCAGCGGCGACAGCACCGACACGTCGCCCAGCGTACCCTTGATATCGGCCCGGATATCGGTGCCTTGCGCACTGGCGGTGCCGCTGGCGCTAAGCGTGCCGGAGGTGAGTTGCAATGCGTTGGCGGCGAACGCACCGTCCGGGTCGCGTGTCGCGGTTGCGGAAAACTGCACGCGCTCGCCGAGAACCGAGCTGATTTGCGGCGGCAGCGCCGTCGAAGCCGCGTCGGCATTCATTTTGAGCGTCATCGACAGATCGGCAAGCGCCACTGTGGCTGTTACGGACGCATTGAGCGCGTCGCTGCGTAGCGTGCCTTCGTCGACGACAATCTGTTCCTTGCTGACGGAGCCGGCGAGACCGGCGCTGACCCTGCCCGTTATCAGCGGCGCCAAAGTCGCGACGTCGGTGTTCAGGCCGGCCGCCGTCAGCTTGATGGTGACCGGCCCGCTACGGTTCTGGATGTCGAAACCATCGGAATGCACTTGCCCGATTAGGTCGTCCACCCGCGTGCCGCCCGCCACCACCGAGACTAGCGACGCGCCGATATCCACCATCGGCGCCTTGCCATCGCCGAATGCGCGGGCCGTGGCATCCTTGATTGCCACGGTTATCGGTTGCGCCTCGCTGCCGAGGCTGAGCACGATCGGCGGCCCCTTTGCGGCGAGCTTCACCGAAAGGTCGCTGGCGCCGTTCGGATCGACAATGCCGGCGGCGGTCGCGTGCAAGGCGCCGCTGTCGATATTGGCGCGCTCGACATCGACGCCGCCGGCCGCGGTCGCCGTGCCGGCGAGGTCGAAGCTGGTCTTGCCGGCAAACAGCGGTTTCAGGGTTTCGGGCAGGAAGCGCTCGAATTCGCCATCGCCCTCGGCCTCGACATAATGACCCTTGTCGGTGAGCTGATGGCGACCGGTAAGCTGGGTGACGATCCGGCCGTCGACAACGAAGGTCCCGATGCCATTCCAGTTGGCGAGCGGTCCGGTGCCGGAAACGACAATGTTGACCGGCGGCGCGCCCGGCAGGTTGAGCAGGTTGGCGATGATGCCGCCGGCCGGCTCGGATGCCTTAAGGTCGAGGTCGAGCTTGTTGTCGGCCGGCGCGAAATGGGCTTTGGCGTCGACCGTGCCTTGCTTGCCGTCGTGGCGAACGATGTTGAGGTTGGTCTCGATCGCCAATGGTGAGGCGTTCGCCTTGAGCGCTCCCTTGGCTGCAAGTTCGGCGACACCGCTGCCGGCCAGAGCCTGCCCGAGCGCGATTTCGGGAAGGTCGAGTTGCCTGACGTCGATGGAAACCGGCAGCGTCGTCGCTCCGCTTTGGCTCGACTGTGTATTGGCCACCGGCAGCCTTGCCAACTCGATACGCTCGGCCCCAATGCGATCGGCGCTGAAGCTCTTCGACAGGAGTGCCAGCGGCGACCAATCGACGGCCACGTTGCGCGCCACCATCCAGGCGCCTTCGCGATCCTCCAGAACGACATGATCGACCCTCAGCGCGCCCGACCAGATACCGTCGATGCCGACGACAGTGACCTTGCGATCACCGGTCGAGGCCATGGTCGAGATGATGCCGGCAAGGTTTTCGCGGCCGCGCTCGGTTTTGGTCAGCACGACGAGCGCCCCCACCGCCGCTGCCACGACGATGAGCAGCGTGTAAAAAAGGATACGGAGGATGCGCCTGAATATTGCCATCAGAATGCCTGGCCGATGCCGGCATAAATGCCGAAATGAGGATCGTCGGGGCCGCGGTTGAGCGGCACCGCCGCGTCGACGCGCAGCGGCCCGAACGCCGTCAGATAGCGCAAGCCTACACCCGCGCCGACCTTCATGTCCGAAAAATCGGGGACCTGCCTGGTCGACACCGTGCCGGCATCGACGAACGGCACGACGCCGATCTTGTCGGTGACGGCGATGCGCATCTCGACCGAGGTCTCGAAGAAGGAAAGCCCGCCGATCGGCTCTCCATTGCTGTCCTTCGGGCCGATGCCTTGATAGGCATAGCCGCGCACCGAACCGCCGCCGCCTGAGTAGAAGCGTCGATCTGCCGGAACATCTTGAAGACTGGCGCCGATGATAGAGCCGATGGCGACACGTTCGGCGAAAACGAATTTCGAGGCCGAATCGAGTGACTGGTAGGCCGACCCCTCGCCCTTCAGCTTGACAAACGCAGCCCCGCTCAAAATGTCGTAGCTCGGCTCGCCATAGGCCAGCACCCTGAAGCCCCGGGTCGGATTGAGCTTGCTGTCGCGATTGTCGTAGACATATTGCAGTGGAATGCTGGCGATCAGATAGGTGTGCTTGCCGAAAGCGTCGTGGATCCTCGAATAATCCAGCGCGACTTGCGCGGAAGCCGTCTGCTTCTTGTCGAGTTCGTAGGATAGGCCGGTGCTGCCCTTGACCGAGAAATGGTCGTAGGCGTCGGGGTGCTCCAGCACGGTATTGACGCTGGCAATGAATTTCGACGCCGGCCCGATCACGCCCGGCTTTTCGAACATGACGCCGGCATTGTAATTGAGCTGGGTCAAGTCGTTGCTGCCGATGCCGCTGATCTTGCCGTCGATGCGCAGCTTTTCGGCGCGGCCAAACAGATTGCGATGCCCCCAATAGCCTTCGAGGCCCAGCCCTTCGGTGTTTGAGAAGCTGCCGCCAATGCCAAAATAGCGCGGCTTGCGTTCGCTTACCTGGACACCGATCGGGATGTTGCCCTCGGCGTCGAGGGCGTCGGCTTCCTTCACCGTCACGCTGTTGAAGACCTCGAGCCCGAGCAGCCGGTCGCGCGCATCGTCGATCTCATCGGGCGAATATTGGCGGCCGCGCTTAAGGCCGGTCATATATTGGGTGAAGTCGCGGTCGACCTTTTCGGTGCCCTCGACAGTGGTGTCGCCATAGCCGGCGACCGGGCCGGCCGCGACGGCAAGCGTCACGTCGAGCGTCGAACCGGCGTGCTCGGCGACGATCTCGCGGCCCGTCACCTTGGCCAGCGGCCTGCCTTCTTGCTTGAGTGCCCGCACGATCGCCGCCTCGGCCTTGAGCACGGCGCCCGAACTGGCGTCACCGCCGGCGATCAGGCCGAAATCGGCACTTGCCAGCCCCGCCGCATCGCCTTCCAGTTTGATGTTGCCAAGCGTGAATTTCGGCCCGGCTGCTATGCTTATCACCACCGGTATCGGCTGCGGACCCGAAAACTCGGCATCGGGCGGCAGATCGTCGAGCGGCTTGCCCTGAATAGTGATGGTGACGACACCCTCGTAGCGGGCGTCAGTGTAGAGTGCGGCAACAAGTTGCTCACGGTCACTGCGCGCCTTGGCCAGCAGGCCGAGAGAACCGGATACCGGGTGTTCCTCGTCGGCCTTCAGCGCCGAGGCGTTTTCGAGCTTCTCGGCGAGATCCTTGTCGGCGTCCGGCGCCTCGATCGTCACCGCATAGCGCAGCGGGTCGACGATATCGGCATCTTCGTCTTTGGATCCCCACAGCTTGATGCCGAAAATCTCGAAGGCTGCCGCACTTCCGGTTTCGGCAACAAGTGCCGTAGAGCACAACAATGCGAAAAGCAGGGCGCGCGAAAGCGCGCGCCGTGGCGCGGTTCCTCCCGACATCTGCCTTTCATACGCCGGCATTACGCTCCTAGCCTAGCTCGCAAACCTAAAATTGGAATGAAGTTCTGAAGCACTCGTAAAGGGGCCACAATCCAATTGCTGAAATAGACAGGGCTTGGAACTCACACCTTCTGCGTCGCCGCAAGAAAGCGTGATCCCCTGTCCTATGGAGCTACTACCGGTCACCGGCCGGAAAGCAAACCGTTGGCAGGCGGATCCTGCCGCGTCCCGATGTTGACAAGCGCGACTGAAGCTTGAAGATTTCTGGACGTAAGCACTTGTCTGGAGGGGTTTATGGCAATGCGCGCGGCTCGTGGTCTATCGATTCTTTTCCTTCTCTTTTTTGCCTGGAGCGGTGTCGCGCAAGCGGCCGAAGCCCGGCGGGTGGTGACATCGGACAATTCCGACTATTTCGGTTTCGATCTCAGATCCGACCAGAATGTCAGCCTCGACCAGTGCAAGACCACCTGCCTCGGCGACCCGGCCTGCCGCGCCTTCACCTACAACCTCAAGGCCAAATGGTGCTTCCTTAAATCCGATTACAATTCGTTGAAACCCTTCGGCGGCGCCGTCGCCGGCAAGGTCGTCAACATCGATGGCGATCCCGACATCGGCGCGCCACCCGAACTCGCCTTCTTCCCCAACTGGATGGCCGACCAGGCCCAGCAATACCGCAACAAGCTCACTGGCCCGACCTACACCAAGCCGACAGAAGGGCTGACGGCGCTGAGGGCCGCCGCCGAACAGTCGGCGCTGACGGGCGATCATCGCTCGGCCATGCACAAATACGAAGCGGCGGTTTCGGTGTTGCCTTATGATGGCCAGCTCTGGCTCGAGCTGGCGCGCGAAACGCTTGCCGTCCATCCGACCGCCAACAGCTCGGAGCCGTCGACCCTACCGGCGAACGCCACTTCCGCTGCCTTCAACGCCTACAAATTGCTGCGCACCACCAAGACGCGCGCCGACGTGCTGGCGCTGCTCGGGGACGGCCTTGATCGCCGCGATCTCTACAGGCCGGCCCTGCAGGCCTACGAGGCGAGCCTCGCTCTCGTCAATTCGCCGGCAGTCAGGGCCGCCTATCAGGATCTCAAGGCCCGCAAGGGCTTCCGCGTCATCGATCATACCGTCGATGCCGACACCAGCGCGCCACGCATCTGCGCGCAGTTCTCCGAGGAACTGGTCAAGACCGGCGTTGACTACTCGCAGTTCGTTACTGTCGACAACGCCGCTCCCAAGGGCGTCGAAGCCAAGGACAAGCAGATCTGCGTCGAAGGACTCGAGCACGGCCAACATTATGACGTGATCTTCCGCGCCGGCTTGCCGGCCGCCATTGGCGAAGTCACCGCGGCACCGGTGGTTCTGTCGATCTACGTGCAGGACCGCGCGCCTTCGGCCCGCTTCACCGGCGACAGCTTCGTGCTGCCCGCAGGCGCACGCCGCGGCATACCGGTCGTTACCGTCAACATGAATGCCGCCGAAATGAAGCTCTTCCGCATCGGCGACCGCTCGCTGGCCCAGCTTCTGTCGGGATATCAGTTCCTGCGCCAGCTTGACGGCTACGACATTTCGAACATCTCCGAACAGATGGGCGAGCCGGTCTGGCAAGGCCAGCTCGACATCGCCAACGACCTCAACAAGGAAGTCACCACCTCCTTCCCAATCGACGAGGCTTTGCCGAAGCGCAAGCCCGGCGTCTATGTGCTGACCGCACAAGCCGTCAACGATCGCAGCGACGACTATGATTCGCACGCCACGCAATGGTTCGTCGTCTCCGATATCGGCCTGTCGACCTATACCGGACAGGATGGGCTGAACGTCTTTGCCCGTTCGCTCGCAACCGCCAAGCCGATCGCCGGCGCCGAGCTGACGCTGCTGGCCAGGAACAATGAAATCCTCGGCACCGCGACCACCGACGCGGAAGGGCGGGCGGTGTTCAATCCCGGCCTGACGCGCGGCGACAGCGGCATGGCCCCGGCCGTGCTGATGGCCAAACAGGGCGACGACGATTTCGTCTTCCTCGATATGGGCCGCGCCGGCTTCGACCTGTCCGACCGCGGCGTCGCCGGACGGCCGGCACCTGGCGCGCTCGACGTCTATGCCTGGACCGAGCGCGGCATCTACCGCGCCGGCGAGGACGTCCATGTCGCAGCCCTTGCCCGCGACAGTGCCGCCAGGGCGGTCGAGAACCTGCCGCTGACCTTCATCTTCTCGCGGCCCGACGGCGTTGAGGACCGCCGCATCGTCAGCGATGGCGCATCGGCCGGTGGTCACGCGGTCGACCTGCCGCTGGAACCCAACGCTATGCGCGGCACCTGGACGGTGGCGATCCATACCGATCCCAAGCAGGCGGCGGTCGCCAGCCAGATGTTCCTGGTCGAGGACTTCGTACCGGACCGCATCGAGTTCGACCTGTCCTCCGACAAGCAGGAGATCGCGCAGGGCGAGACCGCCAACATTACCGTCGACGGCCGCTTTCTCTACGGCGCGCCGGCCGCGGGCCTCGCGCTCGAAGGCGAATTGACGCTGTCGACCGCCCGCGACTGGGACCGCTTCAAAGGCTATTCCTTCGGTCTGGCCGACGAACAGTCGGCGGAACCGACGGTGACGCCCTTCACCGGCCTGCCGGTGGTCGGCGAGGACGGCAAGGCGACCTTCCCGGTCTCCGTCGATCAATTGCCATCCACCACCAAGCTGGTCGATGCCAAGGTCACTGTCAGGATGCGTGAAACCGGCGGCCGTGCCGTCGAGCGCTCGCTGAATATCGGCATCCGCCCGCAGGGCCACATGATCGGCATCCGCCCGGATTTCGACGACGACGAGGTGCCGCAAGGCGGCACGGCCAAGTTCAGCCTGATCGCTGTCGACCCAGACGGCAAGCGTGAGGCGCTGAAGGGCGCGCAGTGGTCGCTGGTCAAGGTCGAGCGTAGCTACCAGTGGTACCGCTCGAGCAACTCCTGGAACTATGAGCCGGTCACCTTCACCAAGGCGGTGGCCAACGGCCAGGTCGACCTGAGCGCCGATGGCGAGGCGACGGTGTCGCTGCCGGTCGACTGGGGCCGCTACCGGCTCGAGATCGAGACAGCGGATCCGGAAGGCCCGGCCACCAGCTACGAGTTCGACGCCGGCTGGTATGTCAGTTCCACCACCACCGAAACGCCCGACGGCCTCGAGATCGCCCTCGACAAGGATACCTATGCGGCGGGTGAAGTGGCCAAGCTCGAAGTGTCGCCGCACTTTGCCGGCGAGCTGCTCGTCACCATCGGCGCCGACAAGCTCCTGAAGACCGTCACCGCCAGCGTGCCGGCCGGCGGCAGCACCGTCGACATCCCGGTCGGCGACGACTGGGGTGCCGGCGCCTACGTCACTGCAACGCTGTTCAGGCCGGGCGATGCGCAAGAGACACGCATGCCGGCGCGCGCCATCGGCGTCAAATGGCTGAAGCTCGATCCCGGCTCGCGGAAGCTTGCCGTCAGCTTGGCGCCGCCGGACAAGACCATGCCGCGCCAGCAGCTGTCGATCCCGGTGGCCGTAGCCGGCGTGCAGCGCGGCACCAACGCCTATGTCATGGTCGCGGCCGTCGACGTCGGCATCCTCAACCTGACCAACTACAAGGTACCGGATCCGGAGAACTGGTTCTTTGGCCAGCGCATGCTCGGTCTCGAGGTTCGCGACATCTATGGCCGGCTGATCGACGGCTCGCTGGGCACAACCGGTAAGCTGCGCACCGGCGGCGACGGCGCCAACATGCAATCGCAAGGCAGTCCGCCGACCGAAAAGCTGGTCGCCTTCTTCTCCGGCCCGGTCCAGCTCGACGCCGACGGCAAGGCGCGGATCGACTTCGACATACCGCAGTTCAACGGCACCGTGCGCGTCATGGCCGTCGCCTGGACAAAGGAAGCAGTCGGCCATGCCCAGTCCGACGTCATCGTTCGCGATCCGGTGGTGATCACCGCCGGCCTGCCGCGATTCCTGGCTCCCGGCGATTCCGCCGTCATGCGGCTCGACGTTGCCGACACCGACGGCCCCGCTGGCGACTACAAGCTGACCATCGACACGACGGGCGACCTGTCTACCGGCAGTGCCGCCTTGCCTGAAAAGCTGACGCTGGCCAAAGGCAAGCGGCAGACGCTGACCGTGCCGTTGATTGCGCAGACCGCGGGCAACGCCTCGATCACCATCAAGCTTGCGCATGCCGACGGCACCGCCGTCGAGCAGACGCTCTATGTGCCGGTGCGCCCAGCGCAACTGCCGGTGACCACCCGCATGGTCGTCGACCTCAAGGGCAATGGCGGCGCGCTGCGCGTCGACAAGGAACTGCTGGCGGCAAGCCTGCTCGATGGCGCTTCGGTCAGCGTCGGCGTTTCGCAGGCGGCTGCCTTCGATGTACCGTCGCTGCTGATGACGCTCGACCGCTATCCCTATGGTTGCGCCGAACAGACCACCAGCCGCGCCATGCCGCTTCTCTACGTCAACGAGATGGCTTCCGGCATCGGCATGGCCAGCGACCCCGATCTGCATGGCCGCGTCCAGGACGCCATCTACAAGGTGCTGAGCTACCAGGCATCGGCCGGCAGCTTCGGCCTGTGGGGTCCCGGTTCCGGCGATCTGTGGCTCGACGCCTATGTCACCGATTTCCTGACCCGGGCGCGCGAGCAGAAATACGACGTGCCGGCCCTGGCGATGAACCAGGCGCTGAGCAATCTGCAGAACGCGATCGGCTACGATCAGGACGTCCAGGATCGCGGCAGCGAGATCGCCTATGCGCTTTATGTGCTTGCCCGCAACAAGAAGGCCTCGGTCGGCGATCTGCGTTATTATGCCGACACCCAGCTCGAAGCCTTTACCAGCCCGATGGCCGTCGCCCAACTGGCGGCGTCTCTCGCGCTCTACGGTGACACGCAGCGCTCGGAGGCAACCTTCCAGGCCGCGCTGCAACTGGCCAAGTCGACGCCCGAATATGACTATTACCGGTCCGACTATGGCTCGCCACTGCGCGACGGCGCGGCGATCCTGGCGCTTGCCGCGGAAAGCAAGCCGGTGCCGACCATCGTGCCGGCGCTGATCCAGCTGGTGACCAGGGAACGCGCCGACGCCAGGTGGACCAGCACACAGGACGAGTCCTGGATGGTGCTGGCGGCCCGCGCGCTGAAGGCCGGCAATGATTCGATCGCGCTGACCATCAACGGCGCACCGCATGCCGGCGGCTATGCGGACCAGATCGCCGGTGGCGACCTGGCCGACAGTCCGCTGACCATCGTCAACACCGGCAGAAATCCGCTGCAGGCGGTCGTCACCACCGTGGCCTCGCCGATCCAGCCTCTGCCGGCCGGCGGCAACGGCTTTACCATCAGCCGTACCTACTACAAGCTAGACGGCACAGAGGCCAACGTGACGGAGGTCAAGCAGAACGAACGCTATGTCGTCGTGCTCAAGGTTTACGAGCAGAACACCTGGCCTTCGCGACTGCTGATCACCGACCTGTTGCCGGCCGGCCTCGAGATCGACAATCCGGGCCTGGTCTCCAGCGCCCAATTGACGAACTTCTCCTGGCTGGCGCAGACCGATGCCGCCCATCTCGAATTCCGCGACGACCGTTTCGTCGCGGCGTTCAATCCCAACGACGGCGACGGCGACCGCAACATCACACTCGCCTACGTCGTGCGCGCGGTGACGCCGGGCACCTACGCCCACCCGGCGGCAACGATCGAGGACATGTACCGGCCGCAATATTCGGCCCGCACCGCCACCGGCATGATGGAGGTCAAGGCGCCATAAGGCAAAAAATGGCGGATAGGAATATGGCGATGGCGCTGCCCCTCATTGCCCTGCCGGGCATTTCTCCCCGTATAGAGACGGGGAGAAAGAGCCATGCGCCGAAGTTTTCGCCGAACTTTAACGTCGCAGAAAAGGCGCCAAGGGTCGCGACAGCCCCCTTCTCCCCGTCACTAAACGGGGAGAAGGTGCCGGCAGGCGGATGAGGGGCGGCGCCATGCTCTCCAGAAAATTCCTGCGCCGAGCGGCCATCACGGGCATTTCCTTGGCCGGTCTCGCTGCAATCACCGCCGCCGCCCTCTGGCAGCTCGACCGCGCATTTCCGCCGCCGCTGCCGGCTGCTTTGACGGTCTCGACCGAGGTGCAGGACCGAGACGGCCAGCTGCTGCGCGCCTTCGCTACGCCGGATGGCTACTGGCGGCTCGCTACCAGCCTGGACCAGGTCGACAAGCAGTTCGTCGACATGCTGGTCACCTATGAGGACAAGCGTTTCTGGGATCATCAAGGCGTCGACGTGCTGGCACTGGCGCGTGCCGCCGGCCAGTTCGCGACCAGCGGCCATATCGTCTCCGGTGGCTCGACGCTGCCGATGCAACTCGCCCGGCTGATCGAACCGCGCGACAGCCGCAGCCTCGGCTCGAAGATCAAGCAGATGCTGCGCGCCCTCCAGATCGAACGGCGGCTTTCCAAGCGCGAGATCCTCGAACGCTATCTGACGCTGGCGCCCTATGGCGGCAATCTCGAAGGTGTGCGCGCGGCTTCGCTTGCCTATTTCGGCAAGGAGCCGAAACGGCTGACGGTCTCGGAGGCGGCCCTGCTCGTCGCTTTGCCGCAATTGCCGGAAAAGCGGCGCCCTGACCGCAACCTCGACGTCGCCCATGCCGCCCGCGACCGCGTCCTGACCCGCATGGTCTCGGCAGGCCTGCTCGGCGAACGTGAGGCCGCGCGTGCCGCGCTCGACGATGTGTCGGGGCTGCGGCGGACCTTGCCGGCGCTCGCTGCCCATGCGGCCTATACAATGCTGTCCAAGGCTGTTCCCGGCCAGAAGCTGCAACTGACGATCCGCAAGAGTGTCCAGGAAGGGCTGGAGCAGGTGGCCAAGGATGCGGCCGCCAGGCTCGGCCCTCGCCTCTCGGTGGCCATGGTACTGGCCGATGCCCGTACCGGCGATATTCTTGGTGAGGTCGGCTCTGCCGATTTCTTCGATGCCAGCCGTTCGGGCTGGATCGACATGACCAAGGTCGTTCGCTCGCCTGGCTCGACGCTGAAGCCGTTCATCTACGGCCTCGCCTTCGAACAAGGCCTGGTGGCGCAGGAGATGCTGATCGAGGACAGCCCAGCCGATTTCTCCGGGTATCGGCCGAAGAACTTCGACATGGGCTATCAGGGCGATGTCAGCATCAGGCAGGCGCTGCAATTGTCGCTCAACGTGCCGGCGATCCGCGTGCTCGACGCGGTCGGCCCGGCCCGGCTGATGGCACGCTTTCGCCAGGCCGATGTGACCCCTATCCTGCCCGTCAACGAAGCGCCCGGCCTGGCGATCGGCCTCGGCGGCGTCGGGGTGACCCTGCGCGACCTGGTCCAACTCTATGCCGGCCTTGCCAATGGCGGCAAGGCACACACGCTGCATGACGGCACCGAGCCGGCGAATGCCGAACGCTCGACCACCACCATCCTCGACGGGCAGGCGACCTGGCAGATCACCGACATCCTGTCAGGCGTCAAGCCTCCCCAGGGTGCCGCCCAACGCGGCATCGCCTACAAGACCGGCACCTCCTACGGCTATCGCGACGCCTGGTCGGTCGGCTTCGACGGCCGCTACGTGCTCGGCGTCTGGGTCGGCCGCCCCGACGCCGGCGCGGTGCCCGGCCTGTCCGGCTATGTCTCGGCTGCGCCCATCCTGTTCGAAGGTTTTGTCCGTTCCAGCCTGGCCGCCGTACCGCTGCCGAGCCAGCCGTCCGGCGTCCGGCGTCCGAACCGCGGGGGGCGGCCGGGGACGCTTACGCGCTTCGGCGCCGGCGCCGATGGGCTGGTACAGGCGACGCCGACCGAACCTGCGCCAACCATCATCTTTCCGCCCGACGGCGCCCGCGTCGATCTCGGCACTTCCTCGGCCGACGCCTCGCCGCTGGTGCTCAAGCTGCAAGGCGGCCGCGCACCATTCCGCTGGCTGGCCAACGGCAAGCCGCTGGTCGGCATCGACCGGCGGCGCACCGCGACCTGGCAGCCGGACGGCGCCGGCTATTCGACCCTGACCGTGATCGACGCGGCGGGACGCGCGGCCAGTGTGAAGGTTTTCGTCGAGTGAAAGTTTCCCTTGAATAACTTCCGGCAGGTGATTCAGGGGATTGGGTTTTACGTCTTGCTTTCAGCCGCCGGTATTTCCTCGGCGTCTGCTGACGCGCTGCCCGCCAGCTTTGTTCGGCTAGCCGACATCGATCCCAATATCCGGCAGGATATCCGCTATGCCGGCCTCGAAAATTTCCTGCGTCGCAAGGTAAGCGGCTACGATGCGCCGGTATGCGTCCTCACCAGGCAAGCGGCGCAAGCGCTTTCGGCAGTGCAGAAAGCGATTGCCGCCGAAGGACTGACGCTGGTCGTGTTCGACTGCTATCGCCCTGCGCGGGCTGTCTCCGACATGGGTGACTGGACAAAAACGAGTGGACCACCGGACCCGCAATGGTACCCAAAGGTCAAGCGCAAGGATCTCATCGCCAAGGGCTACATCGGCGAACTGTCCACCCATTCGCGCGGATCGACGGTCGATGTCGCGATCGCGCGAGCCGACCGCAAGAGCGCTCCGAAACCGGCCTGCGGCGCGACCGATGCCGACACGCTCGATTTCGGTACGGGTTTCGACTGTTTCGATCCAGCGAGCGAAACGGCTCACCGACCGATAGCCCGTGAAGCGGCGGCTAACCGCAAAAGACTTGTCGAGGCGATGCGTGCCCGCGGCTTCAAGAATTACGCCCGCGAATGGTGGCACTTCACGCTGGAGAACGAGCCGTTTCCAAAAGAGCGCTTCAACTTTCCCGTTACCGCCGAATAGCCGGCCGAAACCTTCGGGCGCGACGCAGCCATTGCCGAAGAGCTAGCCGTCTCTAGATAATCGCGTCGGGAGCGCGATCATGGTCCATGCGGGAAAATAGTTTCTCGCATCGCCGAAACTAGGCGAAAAATTGCTTCAATAGGCCAAAAAAGGCAACATTGAATGCATCTAAATTCTATCAATTCGGTAGATTTGGCGCGAGTTCAACGGAGGCGGAAATGACCAAACCTCATTTCAGGAAACTGCTCGGCGCACTGGTCGCCACGTCTGTCCAGTTCGGCACGCTCGGTTTCGCGTTTGCCGACACCACCATTCTCAACGTGTCGTATGATCCGACGCGTGAGCTCTACAAGCAATTCGACGAGGCCTTCACCGCCCACTGGAAGGCCGAGACAGGCGAGACGGTCACCGTCCAGCAGTCGCATGGCGGGTCGGGCGCGCAGGCTCGCGCCGTGATCGACGGCCTCGACGCCGACGTGGTGACGCTGGCGCTCGAAGGCGATATCAACGCCATTGTCTCGAAAGCGAAGAGGATCAATCCCGACTGGCGGACGAAATTCGAAAACAATTCGGCGCCCTACACCTCGACCATCATCTTTCTCGTCCGCAAGGGAAACCCCAAGGGCATCCATGACTGGGGCGATCTGGTCAAGGACGACGTCCAGGTGATCACGCCGAATCCCAAGACCTCCGGTGGTGCGCGCTGGAACTATCTCGCCGCCTGGGCCTATGCCAGCGCCAAGGATGGCGGCGACGAGGCCAAGACCAAGGAATTCGTCGGCAATCTCTATGCGCATGTCCCGGTTCTCGACACCGGTGCGCGCGGCGCAACCGTGACCTTCGCGCAAAAAGGGCTGGGCGACGTGCTGCTCGCCTGGGAAAACGAGGCCTATCTGGCGCTCGACGAGTTCGGCGCCGACAATTTCGACATCGTCTACCCGCCGACCTCGATCCTGGCCGAGCCGCCGGTCGCCGTGGTCGACGCTAATGTCGACGCCAAAGGCACGCGGAAAGTTGCCGAAGCTTATCTGAGCTATCTCTATTCCAAGGAAGGCCAGACGCTCATCGCCAAAAACCATTATCGCCCTTCGAAGCCCGAGTTGGTGCCGGCGGAGGACTTGGCCAAGCTGCCTGAGATCAAGCTGATCACCATCGACGACCCGCTTTTTGGCGGCTGGAAGAAGGCACAGCCTTATCATTTCGGCGATGGTGGTATATTCGACCAGATCTACAAACCGGCCCAGTAGCATTTAGATCAGGACGACATGACCACAGCACCCGCCAAGGCGGGGTGGCGATTCAGGCAGCCGAGCGTCATTCCGGGTTTCGGATTGACGCTCGGCTTCTCGCTTGCCTACCTCACCCTCATCATCCTCATTCCCCTGTCCGGGCTGATCTGGCGCTCGGCGGCGCTCGGCTGGACCGACTTCTGGGCGATCGTCACCGACCGCCGCACCATCAACGCGCTTGAAATCAGCTTCGGCACCGCCTTCATTGCCGCCGCCGTCAACGTCGTCTTCGGCACGATCGTCGCGTGGGTGCTGGTGCGCTACAGCTTTCCAGGCCGCCGCATCGCCGATGCCATGGTCGACCTGCCCTTCGCGCTGCCGACGGCGGTTGCCGGCATCGCGCTGACCACGCTTTACGCACCGAATGGCTGGATCGGAAGCCTACTGACGCCGCTCGGCATTAAGGTCGCGTATACGCCGCTCGGCATCGTCATCGCGCTGGTCTTCATCGGTCTGCCCTTCGTCGTGCGCACCGTGCAGCCGATCATGGAGGAGATCGACAAGGAGGTAGAAGAAGTGGCCGCCACGCTCGGCGCCAATCGCTTCCAGATCATCAGCCGCGTTCTACTACCCGGACTGGCGCCTGCCATCGTCACCGGTTTCGCGCTGGCCTTCGCGCGCGGCGTCGGCGAGTACGGTTCCGTCATCTTTATCGCCGGCAACCTGCCGTTCAAATCCGAGATCGCGCCGCTTCTGATCGTCATCCGGCTGGAGGAATATAATTACGCCGCGGCGACCGCGATAGCGGCGATCATGCTGGCGCTGTCCTTCCTCATGCTGCTGGTCATCAACCTGGTGCAGACCTGGAGCCGCAAACGCTATGGCTGACCCGGAGATCAAATCCTACGCGCCGCACCATGAAAGCCAGTCGCCGGCGGTGACCGAGAGCCGCACGGCGAGAACCGTGCTGATGATCGTGACCTTTGCCTTCCTCGGCATTTTCCTGCTCCTGCCGCTGATCATCGTCTTCAAGGAAGCTTTCGCCAAAGGTATCGAGGCCTACACACAGGCGCTGAGCGAACCGGACACGCGCTCGGCGATCCGCCTGACGCTTCTGGTCGCGGCGATCTCGGTGCCGCTCAATGTGATTTTCGGCATCTCCGCCGCATGGGCGATCGCCAAGTTCGAGTTCAAGGGCAAGGCGTTCCTGACCACACTCATCGACCTGCCCTTTTCGGTCTCGCCGGTCATTTCCGGCCTGGTCTATGTACTTCTGTTCGGCGCGCAAGGCCTGCTCGGCGCCTGGCTCAAGGCGCATGGCATCGTCATCCTGTTTGCCGTGCCGGGCATCGTGCTGGCCACGATCTTCGTCACCTTCCCCTTCGTCGCCCGCGAATTGATCCCGCTGATGCAGGAACAGGGCAATGGCGACGAGGAGGCAGCCCTGTCGCTCGGGGCCAATGGCTGGCAGGCGTTCTGGTACGTGACGTTGCCCAACGTCAAATGGGGATTGCTCTACGGCGTGTTGCTGTGCAATGCCCGTGCCATGGGCGAGTTCGGCGCGGTCTCGGTCGTGTCGGGCCACATACGCGGGCTGACCAACACCATGCCGCTGCATGTCGAAATCCTTTATAACGAGTACAATGCCGCCGCCGCCTTTGCCGTCGCTTCGCTGCTTGCCGGCCTGGCGCTCGTCACGCTGGTCTTGAAAACACTTCTCGAGATGCGCTACGGCGCCGAGATCGCCGCGACGCGCGGACACTGACAAATGCATGTCGCCCAAAAGTGTGTAGCGGTTTTTGGACAACGACATGCATAAAACAAAGATTTAATGTCGCCCAAAAGTGGGAACCGGTTTTGGGATAACGGCATGCATCAACTACAAAAGGGATTTGCATGGAAGTTCGCGTTGCCAACGTGCGCAAGGAGTTTGAGCGGTTTCCGGCCCTCCGCGACGTTTCGCTCGACATCAAGTCGGGAGAACTGATCGCCCTGCTGGGACCTTCCGGTTCCGGCAAGACGACGCTGCTCAGGCTGATTGCCGGCTTGGAGCGGCCGACCCGCGGAAAGATCTTCTTCGGCGAAGAGGATGCGTCCCAAAAGTCGATTCAGGAGCGCAATGTCGGCTTCGTCTTCCAGCACTACGCGCTGTTTCGCCATATGACGGTCGCCGACAATATCGGCTTCGGACTCAAGGTCCGGCACGGGCCGTCACGCCCGTCGGCGAAGGAAATCCGCCGCCGCGCCTCGGAACTCCTCAACCTCGTTCAGCTTTCCGGTCTGGAAAAACGCTATCCGGCACAGCTTTCGGGCGGCCAGCGCCAGCGCGTGGCGCTGGCCCGCGCCATGGCGATCGAACCGGCCGTGCTTTTGCTCGACGAGCCGTTCGGCGCGCTCGATGCGCAGGTGCGCCGCGAACTGCGCCGCTGGCTGCGCGACATCCACGACGCCACCGGCCACACCACGGTCTTCGTCACCCATGACCAGGAAGAGGCGCTGGAGCTTGCCGACCGCGTCGTAGTGATGAGCCAGGGCCGCATCGAGCAGGTCGGCACCGCCGACGAAATCTACGACACTCCGAACTCGCCCTTCGTCTACGGCTTCATCGGCGAATCGAGTTCGCTTCCGGTCAAGGTCGAGGACGGCCAGGTCTGGATCGCCGACCGGCCGATCGGGCTTTCCGCGCCGCACGCACCGCAAGGCGAAGCGACGCTGTTCTTTCGCCCGCACGACGTCGATCTGGTGGAAGAATGCAACGGCTGCATCGCCGGCACGGTCGCCGCCAGCCGCCGCGTCGCCGGCACCAGGCGGGTCGAGCTCGAAATCGGCGGCGAACGTCAGCGGGTCGAGATCGAATTGCCCGTCGATCATCCGGCGGCGCAGAAAAGTCGCGTGGCTTTTAGGCCGCGGCGCTGGAAGCTTTTTCCGGCTGCTTGATCCTCTATCAGGCGCTACACCAGCCAGTTCTCGACCTTCAGGCCTTTGATCCGGTTGAACTCCCCGGTGTTGGCGGTCACCAGGGTAGTTCCAAGCGCACGGGCGTGGGCAGCAATAAAAAGGCCATTTTGGCCGATGGTCTGGCCCCTGCCTTCCAGTTCTGCGCGAATCGCGCCGTACTCGGCATCCACCGGCACATCGAGCGGCAAGACGGGAATCTCAGCCAGCAATTCCTCGACCTTCTTGTGCAACTTGGCTGATCTTTTCTTGACGCAGCCATATCGCAGTTCCGACGCGACCACGATGCTGGTACACACGGCGGCGTCTCCCACGCGCAGGACAGCGCTTGCGGCTTTCCCGGCCGGATTTCGGATCATGTCGCTGACAATGTTCGTGTCCAGCATGAACCGCATCAAAAAATTTCCTCGGATTTGACAGGCATATCCTCGACTTCGGGAAAGTCTTCCTCGGCACCGGGCGGCGGCTCTTTCGCCCATTGCGCGAGCAGTGCGGTGAGGCCAGGTTTGCGGACCGGCTCGATGATCAGGCGGTCGCCTTCACGGCTGATCAAGACCTTTTCGCCGGGAAGTTCGAACTCGACAGGAATGCGCACCGCCTGGCTGCGATTGTTACGAAACAACTTCGCCTCCTTCGGCGGGGTTGTTGAATGGCGGTGTTGAGACATGACAACAGCTCCTTGTATATACTATTTGTATATGCCAGACTAGGGCGGCGATGCAATCGCCTTGCACCGCGTTGGCCGGCCGGGAATCATCGTGCACGCCGACGGCATCGGCGCCGCTGCCAAGCTGTCCTGAGACTCTGCTTGAAAGAAAAAACTAGAAATCGCCCACAACGGGACTACTTTTTCTCGCGATAATGTCGAGCGGCCGCTCTGCGTGCCTCGTCGCGCACGATGCCTTGCCGCTATGGTCCGGCATTAAGCTCATGGCATTGGAGCCTGTTTTCATGAAGCGATTTTTGCTTGGCGTCGCCACATTGGCCGGCCTGGTCCTCGCATCCTCCCAAGCCTGGTCGGCCGACAGATTGCTCAATGCTTCCTATGATGTCGGCCGCGAACTGTTTGCGCAGGTCAACAAAGCGTTCGTCGCCGGGCACCCCGGTGTGACCATCGATCAGTCGCATGCCGGAACTTCGGCGCAGGCGCGTGCCATAGCCGAAGGCCTCGGCGCCGACGTCGTCACCTTCAACCAGGTCATCGACATCGACTTCCTGGTCAAGAAGGGCCTCATCTCCGCCGACTGGCAGAAGGACTTTCCCGACAACGCCTCGCCTTTCTATTCGCTGCCGTCCTTCCTGGTGCGCGCCGGCAATCCGAAGCACATCAAGGATTGGAACGATCTCGTGCGCGACGACGTCCAGGTGATCTTCCCTAATCCGAAAACATCGGGCAATGCGCGCTACACCTATCTCGCGGCCACCGCCTACGCCAAGGAAGCCTTCAAGGGCGACGATGCCAAGGTGAAGGAGTTCGTCACCAAGTTGTTCAACAACGTGCCGGTGTTCGACAGCGGCGGGCGCGCCGCGACCACCACTTTCGTGCAGCGCGAAATCGGCGACGTACTCATCACCTTCGAGTCGGAAACGCGCGGCGTCCGCAAGGAGTATGGCGAGGACAAGTTCGAGCAGGTGACGCCTTCGGTCAGCCTGTTGGCGGAATTTCCGGTGGCGATCGTCGACACCGTTGCAGACGAGCATGGCACGCGCGATCTCGCCAAGACCTATCTCGACTTCCTCTATACGCCGGAGGGCCAGGACATCGCCGCCCGCAACGGCCTGCGGGCCCGGGACGCGGCGGTCGCCGCCAAATACAAGGCTGAGTTTCCCGACGTCCGCCTGCTGACGGTGGAGGACGTCTTCGGCGGCTGGGCCAAGGTCAAGGCCGAGCACTTTGCAGCGGGCGGCCTGCTCGACCAGACTTATGGCAGCCGCTGAGGCGATCTTCCAACTTTGACAGAAGCCGGCTTTGCCGGCTTCTTTGCTTTCGCGCCGCGAAAGGTGATTTCTGGCACTTTCCGGGCGCATTCCGTCCAAAACGTTACAAAGAATCAACGCGTTTGTGCCTACCGTGAGAACGGACGGCTTGTTTTCGCGAACGGCTTCGCGTGATCAAACCGTCATGATTTGCACACAAACAGCCGCCAGACGCGGGTGGTTGGGGCTTCATGGGTTGACTCGGGGCATGCTTACCAAAAAAGGCAAATACGGCCTCAAGGCCCTCGTGCATCTGTCGGGCCTGCCGGTCGGCCAGCTCGCATTCGTCAACGACATTGCGGTCGCCAATAACATCCCCAAGAAATTCCTGGATGCCATCCTGGGCGAGTTGCGTAACGCCGGCTTCGTCCAGAGCCGCAAGGGCAAGGAAGGCGGTTACCGCCTTGCCCGGCCGGCTTCCGAGATCAAGATCGGCCATGTCGTGCGTGTCCTCGACGGGCCGCTGGCGCCGATCCCCTGCGCCAGCCGCACGCAATACCAGCGCTGCGAGGATTGCGACGAGGCGACCTGCCAGGTTCGGCACATGATGCTGGAGGTCCGGCAGGCGATCGCCGAGGTGCTGGACAACCGCAGCCTCGCGGCCATGCGCGACGCCGACAATGACGATTTCCCAGTCGAACTGACGTCGCAAATCTAGCGCGCGAGCAGGCTCAAGGCAGTCGCGACGGTGTCGGCGACCGGACGCGTGCCATCCAAGGTTATCGCCGCCTCGTCCGCCGCTGGCGCCTCGAGCGTGGCGAACTGGCTGTCGACCAGGCTTGCCGGCATGAAATGACCCTTGCGATCGCCGACGCGCTGTTTTGCTGTTGCCGGGTCGATCTCCAGGTAAACGAAAACGATATCCGGGCAAAAGCCGCGCAGGCGATCGCGGTAGCTGCGCTTCAGCGCCGAGCAGGCGGCGACCACACCTTGCCCGCTTGCGACCGACGCGGCCATCCGCTGGCCGATCGCGTCGAGCCAGCCCTCGCGTAGTGCGTCGGTGAGCGGCTGACCGCTCGCCATGCGCGCGACGTTTTCGGGCGGATGCAGCCTGTCGCCTTCGATAAAGACGGCGCCCAATGCCGCTGCAAGCGCTTCGCCAACGACCGACTTGCCGCAGCCGGCAACGCCCATCACCACGATGGCGGGTATCTTTCGAACAGTGCTCGCCGGCTTATATGCCACGTCTTTACCGGTCATGCAGGTCAGCGGCTTGCCGGCGCGCGGCCATAGAGCAGCAGCATGGCGACGATGACGACGCCGTAGATGATCTGCCGTCCCGCCTCCGGCATCTGCATGACAGAGAGAATGGACTGCAAGAGGGTGATCAGGATTACCCCGGCGACGGTGCCGAGATAGGAGCCGCGCCCGCCGAGGATCGAGGTGCCGCCGAGCACCACCGCGGCGATCGACGGCAGCAGATAGGCATCGCCCATCGACTGCGCCGCCTTGGAGGCATAGCCGGCCAACAGCACGCCGCCGAAGGCGGAGAGCCCGCCCGAAACCGCAAAGGCGATCATCACCACGCGCCTTGTATCGATGCCGGAAAGATAGGCGGCACGCTCGCGATTGCCGATGCCGTAAACGGTGCGGCCGAAGCCGGTGCGGGTCAGCACGAACACCATTGCGGCGCCGATCAGCGCCCAGATGAGGACGGCGTTGGGCACGGCAGGAACGGCAAAGCCGGTCGCCAGATAGCGCATCGCACCGGTCGCCGAATCCTGCGGCGAGAAACCGCCCGTGTAGACCACCATCAGCCCCTGCGCGACGGCGTTGGTGGCAAGCGTGATGATCATCGAGGGAATGCGCAGATAGGCGACGCCGATGCCGTTGACGATGCCGATCAGAACACCGCAGAAGATGCCGAACGGAATGGCAAGCGCCACGCCGACGGTACCGTATGCGGCCGCGGCACAGGCCATCATGGCGCCGGCCGCCACCGACCAGGGCACCGACAGGTCGATCTGGCCGAGCAGGATGACCAGCATCATGCCGGTCGCGATGACGCCGAGAAACGACGCCACCTTGAGCTGCTGCAAAAGGTATTCAGGCGACAGGAAGCTGCGCGAATAGAGGCTGCCGAGGAACAGCAGCAGCACGATACAGGCGAACGCCGTCAGCACCGCCGGGTCGGCGCGGCGGAGGAATTTCGGCATGCGGCCGGCGAGACCACTCACAGTCGTTTCGCTCACAGGAACCACTCCAGCCGGTTGCGGACCCGAAACAGGGCGAACGCGCCGAGGCTGACCGCGATCAGCAGAATGACGCCCTGGAACAGGGGCTGCCAGAGCGGATCGAAATCGAAGACGAACAGCAGGTCGCCGATGGTGCGGAAGGCAAGCGCGCCGAAGATCGCGCCGATGGCGCTGCCCTTGCCGCCGAACAGCGACACGCCGCCAAGCACGACCGCGGCAATCGAAAACAGCGTATAGGCGTTGCCGCTGGCATAGGCCGCATCACCGGTATAGGTGAAGAACGTCAGGAACAGCCCGCCGATCGCGGCAAGCAGACCGGCAAGCGCATAGGCGGCGAACTTTCCACGCCGGATCGGCACGCCGGACATGTAGGCCGCCATCTCCGAGGAGCCGGCTGCATAAGCGGCGCGACCGAGCACCGACCGGCTGAACGGCACCCAGACCACGAGCACGACCGCCAGCAGCGTCACCAGGCTCGCCGGCACAAAACCAAACAGGCGCCCGGTCAGCGCATCGGCGAGCCCTTCATTGACCGAGCCGCCCGGAAACGGCCGAAGCAGCAGCGCAATGCCGAAATAGACCGCACCGGTGGCGATGGTGGCGACGATCGGCTGCAGGCGTCCATAGATGACGATCGCACCGTTGATTGCCCCGCACAGCAGCCCGGTGCCGAGCACGGCGATGACGCCGAAGGCGGTCTCGATGCCGGTGCCGACGACCAGCCACGAGGCCAGGCAGTTGGTCAGCGTGAAGATCATCCCGACCGAGAGATCGATGCCGGCGGTGATCACCACCAGCGTTTGCGCCATGGCGACGAAGGCGAGCAGCACGCCCTTGTTCGAGGCCGTCTGTACGACGTTGGCGGTGAAGCCCGCCGGATGGTTCGAGGTGTAGATGACGAACATGACAACGAAGATGCCGAACGCCAGCAACGTTCCGCGCTGTTCGGCAAGCCAGTAGCGCCAATCCTTCACGCGTCCGCTCCCTGCCTTGGCATCTCTTCGTGAATGTTGAGCGCGCTGGCGATCAGCGCCCGCTCGGTGATTTCGGCGCCGACCAGTTCGCGCTTGACCGCGCCATCATAGAGCACCAGCACGCGGTCGCAGCAGCCGATGAGCTCGTCATAGTCGGTCGAATAAAACAGGATCGCCGCGCCCTGGTCGGCAAGCTTGCGCATCAACTGATAAAGCTCCTGCTTGGTGCCGACATCGATGCCGCGCGTCGGATCGTTGAGCAGGATGATGCGCGGCTGCCGCATCAGCCATTTGGCGATGACGACCTTCTGCTGGTTGCCGCCGGACAGCGCGCCGACCGGAATGTCGAGCCCGGCCGTCTTGATCGCCAGAAGACCGACCATGTCGTCGATCAGCCGCTGCTCGGCGGCGCGATCGATGATGCCGGCCCTGGACAGCCGGTCAAGCGCGGCGAAGGAGAGGTTTTCGCGCACCGTCATCGGCAGCATCAACCCTTCGGTCTTGCGGTCCTCCGGGATCAGCGCCATGCCGATCCGGTCATCGCGCGCCGCGGCCGGGCTGGCGATCGCCACCGGCCTGCCGTCGATCAGGACCTGGCCCGACAGGCCGCGCAGCACACCGAAGAAGGCGAGCAGCAATTCGCGCTGGCCCTGGCCGTCGAGGCCGCCAAGCCCGACCACCTCGCCCGCCCCGACCGATAGCGAGACATCGTGCAGCCGATCCGTCCAGGACAGGCTGCGCGCCTCCAGAACCGGCGTGGCTGCGGCAGCCGCCCGCGCGGGCTTGGGCGGAAAGATGTGGCTGTATTCGCGCCCGATCATCAGCTCGACAACTTCATTGTCGCTCTTGGTGCCGGCCGCGTAGCTGGCGACATTGCGGCCATTGCGGAACACCGTGCACTGGTCGGCCAGCTCGGCGATCTCGTTCATGCGGTGCGAGATGTAGAGCAGCGCCAGCCCTTCCGAACGCAGTCGCTTCAACACGGCGAAAACTCTGGCGACGTCAGCCGCGGTCAGCGCCGAGGTCGCCTCGTCGAGGATCAGGATGCGTGGCTTGCGCGCCAGTGCCTTGGCGATCTCGACCATCTGCCTTCTTGAAAGAGGAAGATCCTTGACCAGCGCCAGCGGATGGATATCGGAAGCGCCGGCGCGAGCAAGGGCTTCTTCGGCGATGCGGCGCTGCGCCTTGCGGTCGATCATGCCGAAACGCTTCGGCGGATCGGAAATGACGATGTTGTCGGCAACGCTGAGTTCGGGGACGAGCGACAGTTCCTGGAAGATGCAGACGATGCCGGCCTGGTTGGCAGCGGCCGGCGAAGCGAAGGTAACGTCGCTTCCGTCCAGCATCATGCGGCCCTCGTCGGGCGCAACGACCCCCGCCATGACCTTGATCAGCGTCGATTTGCCGGCGCCGTTCTCGCCGAGAATGGCGTGGATGCTGCCTGGAGTGACCGACAGTTCGGCCTTCTCCAGCGCCCGCACGCCGCCATAGCGCTTGGATATGCCTTCCATGCGGAAGAGCGGAACCGCACCGTCCATCGGCCCTCCCCAGGCGCTTGGCAATCAGGATGTCGAGCGCCGACGCCGCGGGATTCCCGCGGCGTCGGGCTGTCGGAGTTTACTGGTTTTCCTTGCTCTGGCCCATGATTTCCTGCGCCGTGAAATTGATGCCGCAGGTCGGGAAGGAATTGCCGACGAAGAAATTGTCGGACTGATCGGGGAAGAAATCCTGGCCTGCCTTGAAGTTCGGATCCTCGACGATCGCCAGCGGCAGCTTGACCGCTTGCGGCACGACCTGGCCTTCAAGTGCTGCAATCGCCGTCTTGATGGCAACCGCGACCTGAGCCGGGCCGGTGCCGGCCGACGAGCATTTCAGGCCGTCAGCGGCGAACTTGGCGCAGAATTTGCGGAAGCCGTTCTCCGTCTCGCCGCCGAACGGCACGAACGGATGCTTGGCATCGATCATCGCCTGCACGATGCCGGTATCGCCGCCCTGTCCGGTAATGCCGTCGAAGGGGCCGTTGGTGGCAATGGCATCGGCCGTAGCCTTTTGCGCAACGCCGTCATCCCACTTGCCGACGACCTCGGTGACATCCCATTTCTTGCCGGAAGCGTCGAGAACCTCGTGGATGCCGTTATGGCGATCGGTGTCGACGGACGTGCCGGCGACGCCGCGCACTTCCAGCACCTTGCCGCCGTTCGGCACGTGCTTGACCAGCCAGTTGGCCCACAATTCGCCAAGGCCTTTCTGGTCGACATTGACGTTGATGGCATCCTTGGTGTCGAGGATGTTGTCGAAGGCGACCAGCACCACGCCGGCTTCCTTGGCCCGCTTGATGACAGGACCGAATGCGGTCGGGTTCTGGGCGTTGACGACAATCGCGTCATAGCCGGAATCGATGAAATTGTTGATCGCCGAAATCTGGGCCGGCACGTCTTCGCCGGTCGAGACCACCTTGAATTCCTTGAGCTTGGCCGCGACCTCCGGCTGCGCTGCATAGGCCTTTGCCGTCTGCACCATCTGGATACGCCATGTGTTGGCGATATAGCCGTTGGCCAGAGCGATGCGGTACGGGCCGTCTTTCTTGGGGAACTTGAAGAACTGCGTATCGGCCGACCAGGGCGCGAAGCAGTCAGGCTCGGCCGATGGCCCCTTGACGATTTCAGGATCGGCGATCGCCGACGAGCTCAGCATGACGAAAGCAGTGGCGGCAACGATACCGCCAACGAGTGACTTGATCATCGATATTCCTCCCAGTTGCAGTTTTGTTTGTTGTTACGCCGATGAATTTGCGCGTTTCCGGCCCGGCACCTCCCGCCGTACCCGTCGCGCGTTCAGGTGGCCGAATGCCGACCCGATCCCCTCCTTTGCTGCCCGGCTAGTCCCACAAAAACTATCATATTATACATAATAAACAAGCATGAGCTGTCGCTTATGTATAATAAACAGCCTCCCATCGTCGGGGCGAAGTACCGCCCGGCGATAACTGGTAGCGCTACCATGACGTAGTGTAAAGCGCCATTGCGTCGAAGCTCGCTTCAGCGCGCCGTGCTTTCACGCCGCTTGAGTTCGAAGCCGAGGTCGACGACCCGCTGCTCCGGCCTGTTGCCTTCGATAGCCGCAAGCGCCATGGCGACCGCCCGCCGGCCGATCTCGTAACGATAGGTCCGAACGCTGGTGACCGACGGAAACGCCACCTCCATCATGTCGAGATCGTTGAAGCCGACGATGCCGATCGTCTTCGGCACGGCGATCGAAGCGCGATGGCATTCGAACAGCACCCCGAGGGCGATATCGTCATTGTTGCAGAACACGCCGTCGAGGCTCGGCACCTTGGCCAGCGCGTCGCGGAACAATTCGCGGCCGAGGGTGACACTGGAGGGCACCGGCGTGGTGGTGGTAAGCCGCGCATCGAACAGGCCGGCCGCCTCCATCGCCGCGCGATAGCCGGCCAAGCGCCGCTGCGAACGCGGATCCATGCGCGCGCCGATGAAGCCGATCCGGCGATAGCCTGCCTCGATCAGATGTTCCGCTGCCGCCTTGCCGCCCTCGAAATGCGAGAAGCCGACCATCATGTCGACCGGATCGGGGCCGGTCTCCATCACCTGCACCACCGGACAGCCTGCCGTTTCCAGCAGTTTTCGCGAGGCCGGCGTCTGGTCGATGCCGGCCACGATCAGCGCCGCCGGGCGTTGCGGGCCAAACACCTGCAGCAGCCGCTCTTCCTCGAGGCCGGAATAGTGGGTGTTGCCGAGCTGAATCCGGAAAGGGCCGTCCGACAGGCTGTCGTAGATGCCGCGCACCACTTCGGCAAAGACGTTGTTGGTAAGCGACGGCACCAGAACGCCAAAGACCTCGGCGCGCGCCGAAGCCAGCGCCCGCGCATTCGGGTCGGGCACATAGCCGAGCTCGTTCACGGCCGACTCGATCTGGCGGCGCAGATCTTCCGAGACACGCCCCGGCTCACGCAGGGCGCGCGATACGGTAATGGCGCCGACGCCGGCCTTGCGGGCGACATCGGCGATGGTCGGGCGGCCGCCGCCGCGGCGCGAGCGCGGCTTGATCACCGTACTGGTCCCGAAGCCGGGCAACCGCCCAGACGCGACCGTGAGACGATGTTCAGGGTCTTTGCCACTGCTGCCTTGCCAAACTGGCCCGTTGCCACACCTTGTCTGGCGTCGCGCAGCCTTCGGCTATTGTCAAGCGACGGCGGAGAGACTGTATCCGTACCGCTGTGCTTCAGGCCATCACGGCAGCGCTGCGCCGGGCCTTCCACAGCAGCAGCACCATGGCCAAAATATTCAGCAGGTTCCAGGCAATGCCGTTGAGGAACGCGGCGGCATAGGAGCCGGTCAGATCGTAGATCCAGCCCGACATCCAGCCGCCGATGGCCATGCCGAAGATGGTCGCCATCATGACGATGCCGACGCGCTGGCCAGCCTCCTTGGCTGGCATATATTCGCGCACGATGATCGCATAACAGGGCACGATGCCGCCTTGCGACAGGCCGAAGACCAGCGAAACGACATAGAGCGAGGCAAGCCCGTCGAACGGGATATAGAACAACAGCGACAGGCATTGCAGCACCGAGCCGATCAGCAGGGTTTTCACGCCGCCGATGCGATCGGCAAGGAAACCCGAGCCAAGCCGGCTGACGACGCCCGCCGCCAGCATGATCGACAGCATATCGGCGCCACGCGCCACGCCGTAGCCGAGATCCATGCAATAGGCGACGATATGGACTTGCGGCATCGACATCGCCACGCAGCAGCCGAGCCCGGCGACGATGAGCAGCGCCTGCAAGGCCGCCGGCGACAGCGAGATCGGCTGGACCACGCGGCTGCCCGGCGATCCCGGAGCCGCCTGGGGCGGTGCGCCGCGCCGGAGCAGCAGGATCAGCGGCACCATGGTGACCAGGCAGACGGCGCCGATCGCGGCATAGGTGAAGCGCCAGCCCTCGGTCTGCATGACATAGGGCATCGCCGTCGGCCAGATCGCTCCGGCGAGATAGTTGCCGGATGCGGCAGCCGTCACCGCGACGCCGCGGCGCCGGTTGAACCAGTGCGAGATGTCGGCGATCAGCGGCCCGAAGATCGCCGACGAGCCAACGCCGATCAACAGGCCCTGGACGAGGGTGAACTGCAGGATCGAACTGGTCAGCGACGCCAGCAGGAAGCCGGCGCCAAGTGTAATCGCGGCAATCAGCGCCGGGATCCAATACCCCATGCGGTCGATGGCGCGGCCGAACAGCACATTACCGGCGGCAAAGCCGACCATGGTCGCGGTGTAGGGCATCGAGGCAGCGGCGCGATCGACGCCGAATTCTGCCTGCACGGCAGGCAGCACCACGACCACCGCCCACATGCCGACCCCGCCGATCGTTGCCAGCAGCATCGAGATGCCCAGCCGTATCCAGGCATAGGCACTGTCGATGCCGGAACTTTCTGCCTGGCTTGAGACGATTGGGGTCAAGAGCGTTTCCTGTCCGCAGTTCTTGAATCGGCGGTTCTGACCACTATCGGCGCATTCGCATCGCCGAGCAGCGCCACGACAGGCAAATCCGTGGCTCCAGGGATTCGGGCCGAAGTGGAACAGGGATGCGCCATAAGGCGTTTTCCCGGCAACGACCTAGTGGAAGGAGTTTGCCATGACCGCGCAACGGAAATGGTCCGCCGACGTCACCGAGCACAGCGACGCGCTGGACCTCGAGGAACACATCTTCGAATCCCACGATCCCAAGAAGATCGCCGCCTCGTTGAAGCGATCGGCCGAGCACAGCGACCGGCGCAAGGCAGGGCCGTTTCAATCCGCCATGTCGATGCTGAATTTCTACATCAACCGCGCCGGCAAGAACCTGCCGGCGGCGCAGAAGAAAGTGCTGGAGGACGCCAAAGACGAGCTGCGCGCCCTTTTTGGCCGCCCAAAGGAAGACTAGAATCGATCGCCATCGACTGGTTCTGCCAAATTCGGCTCAACTGGACCTAGTGACGGGTCCTCTTTGCCGCCAGTCTGCAGGCTCGGCTTGTATTCCCAAGCCCGCAAAAGCCTGGCGTCATGACGGTCAAGATCGGCATCAATCCCATCACCTGGAGCAATGACGACGTTCCGGCGCTTGGCGGGGATACGTCCTTGGAGACCTGCCTGTCGGAAACGGCGCTGGCCGGCTACCGCGGCACCGAGCTCGGCGGCAAATTTCCGCGCCAGGCTGAAGTGCTTGGGCCGCTCCTGTCATCCTATGGCCTGGAACTCGTCTCCGGCTGGTATGATGGCCGCATTCTCGACCGCACGGTCGAAGAGGAATTCGCGGCGATTACCCCGCATCTGACGTTGCTGCGCGACCTCGGCGCCAGGATCGTCGTCTACGCCGACACCTCGCGCGGTCGCCATGACGGCATTTTCGCACCGATCTCCGAGCGTCCGCGCCTCGCCGACAGGGACTGGCCGTCCTATGGCGAGAAACTGACCGCCCTCGCCGACCGCATGGCTGCATTCGGGGTCGGCATGGCCTTCCACCACCACATGGGCACCATCGTCGAGACGGACGATGAAGTCGACAGGCTGATGGCGGCGACGGGCCGAAGCGTCGGCCTTTTGTTCGATAGCGGCCACTGCCTGTTTTCGGGCGGCGACCCGCAATCGCTGCTGCAACGGCATCTCGACCGTATCGTGCATTTCCATTGCAAGGACGTTCGCAGGGCGGTGCTGGAACGGGCACGCCGCGAGGACATGAGCTTCATGGCGGCGGTAATGGACGGCATTTTTACCGTGCCCGGCGACGGCTCGGTCGATTTCCTGTCATTGCTGAAACTCCTCGCCGCGCGCGGCTATGAAGGCTGGCTCGTTGTCGAAGCCGAGCAGGATCCGGCCAAGGCGCATCCGCTGACCTATGCCAGCAAAGGCTATTTCTCGCTGCTCGCCACCACCCGCGAGGCCGGCTTCGAAGTGGCGACTCGGCAGGCAGAATGACCGGCCCGCATTGCGAGCCGGAGGAACATAATGGGCGCGCGCCTCGATGGGGTTAGCGACGCGAAGGCGCCCGGCGATCCGCGCCGCCTTGCTCCCTGCGCGGCGCGGATCGCAGAATCCCGGCTCTGGATTTCAAACCCCGACTTTCAAGCTTGAGGCCGGCCGGAAGCCGTGCCTTGATGCAACCGAGGAGGAGCGACATGGCTTTCGAAGCTGCGCTTGGCATGGAACGGCTTTGCACCATCCGGGAGATTGCCGAGAAGGCGGAACTTGGCGCCGCCACCGTGCATCGCGCGCTGAAGAACAGCCGCGAGATCAGCCCCGAAACCAGGCGACTGGTGCTCGACACCGTCTGCCGGCTCAACGAGGAAAAGATCGCCCGCGCCGCCCGGTTCGTCGGGGGATAGTGCCGTGGCGGACCACATGCGCCTTTCCCTCGACATCATGTCGGTCGACCGCGCTTCGGAAGAACCGATGCATCGTCAGATCTACGGCGCCTTGCGACGCTTCATCCTTGACGGCCAAATCCCGCAGAACACGCTGCTGCCGTCGACGCGCTCGCTGGCCGAAGATCTGAAGGTCGGGCGCAACACGGTCATCGCCGCCTATGACCAGCTCCTTGCCGAAGGTTTTATCGAGGCGCGTGCCGGATCGGGCACCTGGGTGGCGCCGATCCAGCAGAACCGCCCCTTGGCATCCCTGCGCGCCGGACTGGCAGCGCCGCAAAAGCTGTCGCGGCGTGGCCAGACCATCGTCAACGGCCCGCAGCCGCCACGCAATGCCGGCGTCATCAATTTCCATCCCGGCGTGCCTGAAACGGCATCGTTTCCGTTCACCATCTGGTCAAGCCTTCTGGTGCGCAATGCACGCAGCCGCGACGAGAGCCTGCTTGGTTATCTCTCCTTTGCCGGCCACCCCGGCCTGCGTCAGGCCATTGCCTCGACCATCGGCCTGTCGCGCGGCATCAGCTGCACCGCCGACCAGGTGATCATCGTCACCGGTGCGCAGGCAGCGCTCGATCTGGTCTCGCGCGTGCTGATGGACGAAGGCGACCATGTCTGGATGGAGGAGCCCGGCTATCTCGGCGCCAAGAGCGCCTTTCTCGCCAGCGGTGCCAGGCTGGCACCGTTGAAGGTCGACCGGCGCGGCTGGCATCTTGCCGATCCGGAGCTGCCGCCGCCGCGGCTGATCTATGTGACGCCATCCTGCCAATGGCCGTTCGGCACAATCATGCGCATCGAGGAGCGGTTGCAGCTGCTCGACATCGCCGAACGCAACGGCGCCTGGATCGTCGAGGATGACTATGACGGCGAATACCGGTTCCGCGGCCGGCCGGTGCCGGCGCTACGCGGGCTCGATCATGCCGACCGCGTCGTCTATATCGGCAGCTTCGGCAAGACGCTGATTCCGGCGCTGCGCATCGGCTATCTGATCGTGCCGCGCGAATTGTCGGTTCCGTTCGACCGGGCGGTGAGCATCACCGGTCAGTTCGCGCCACTGATCCTGCAGGCAACGGTCAACGACTTCATCACGCAGGGCTATTTCGCCACGCACCTCAAGCGCATGCGCCGGCTCTATGCGCGCCGGCAGGCGAACTTCGTCAAGCTGTGCCAGGAGCATCTGGCCGAATGGCTGACCGTCACGGAAAACGATTCAGGCATGCAACTGCTGGCCAGCTTCGTCAGGCCCTATAAGGACAGCGACGTGGTCGCCGCCGCCGTCAAGGAGGGGCTCGACGTTCAGGGCATCTCCATCAACTACCACTCTACTGAACCCGAGCACGGCCTGCTGCTCGGCTACGCGGCAATGGACGAACGTCAGATCTTGCGCGCCGTTCTGGCGCTGCGCGCCGCGTTCCTAAGATTGGATAGAAGCTAGAGCCAGGCTCTCCATCTCGTTCACCGCGGGGTTGAGTCAATCGCCCGCAGTGATTAGGAATATGGGGCATCGGTCCTTGTTTTTCGGCGTTCGCGCAAAGCGCGCTTCCCAAGGCCGAACCTCCCCGAAAACCAGAAGCATGCCTACCGCCGGTATAGGCGGGCAACGCATTCATCTGAACCATGAGGATTGCCATGAGAACCGCATGCTGTGCCTGTGGGCAACTGAGGATCTCCTGTAACGGAGAGCCGCAGCTGGTCGCACAGTGCCACTGCCTCGACTGCCAGAAACGAACCGGCAGCACATACGGCGTCGCCGCCTTCTTTGCGCGCGACAAGGTAGAAGCCGAAGGCGACGCCAGTACCTACAGGCGATCGGCTCGGAGCGGCCATCACGTCACTTTCCATTTCTGCCCGGGCTGCGGCTCGAGCGTCTTCTGGGAGCCCGAGCGAAAGCCTGAATGGATCGCCGTCGCGGTCGGCTGCTTCGCCGATCCGGCCTTTCCGACGCCAGCGCACGTCGCCTGGGAAGAACGGCGTCACCCCTGGGTTTCCGGTTAGCGACTCCAACCCGCCAGGGCAGCGCTTTATCTTACTGGTTGATCTCGGGTTCAACGAGCTTCGCCAGATTTCGCAGCGACTCCTGCCAGCCGAGATAGCAGGCCTCAACCGGGATGGCGTCTGGAATACCTGTCTGCGTGATATTCACTTCGGTGCCGACCGACACTTTCTTCAATGTCACGGTCACCTCGATCTCGCCGGCCAGGTTGGGGTCGTCGAACCGGTCGATGTAACGCAGTTGCTCATTGGGCACGAGCTCGACATATTCGCCGCCGAACGAGTGGCTGTCGCCGGTGGTGAAGTTGCGGAAGGACATTTTGAACGTACCGCCGACTTTCGCCTCGAAGTGATGAACCGTGCAGGTGAAGCCGTTCGGCGGAAGCCATTTCGCAAGTGCGTCCGCTTCGAGGAACGCTCGGTAGACTTTCTCCGGGCTGGTTGTCAGAACGCGGTGCAGCCGTACGGTGCCGGGCATATCGTTAATCCTCCGTGTTGTTGATCGATGCCCCTAGGACGAGCGGAGCCCGGCCCATCCGACACGGGCCTGCGGATTTTTTGGCGGCCGGCATGCCGGCCGGAATCCTCGCCCGGCCACTGGACAAGGAACTCGACCGCAGGGTAGCAAACCGCGCCGGAACTGGTCTAGTTCACACTGTCGAACTTCTGCAGATCGACCGGTGCAGCCTTGCGCAATTTGATATCATCGAGCGAAGCATTCTCCAGCGCCACCCGCGCCGCCGCGTCGATGTTGTGGATCATATCCTGAATGTCGGTATCGCTGTGCGCCGGGTTCATGGCGACCATCACGGTGCGGTTGAGGATGTCGAGCGAGCGCTTGCCGAGGTCGTCGGAATAATCCAGCCGCAGGCCCTGGTTCTCGGGCAGTGCGTAAGGATTGAGCGCCGGATGATGCGCGCCTTCATGCATCAGGACCTGGTCCCACTGGGTGAAATTGTGACGGCCGGTCTTGCCGGCAACGACGCTCGGAATGGTCTTCGAAAAAGTCTGCGCCGCCTGCTCGCTCGGCAGCAGGTACATCACCTGTGCGGCACAATCGTCGTCCGCGCTGTTCATCGGCGACGGCGTCAGCCCAAGATTTCCGAGATGGCGGGTACCGGCCAGCACCGTCTTCTTCTCGGCCCGCATCGCCTCGATGATGCCGTCCAGCCGGTCGAGCTGGACGTTGAGCATCGCCCCCATCAGTTCGGAAGCACGCGCGCCGATGCCGGCGAAGGGTTTGATGCTGTCGCTTCTGCCCTGCCAGTAGAAATGGCAAGGGTCGATGGCGCAGCGCGCCCGCTCCGCCACTTTCGGATCGCTGGTGGCGATGCCGCCGCCCTCGCCCGAGGTCATGTTCTTGAAGTAGTTGAAGGAATAAGCGCCGGCATGGCCGATCGAGCCGAGCTTGCGGCCCTCATAACCGCCGCCGATGCCCTGGCAGACATCCTCCAGCACCAGCAAGCCGCGCTTGGCAGCAATGTCCATGATCGCATTCATGTTGCAGGCCGCGCCCCACATATGCACCGGGATGACCGCCCTGGTGCGCGGCCCGATGGCATCGCGCAAGGCGATGGGATCGATGGTCAGGCTCTCGTCGATGTCGACGATGACTGGAATGGCCCCTACCGACAGCACCGCGGTCGCTGTCGCCATATAGGTGTGCGCCGGCACCAGCACTTCGTCCCCCGGGCCGATGCCGAGGCCGATCAGGCCGGCGGCGAGCCCATAGGTGCCGCTGGCGGCCAGCGCGAAATGCTCGACGCCAAGATGCTGCGCATAGCGGGCCTCGAAGCGGTCGCATTCGCTGTCCTTGCCGTAACGAAACAGCGCGCCCGAGCGGATCACCCTGGCAATGGCTTCGATTTCCTCTTCGCCGGCGGTGTACATGACAGGCCTCCAGTCACTTGATAGTGTGGGTCACTTGATAATGTGGTCGCTTGATGGTGTGGACAGCTGTAGGCTTGTCGGCACAGTTTGAAAGAACCACTCCGCCGCTATTCGACCAAGCCATCTGCGCCCGGAAGACGGTTCCTATGACTGGTTTTGAACCGTGATTGGGGAATCGGTAGCTAAGTGTCTCAGCCGGCAGGCAAATCGTACCCATCCGAATTCGCCAAAGTGGCCCTGTCGGAAACCCAGCTTTCGGCGTTCCATTCCGGCCAGTTGGGCAAACGGTTGGTTCCATGAAATACGGGACACACTTTGGAAGACCCTCGAAACCGGCGCGCCGGCGGGAAGGCGGCCGGTCGTGAACGCCGCCGGCTCCAGCAAACGGATCGTGCTCCACGAGGACGATGTCGGCATGTGCCACGGCGCCAACAGCGCCTTCCTCGAATTGAGCGGGCTGGGTATCTGCAGTTCCGGCGCGGTGATGGTGCCGTGCCCCTGGTTCCTCGAAATGGCCGAAAGCGCCGTCGCCAACCCTGGCCTCGACCTCGGCGTTCACCTGACGCTGAACAGCGAGAAGCAGCATTACAAATGGCGGCCGTTGACCGCGCCGTCGCGGGCGGCCGGCCTGACCGACGAATTCGGCTTCTTGTGGCCCGACGTGGCGACCACGCGCCGCAAGGCGGTGCCGCAGGCGGTCGAGGCCGAGCTTCGCGCCCAAATCGACACCGCCTATCGCGCCGGCATCGACGTCACCCATCTCGACGCGCATATGGGCGCGGCATTGTCGCCGGAATTTTGCGACATCTACATCAAGCTCGGGCTCGAATATCAGCTGCCCGTGCTGCTGACCAAGACCCTGTCCGCCTATTCCCCCAACGACAATCTGGTCGGCGTCACCGAGGAGGCGTTCCAGCGCGGCGTGGCGCTGGCCCGTGCCGGCGGCTTTGCCATTTTCGACGCCGCCATCCAGACGACCTGGGGCCGGCCGCGTTCCAGGCCGATCGAGCCGGCTTACAAAGCGCTCATCGAGGCTGTGCGCGAGGGCCTGACCTTCTTTTGCCTGCATTGTAACGCGCCCGGTGAACTCGAGCTGATCGAGCCGCGCTCCGCCTATATCCGCACCGAAGAGTACGAGCTGTTCCGCGACCAGGGCTTTCGCGACTGGCTCGCCGCACAGCCGATCGACGTCATCGGCATGAAGCCGTTGCGCGAGGAGCTTCGCGCAGCACTCTCGGCCGGGCGATTATCAACAACAGCCCGCGGCAACAACGCGGGCGAACAGCGATTGGCGTCGGCAAAGGCCCGCAAAGCGGCCACCCGATCCGCAACGTAAGCCGATCGTCGCGGCCGGAAAACGGCGCCAGAGGGATTGGAACTGCAACGACAAATGGGAGAATAAGATGAAAACTCTTCTGAAAGTGGCATTGGGCGCCTTCGTCTTGGCGGGCCTGATGACAGGCATTGCGCATGCCGCGGGGCTCAAGGATCCGAAGGACGTCCGCATCACCTTCGTGGTGCATGGGTCGGCGTCCGATCCCTATTGGTCGGTGGTCAAGCGCGGCGTCGATGACGCGGCCGCCCTTACCGGCGCCAAGGTCGAATATTACGCGCCGCAGGTCTTCGACGTGGTCGAGCAGGCCCGGCTTCTCGACGCCGCCATCGCCACCAAGCCGGACGGTATCGCCGTCTCCATCGCCGACGCCAATGCGCTCGGCAAATCGGTCAAATCCGGGCTTGCCGCCAATATTCCCATGGTGGTTCTGGATTCCGGCGAAAAGGAAGGCGCCGAGCTCGGCACGACGCTCTATGTCGGCACCGTTTCCGAATATGATTCCGGCAAGAAGGCCGGCGAGCGGCTGGCCAAGGAAGGCACGCTTAAGGTCGTCTGTATCAACCACGAGGTCGGCAATGTCAGCCTCGACCAGCGCTGCCAGGGCCTCAATGACGGGCTGAAGCCCTCCGGCGGCGGCACCGAGGTTCTGGCCGTGGCGCCGGATCCGGCCGACGTCCAGCGCCGCACCGAGGCCTATCTGTCGGCGCATCCCGACACGCAGGCCGTCTTTGCGCTCGGCGCCACCGCCGCCAACCCGCTGATCCCGATGTTCCGCGACAAGGAACTGTTCGGCAAGCTCAAGCTCTACACATTCGACATCAGCCCGGAGGTTCTCGACTCGGTCGTGGCCGGCGAAATGGGCTTCGGCATGGACGCCCAGCAATATCTGATGGGCTATTTGCCGGTGATCTATCTGGTCGAGCAGGCAACGCACGGCTTCTGGCCGCAGAACAACGCCTATACCGGACCGCTGTTCATCGACTCGCCGGAAAAAGCCAAGGCGATCCTGGCGCTCGCCAAAGAGGGCATCCGCTAGGCAAGCGCTCCGACGGAACGGGAGAATGCGCCAAGCGCTCTCCCGATCCGTTCGAAGATTGCGAATTGAGCGATTGGAGAGCCTAATGGCGGTCGTGGAAGACAACGCAGCACCTCCAGCCGAACTGAAGGCGACCGACCGCTTCGGCATGACGTCGAAGCGGGCCGCCGGCGCCGACGAACGGCTGGCCAGCACCGGCAAGCTGACCCAGTGGCTGCGCCGGCCGGAAGCCGGTGCCGCCGGTGGGCTGCTTGCGACGATCATCATCTTTGCGCTGCTGCCGGGCGCGGCAAACCTCTATTCGCTGCAGGGATCGATGACATTCCTGACGCTGTCGGCGGAGCTCGGCATCGTCGCCACCGCGGCAGCACTCCTCATCATCGCCGGCGAGTTCGATCTTTCGGTCGGCTCCATGGTCGGCTTTGCCGGTGTCGTCATCGGGCTGACGGTGAAGTACTGGGGCCTGCCGCTATGGGGTGGCATCGCCTGTGCCTTCGCCGTTGCCATCCTCACCGGCTATCTCAACGGCCTGATCGTGGTGAAGACGCGCCTGCCCTCCTTCATCGTCACGCTCGCGACGCTCTATATCCTGCGCGGATTGTCGATCGGCATCACCCGCGCCGTCACCGGCCGCACGCAGATCCCCTACATCCTCGAAGGGGCGCCGGACCCGGCGACGGCTGGCCTGTTCAACGGCCATCTGCTCACCGGCCTGTTCCGCTGGATGGGCGCGCAAGGCTGGATCGCCACCCGCAGCGACGGCATTCCCTTCGTCGCCGGCATTCCGATGTCGATCGTCTGGTGGCTCGGCCTGACGGCGCTGGCCGGCTACGTGCTTACCCAGACGAAATACGGCAACTGGATCTTCGCCACCGGCGGCGACCTGATCGCAGCCCGCAACGTCGGCGTGCCGGTCGATCGCGTCAAGATCAGCCTGTTCGTCTACACCGCCTGCGCGGCGACGCTGCTTGCCACCATCCAGGTGATGGAGGCGGGCTCCGCCGACACCACGCGCGGCCTGCTCAAGGAATTCGAGGCGATCATCGCCGCCGTCATCGGCGGCGTGCTACTCACCGGCGGTTACGGCACCGTCTATGGCGTGCTGTTCGGCGCGCTGATCTTCGGGCTGGTGCAGATGGGCATCTTCTACACCGGCATCGACACCGACTGGTTCAAGGTCTTCCTCGGCATCGTCATCCTGATGGCCGTGCTGGTCAACAACTACATCAGGCTGAAGGCGCTCGGCCGCGGAGGTGGCAAATGACCCAACCGGCCCAAATGACGGAACCCGCGATGGAACTGCGCGGCGTCAGCGTCAATTTCGGCTCGGTGCGCGCCCTCCAGAACATCGACATCAAAGTCTATCCGGGCGAGGTCCACTGCCTGCTCGGCGATAACGGCGCCGGCAAGTCGACGCTGATCAAGGTTTTGTCCGGCGTCTATCGGCCGAGCAAGGGCGAAATCCTGGTCGACGGCAAGCCGGTCACCTTCCGCAGCCCGCGCGACGCGCAGGAGCTCGGCGTGGCAACGGTGTTCCAGGACCTCGGCATGATCTCGCTGATGTCGATCACCCGTAACTTCTTCCTCGGCCGCGAGCCGACCAAAAGCAGCCTGCCCTTCTCGCGCATCGACAAGGAGCGCGCCAACACCATCGCCAGGCAGGCGATGGCCGATATCGGTATCGACGTGCGCGATCCGACGCAAGCCGTCGGCACGCTGTCGGGCGGCGAGCGCCAGTCGGTGGCGATCGCCCGCGCCGTGCATTTTGGCGCGCGCGTGCTGATCCTCGACGAGCCGACTTCCGCACTCGGCGTCCACCAGGCGGCGATGGTGCTGAAGTTCATCATCGAAGCGCGCATGCGGGGTTTGGCCGTGATCTTCATCAGCCACAACATCCACCATGCCTATCCGGTCGGCGACACCTTCACGCTGCTCAACCGCGGCCGCAATCGCGGCACCTACGCCAAGTCCGAGATTTCGCGCGACGAGGTCATCTCGATCATGTCGGGCGGCGAGGACCTGAAGGCGGTCGAGGCGGAGATTGCCGGCCTGCTCGCCCAGATCGGCAACCGGCCGCCTGCGGCGCCTTGAGCTGACAATCGGACATTGCGGGGAATAATCCAATGAGCAGGTTACGCGTCGGGGTCGTCGGCGCCGGCATGATCTCGCAGGTCGAGCATATCCCCAATCTGCTGCGCCTCGGTGAATTGTTCGAGCTGGTCGGGGTCGCCGATCCCTCGAGGATTTCGCGGCAGTTCGTCACCGACACCCATGGCATTGCCAATTTCGAAACGATCGACCAGCTCCTCGACCAACACCTCGACGCGGTGGTGATCGGCTCGCCGGACCCGCTGCATCACGAACAGGTGCTGGCGGCGCTGGCGCGCGGCCTGCATGTCTTTTGCGAAAAGCCGCTCTGCTATTCGCTGGCGGAAATCGCCGAGATCATCGCCGCGCGCGATGCCGCCAGGAAAATCGTTCAGGTCGGCTATATGAAGCGCTTCGACCCGAGCTACCGGCTGGCGCTCGCTTCGCTGCCTGGAACATCGAGCACGCTGCGCGCGGTCTCGGTGGAGGTAAACGATCCCGACGCCTGGCCGTTCATCGCCCATCAGCCCTACAGGCGCGGTACCGATATCCCAAAAGACATGGTCGCCACTGTCGCCGCCAAGCAGAAGCGCCAGGTCGAAGAGGCCGTCGGCGTGCATCTGACCGATCTCGCTTTCCGTGGATTTACCGGCGCTTACAGCTCGGCCTTGATTCACGATGTCAATGCCGTCCATGGCCTGCTCGATGCGCTCGGCGTGCCGGACGGCGAGGTCGTCGGCGCGCAGATCTTTGCCAATGGCGACGGCGGCCAGGGCGCCGTCAAGTTGCTGGACGGGCAGGCGCTGTGGACCATGACGCATCTCACCGTGCCCAAGCTCGCCGACTACAAGGAGCGGATCACGCTGTTCTTCGACGATGCCAGCCTCGAGCTCGAATTCCCCTCGCCCTGGCTCAACCATCATCCGACCCGGCTGACGGTGACGACCTCGGACGGTCACACGCTGTCGAAGAAAGATTTGCGTGCCGGTTACGCCGAAGCCTTCGTCGAAGAGATGCGTGGCTTCTGGGCAGCGATCGTCAGTGGCGATGCCGTCGTCAACCCACCCGAACACGCCGCCCGCGACCAGGCGCTGCTGATCGGGCTGACCCGGCGGCATCTCGCGACCGCACCCTTCGATTGAGCGCTAAAACCCTGATGCCGAACGGCCGTTACCTGGACTTGATGACGCTGTCGGTATTGGCCAGCAGCTTGCGCACCGCATTGCGCGCCGCGTCCGGCCGCTGCAGCCGGATGCTCTTCTCGATTGCCTCATGCAGCCTCTGCGCATGCTGCAAATCGTCCAGTTCGCGCGTCGTAAAAGCGAACAGATGATCGAATGCCGATTCGATCAGCACACCGAGCGGCACCAGCAGATCGTTGCCCGAGGCCCGCAGGATGGCGAGGTGAAAACGCGTGTCGGCACGGGTCCGCTCCTGCAGGTTCGTCGCCTCGCCCATCTCGCGGCAGGCCTGGCTGATCTCGGCCATCTGCTCGTCGGTGCGCCGCATCGCGGCAAAGGCGCTAGCCTCCGGCTCGATGATGTGGCGGAATTCCTGCACGGTCCTGAGGAACACCTCGCGGTCCGGCGAGGTCGCATACCAGGCCAGCACGTCGCGATCGAGCAGGTTCCAGCGTTCCTTCGGCTCGACCCAGCTGCCGATCTTCGGGCGTGACGCCAGCAGGCTCTTCGCCATCAGCATTTTTATGGCTTCGCGGACCGCCGAGCGGCTGACGTCGAAGGTCTCGGACCATTTGGCCTCGTTGGGCAGGATGGTTCCCGGCGGATAGTCGCCGCGCACGATTCTCAGCCCGATTTCGTTGGCCAGCGACGCGTGCACGCTCGACCCCGGCATGCGCGCCGCATCGGCCCGGCGAATACCGCTCGTGCGCTCGGCAGACGCCTCGGCCGCTGTCTTTCCCTTATTCGGCTTCGCGTCCCGCATAGCTCCACAAAGTCCGGATTTGGAGGCGTGTCAAGGAGATGAAATCGACGGCAGTGTCTCAGTTTGAATTTCCGCATCCGTCCCCTTGCGGACACCGCGCTTTGCCGAGCGTTCAGGCCGGAGAGGTATGAACGACTTCTCTTTGTTCCGACTGAATTCCTCGATCAGGAAATCAAGGAAGACGCGGATTTTCGGGGCAAGATGTTGCCGTGCCGGATAGACCGCATACAGTGTGGTTTCGACCTTGTTCCAGTCATCCAGAGCCGATTGCAGCCGGCCTGCTTTCAGGTCGCTCTCGACATAGGGATAGGGGATCAGACTGACGCCGAAGCCGGCGCGCAACGCATCGCGCACAGCAAGGCTTGAGGAGACCGAATATCGTCCGTCGATGGCGATCCGCTCGGTGCGGCCGTCCTTGCGGAACTCCCATATGTCCGCATGCCCCGAAAGGCTGAACCGGATGCAATTAGCCATCTTCAAGTCGGAAGGCGTTTTAGGCCGACCATGCTGCTCAAAATAAACCGGAGCTGCGCAAAGCACATGCGGCATGACCGCAAGCGTTCTCGCGACCAGGCTGGAATCCTCAAGATTGTCGCTGCCGCGAACGGCAAGGTCAAATCCCTCCCGCACGATATCGACGCGCCTGTCATCAAGGTGCAGATCGAGTTTCAAATCGGGATAGCGCGATAGAAACTCGGGAATGGCAGCCGAAAGCCGTGTCAACGTGACAGTCATCGGCGCGCTGACCCGCAACGTGCCGCTCGGCGCCGTCTTGATCGGACCGAGGACCTGGTCGGCCCTGGCCAGCGCATCGAGCCCATGCGTGACATGCTCCAGATAAATCCTGCCTTCTTCGGTCAGGGCCATGCGCCGCGTCGTCCGGTTGATGAGCCGCACGGCCAGATGCGCCTCCAACTCGGCGATGTTCTTGCTGATGGCGGGGGGAGAGAGACCGAGCCGCCGTCCGGCTTCGGCAAAGCTGTTCAGTTCCGCAACATGGCGGAAAACCTGCAACGCAGTCAGGCGATCCATCGCACTATTCTCTTTCAGTAAACAATGTCTTTCAATTGTTGCATATTATCCCTCGTTGGTAAATTCTATATCTGCTTCCCGAACGGCTTACTCAGGTTCGGAATGACATGATGACCAACCCCACAATCTCCCTTATCGAGCGACGCATGTCGGCCAATCGGTTCGATGCCTCGCACGCATTGACGGATACCGAGGTCGAGGAACTGGCACGTCTCGCAACGCGCGCGCCAACCGCCTACAACCTTCAGAATTGGCGGTTCATCGCCGTGCGGACGCCGGAAGCAAAGGCGCGGTTGCGCAGCCTCGCCCATGGCCAGACCAAGGTGCAGGAGGCAGCCGTCACCTTCATCATATGCGGCGTACTGCCCGACCACGCTGCCCTTACCGCAAGGCTGCTTCCTTTCGTGGAAGCCGGCTTCATGCCGGCGGATATGGCTTCGGGCTGGCAGGAAGGCGCCCACGAACAATATGCCGATCCTCGGGCAGCCCGTGATGAAGCCGTGCGCTCGGCAGCGCTTGGCGCTGCAACGCTGATTTTTGCGGCCGAAGCGCTGGGCCTCGTCTCCGGTCCGATGGCCGGCTTCGATGCCGAAGGCGTGGCACGCGAGTTTGGCCTTGGGCCGAATGAAGTGCCGGTGATGCTCGTCGCAGTCGGCCGCGCCGCGCCCGGAAACTGGCCGCAAAAGCCTCGCCGCCCTCTTGCCGAAGTTCTGGAGATCTTATGACAACGCGCCGTTTCGATCTGTTGCTTACAGCGACAGCACCCGCAATATGGGGCAGTACCTATATCGTCACCACCGAGTTCCTGCCGAATTTTTCGCCGATGACGGTCGCAATGCTGCGTGCCTTGCCCGCCGGATTGCTGCTGCTCGCGATCGTCCGGCAACTGCCAACGGGCATCTGGTGGCTACGCAGTTGCGTGCTCGGAGCCCTCAACATCTCGATCTTCCTGAGCATGTTGTTTGTCGCCGCCTACCGGCTTCCGGGCGGGGTCGCCGCGACCGTGCTGTCGGTCCAGCCGTTGATGGTGATTTTCCTTGCCGCTGCCCTGCTTGACAGCCCTGTCCGTCGGTTGGCGATCGTCGCCGCCCTTGTCGGGATCGCAGGTGTCGCATTGCTGGTGCTGACCCCGAATGCGGCGCTCGATGCGGTCGGCGTTGCCGCCGGCCTCGCCGGGGCGGCCTCCATGGCCTTCGGAAGCGTATTGGCCCGTAAGTGGCAACCGCCAGTATCGCTGCTTACCTTCACGGCATGGCAACTGACCGCCGGCGGTCTGCTGCTCGTTCCAGTGGCTCTGCTTTTCGAGCCTTCCATCCCGCTCCCGACCGGCGCCAACCTGCTTGGACTGGCGTGGCTCGGGCTGATCGGTGCGGCGCTGACCTATGTCCTCTGGTTCCGGGGCATTGCGCGACTGGAATCCGCAGTGGTGTCATCGCTGCTTTTCCTCAGCCCGGTGACCGCCGTGCTGCTTGGATGGGTATTCCTGGATCAGACGCTGACCTTGCCTCAGATCGCCGGCGTCGTTTTCGTCATCGGCAGCATCTGGCTGGCTCAACGCCCCAAGCGCAACGAGTCCTGAGCCTAATGCATGTCGCGCAAAAGTGCGGCCTTATGTAGCAAAACACCAAGGATTTGGCTGATGTTTAGAATATCAGTCTATCTCTTTGTCGTAATTTTTGGCTTTGGCACCCCATCGCATCAAATTTCTGCTCCATGCTGCTCCGGGGCGAAAAGCGAATCCCATCTGCCGTTTCTTTCCAAGAGGGTCCTCATAATCTATCCTGCCAACAATGGGCGGAAAGTCGCGGAAGAACGTGCCTCTATTGTCGGCTGTTAAATGGAAGCTGCCACAATGAGCCTCGACAAGAGTCGGGTCTATCGCGACAAGGGATGGGTCTATGGCCATACTCCCGAAATTCTCATTCAGAAAAATCGACTCCCCTCGGCTGAGTTCGTGCCATCCTTCGCTACGGCCATGGCCGCCCATCTGGATGTCAGTAGAATTCTCTACTCCAATGTAAAAGCCAGTGATAATCGCCGGCATCTCGCCAATGTTTTTAACCTCAACTGTCGTTTGGATGCGCGTCCATCTAGGGCCTTCACCCTCTTCGAACATCTTCAGGGGATATCTCGATTCGTCGAGATATGGACCGCCAACCTTAACGCTAAGCCATGGCTTGAAACTGGACTCGAACTGACGAATGGCGAACGCGTTCGCGGCATTAGAGGCGTTGACAGAGGCGACGTTAGCGGCTCTGGCGACCTCAACTGCCTCGAAGGCAGCGTCGGCACTTCGCTTGGCTTCTTCAAATTGCTTGTTGAACCGATCGGCTTCGGCGGCCGCCCCCGCTTCTTCGTGTTCGATGACTTTGTGGGCAGCGACCGCCGCGCTTTGGGCGGCGAAGGCGGCCCAGCCGGTGAAGATCAGGCTAACAACAAGCGCGGCGAATTCGAGCGCGGTAATTCTAATCGATATTCGGGAAAGCCTATTGCTTTCCTCGACGGCCTGCACGGCCGCCCATTGCGCGCAGAGATCAGCGTCATCCCCATTCTTTGGGTCATTGCAATTGGGATGATAGGGTTTGGCAGTTATCGGGGGTTCTTCGCCAGAGATTGGCGGGGTTCGGTCTCTGGCTGGCTGGTATTCATAGTCGGGATAGCTTTGCAGCTCGGTGTGATTGAGTTGCTGATATCCGGCGTAACCTAGGCATAAAAGCGCTATTCCAGCGAGACCCGCAAGGATGATGCGCCAATAGCCTCTAAACATTGTAGGAAGAACGCCGCACTGAATCCCCCCGGCTGATCTTGTTGTTCAGGTTACGCTCCGTTTCGTGAATGTCCATAGTCGCCAGCTTTCGGCGAACTGGGCATAGGTCACCCCTTCGCTTCAACTCAGACTTCAAAAGGTTCTTGGCCCTCGTCTCGTATTCGACGGTTGCCGGGTCGTCCTTACGGGCCATGACGTCGCCTCAAAAATTATCATCGTATTTGATGATATAATCCCTGATATTTGGCGATACAGCCCCGCATATACGGTGAGTAATATCCCCGGATATGATGACAATAGCCCAGCACTTCCTCCTTTCCGCCGAAAGCCGCTCCCTCTCCCTCAAAGAAATTTACAAGGGTGGCGAGGAAAAGACTTACGACACGTTCAAGGGCCTTCGCTGGTCTTCGACGCAAGGTGAGCCTGTTTGCCCGAAATGCGGATGCCTGGATCACTACGGCATTTCGACCCGTCGCAAGTTCAAGTGCGACGCTTGCGGTGCGCAGTTCTCCGTCACGTCCGGCACGATCTTCGCTTCGCGTAAGCTGGCGTTTGTCGATTTGTTGGCCGCGATCTGCCTGTTCGTCAAGGCACCAGGCATGTCGGCAGTCCAGTTCGCCCGCGATCTGGACGTGCAGTACAAAACCGCCTTCGTGCTGGCGCACAAGCTGCGCGAAGCCCTGTCGGCTGAAACCAAGAACGAAACCCTTGAAGGCGAAGTCGAGATCGACGGCGCGTTTTTCGGCGGCGTCGTGCGCCCTGAGAACCGCGTGGAGGACAGCAACGACCGCCGCAAAAGGAAAACCAGTCAGACCGCCGCCGCGTTGTCATCGCCCTGCGCGAGCGCGCTGAACGTACCTTGACGTTCATCCGTCATCGCGAAGCCGAAGGCGTGGACATTGCCCGCGCTCGTATGCTGGCCGGTACCAAGCTGTTCGCGGACGAGGCCAGCCATTGGCACGCGCTAGAGGCGGATTACGCTTCGACCGCATCAACCACTTGGAAAGCGGCGGCCACGGCAAGCATACCAACATGGTGGGGTAGCTATTTCAGCCGCCTTCGCCGGATGGTCGCTGGCCAGCATCACCACGTTTCGCACCGCTACCTCTATCAGTACGCCAATCACGCCGCATGGTTTGAAGATCACCGTCGCCGGTCAAATGGCGGCAACGCTTACGTCCTGCTCGGCGGCGCGCTCAATAATTCGGTGAGCCGCGTTTGGGCGGGATACTGGCAGCGCTCGAATCGAGCTTAACGCCTCTTATTGCGCTTAGCTCTGTCGCCCCTATCCTTTGGAACAATGTAGACTTGGTGTTCAGGGTCCCACCAAAGCACCCGCATTATGTGCCCGCTTTGGATGCACCAGACCCGATTAGCACCACTTAGGCGAAATGACATCAAGTCATCAACATCATCTTGCTTGATCTCTGAAAGACGATCTCGGGCGGATTTTTCTAAGCGATAGGTTTCGATTGGATGAGACCCGCCATCGATGATTTGCTGCCACGACTTCGTTTCGAACTCATGCAGCTTTTCGATGACCTCTTTGAATTTTTCGAGAGGCGCAAGCGCGCTCCATGCAAAAGGCCCGGCTGGGTCCGAACTACTAAAACGCCATGCCAATGGATGCTCGCCGCCGCCAATAACCGCCAGACCTTCGCGGAATTGACGCATTGCCGGATCGGCTCGACAAGCGACACGTCCCAGCCCTTCGCCTGCACGATGCGGCGCGCCGTCTCTTTGTTCGTCGCGCTGCCTTCCGCTTCATTCATCAGTATCAGCCGGTACAGTTCGCCCCTGCCAAATCGGTTTGGCTTTCGCTTCAATGCCGGTATCAGCGCCGGGTCCGCCCTGATAGCCCAAGGATGAGCAGTACAGCAATGTGGTGAAGCTGGTGGGCCAGGCCCGCTCCATTGAAGCGGATTGCGCCGGAAATCTCCGCCCGCTTTGCGACCGGCGTGTTTATCGCGTGCTCGTATCGGGTGGAGCGGACAATGGGGACAACTCTCGGCATTCCCGGATTCTAGGGGAACGGGCTACCGCGTGCTTGGTCTATGTTGGTGCTTTTGCTCCATAGACCGCAAAAATGTGCAGCGGTTTTGCGATAGCGACATGCATCAAAACAAGAACCTAAAGCGCGTCGCATGCGGCCGGTCGAACGCGACGCGCTTAGGCCACCGGCTTGTGTCGGCGGATCGTTCGGCACTATGGTCAAGCGGCGGAGGGTCTGCCGATGCCACAACGCCCCTATGATGAGCGCCTGCTCCGTCAGGCGTTCGAAGTCGCGCGCAAGGCCCGCGATGCTGGCGACCATCCCTTTGGTTCGCTGCTCGCCGACAAGGACGGCAATGTGTTGCGCGAGCAGCCCAACGGTTACAAAGCCGGCGGCGGCGACCGCACCGCTCATGCCGAAAGGCTGCTGGCCTCATGGGCGGGGATGAATGTCAATCTCGAAAAGCTGGCCTCCTGCACCCTCTACACGTCGGCCGAACCTTGCGCGATGTGCTCCGGCACAATCTATTGGGCGGGCATTGGACGGGTCGTCTTTGGGCAGAGCGAACACGACCTCAAGCGGGTAACGGGTGCACATGTCGAGAATCCCACACTCGACCTGCCCTGCAGGATCGTCTTCGAAGCCGGGCAGCGTCCGACTGAAGTCGTCGGCCCGCTGCTTGCCGATGAAGCGGCGCAACTCCAGGCCGAATTCTGGAAAGACAAGTAGCTCGAGTTTGCCGCGCGCGGCAAACACGTGAGCCTGGCCTCATGACCAGCAATTCGGGGCTGGCCCAGTGCCGGTTCCGCGTCAGCTGCCCCCGTCAGCTCGTCTTGACGTATTTCCGCCAGCTGTGCTCCGGCCGGAAGCCGAGCATGTCGCGTGCCTTGCGGTTGGAGAGCAGCGTCTCGTATTCGCCAAGTTCGGCCTTGACCGGCACATCGGGATAAAACCGCTTCAGCAGTTCGGCTGTCGGCAGGTCGGACGAGGTGTCGTCGTTGGCGGCGTTGAACACCTGATAGCCGAGCCCGTCCTTCTCGATGGCGCGTAGCGTGATCTGGCCGAGGTCGCGCGCGTCGATATAGCTCCAGGCGATGCGCTTGCGGAAACCCGGATCGGCGAACCATTTCGGAAACCGCGAATATTCATGCGGCTCGATGACGTTGCCGATGCGCAAGGCATAGATGTCGAAGCCGCTGCGTAGCGCAAAGGCGCGCGCGGTCTTCTCGTTGACGACCTTGGACAGCGCGTAGCTGTCCATCGGATCGACGTCGTACGCCTCGTCGAGCGGGAAATGGGTGGGATCGCGCGGTTCGTTGGCGAAGACCAGGCCGTAGGTCGTTTCGCTGGAGGCGATCACCACCTTGCGGATGCCGAGCTTCACCGCAGCCTCGATGACGTTGTAGGTGCCGAGCGCGTTGATGCGGAACACCTCATTGTCGGGCGTGATCATGATGCGCGGGATCGCCGCGAAATGCACGACCGCATCGACCGGCTGCGAGCGCAGCGAAGGGTCGAATTCATGCAGGCCCATATAGCTCGACAGCGCATTGAACACCTGCCCGCTGTCGGTGATGTCGGTGATCAGCGTGCGCACCTTGGGATTGTCGAGCGGCTTGGTGTCGATGTTGAGCACCTGGCAGCCCTGCTCGACCAGATACTGCACGACATGGCGCCCGGCCTTGCCGCTGCCGCCGGTGAACATGATCCGCTTTGTCATTTTGCTCTCCCTGGAATTCATGTGTATTGTCAGACAATATCGAACTCTGCAATCGCCTGCCATGGCATGCGGCAAAAACCCGCTTCAACAATTCGCCGGCAATGTGCAGCGCCGTCATCCATCACTGCAAATAGGACGAAACGACATGAACACGACCGCCGCGAGCGAAAAGATCGGCTTCATCGGGCTTGGCCTGATGGGGCATGGGATCGCGAAGAACATCGTCGACAAGGGTTATCCGCTGACGTTTCTCGGCCGCAAGAACCGCAAGCCGGCGGAAGACCTGCTCGGCCGCGGCGCCAGGGAAGCGGCAACCTCGCGCGACGTCGCGGCGGCATCCGATATCGTCTTCATCTGCGTCACCGGCTCGCGCGAGGTCGAAGCCATCATTCGCGGCCCAGGCGGTCTCAAGGAAGGCCTGAAGCCGGGATCGGTTGTCGTCGATTGCTCGACCTCTGATCCCGTTTCGACGGTGGCGCTGGCCGCCGAGCTCAAGGCGCTCGGCGTCGATTATGTCGATGCCCCGCTCAGCCGCACCCCGAAGGAGGCTTGGGAAGGCACGCTCGATGCCATGGTTGGCGCGCCCGACGCGGTCTTTGCCCGGCTGAAGCCGGTGCTCGAAACCTGGGCCGGGCGTATCGTCCATATCGGCGATACCGGCGACGGCCATCGCATGAAGCTGCTCAACAATTTCATCTCGCTCGGCTACGCCGCGATCTATTCCGAGGCGCTGGCGCTGGCGCAGAAGGTTGGCATCTCGCCGCCGCGCTTCGACAGCGTCATCCGCAACGGCCGCATGGATTGCGGCTTCTACCAGACCTTCATGCGCTGGACGCTGGAAGGCGACCGCGACGCACACAAATTCACCATCGCCAACGCCTTCAAGGACCTCACCTATCTCGAATCGATGGCGGGTGCTGCCGGCATCGCCAACCCGCTCGGCAACGCCACCAAGAACGCCTTCGCCGGCGCCTTTGCCACCGGCCCCGCCGATCAATACGTGCCGATGCTGGCCACGCATATCGGCAAGGTCAACGGTGTCGACCTGATGCCCACCAAGGATGGCAAAAAGCAGACGATCTGAGAACGTTGGGATTAACGCCTGGGAGTGTCGCAACTGCAAACGTTCGCTGCCGACCAGCTACATCCGCCAATCTCCAACGCTGGCGATTAGCATATGACACCACACCTTCGTCATCCCAGGGCGGAGCAGGAGCGAAGCGACGTCGCGCAGACCCTGGGATGACGAAGGGAGGGTTTCGGCTAATCTCCTAAATTTGCGATTTGCGACTGACGGGAATGATCGACCTTCGTTGCTGGTTGACCCGACTTACACGCAGTTGGCCGAGAAACGATCGAATCAGCGCCGAAACCGGCCGATAACGTCGTCGGTATTGGCGAGAAGTCTGTGCACCAAAGCACGCGCACTTCCGATCGGAAGAAGCCAGAAACAAAAAACCCGCCTCGGGAGGCGGGTCGTTGGAGCCAATTAGCACCATACCAAAATTAGTAGCATAGCTGCCGGCACAAAGCAAGAACAAAATACGCCCCCGGTCGCACAAAGCTCAACGGTGTCGACGTCATGCCGGCCAAGGATGCGAAAAATGCAGACGATCTAAGCGCATGGGCAATGCGCACGGCGCACTATTTTTCAATCAACGCCAGCGCCGCCCCTCATCGCCCTGCCGGGCACTTCTCCCCGTATAGTGACGGGGAGAAGGACGCTTTCGCTGATGATTTCGCCAACTATTTCCATTGCAAAGAGTGTGCCAAGATCGCGGCCAGCCCCTTCTCCCCGTCACTATACGGGGAGAAGGTGGCGGCAGCCGGATGAGGGGCGGCGCCGGACTTTGCGTTATAAATCACCGCCGCGACCGGCCGATGACATCGTCGGTGTTGGCAAGAAGCCTGTGCACCGCGGCGCGGGCTGCGGCGGGCCGCTGCAGGCGGATGTTCTTCTCGATCGCCTCGTGCAGTGCCTGCGCCCGCCGCTGATCGCTGGTCTCGCGGGTGACGAACTGGAACAAATGGTCGAGCGCCGATTCGATCAGCACGCCGAGCGGCACCAGCAGATCGTTGCCCGAGGCGCGCAGGATGGCGAGGTGAAACCGCGTGTCGGCGCGCGTGCGCTCCTGCAGATTGGTCGCCTCGCCCATCTCGCGGCAGGCCTGGCTGATCTCGGCCATCTGCTCGTCGGTGCGCCGCATCGCGGCAAAGGCGCTGGCCTCCGGCTCGATGATGTGGCGGAACTCCTGCACGGTCCTCAGGAACACCTCGCGGTCCGGCGAGGTCGCGTACCAGGCCAGCACGTCGCGATCGAGCAGGTTCCAGCGTTCCTTCGGCTCGACCCAGCTGCCGATTTTCGGGCGTGACGCCAGCAGGCTCTTCGCCATCAGCATTTTTATGGCTTCGCGCACCGCCGAGCGGCTGACGTCGAAGGTCTCCGACCATTTGGCTTCGTTGGGCAGGATGGTTCCCGGCGGATAATCGCCGCGCACGATCCTCAGCCCGATTTCGTTGGCCAGCGACGCATGCACGCTCGAGCCGGGAAAGTGTGCTGCGTCGGCACGCCGAACGCCGGCCGGCCGCCCAGGCTCTGCCTTGAATTTGGCGGGTCGCTTTTTTGATGTCGCGTCCGGCATTGGTATTCCCCGGCAGCTGCTTGTCGAAAGCCTGAACTCAGGGCACAACAAAGCAGCGGCCTACGCTCCAAAGCAGCGTCGCCTCGTGCGTTTTGTATGGACAGTGCGAACGGAGCGCCCGTCGAAGGGCGCCCCGAAATTGCCGACCTACTTTTGGATGCAGGTGTCGACGGTATCCTTGGTGCATTCGTCGAGGCCGGTGAACACCGGATCGGCGACCGGCTTGCCGTCGACCAGGTCGATCATCACCGAGGGCGCCTTGTAGCCCATCTCGAACGGCCGCTGGCCAACCAGCGCGGTCACCAGCCCGTCACGAGCAATCGCCACCTCGTCGCCGATCGTGTCGGCGGCGCCAATGACGAAGGCGTTGCTGGCGATCTTGTCGGCCATCGGCTTGAACAGGTCGCGGTAGGGCTGCGGAGCACCGAACAGCGGCCAGCCGCCCATGATACCGAAGGCGTCGAGATCGGGATTGGCGGCGAGGATGTCGGTCATCGCCTGCACGCCCTTGGCGCCGTCGTCATTGGTGAACACCGGACAGCCGGCAACTTCCGTCCAGCCGCCTTCGCCCGCCAGCGCCGCGAGGCCGTCCTTGCCCGACAGCGCGTCACGCATGCCCTGCGCGCGGCGCAGGATGTTGTCGGCGGCCGGATTGCCTTCGATGGTGCAGATCTTGCCGCCATTCGGCTTGGCCTTCTTGATGTATTCGCCGATCTTGTGACCCATCAGGTAATTGTCGGTGCCGAGATAGGTCTTGCGCAGCGCCGCATCTTCCTTGCTGAGGTCGGCGTCGAGGGTCATGATCGGGATCGACGGATTGGCACTTTTGATCGTCTGCGCGATCAGCGGCGCGTTCGATGGCGAAATCGCCATTGCCACCGTATCGGGCTTGCTCAGCATGTCCTGGACGATCTGGGCTTCACCGGCCTCATCCGAGGTCGATGCCGGTCCGGTGTAGAAGCACTCATATTCCGAGCTGGCGTTTTCCTTGTTCCACTTCTCGCAACCCTGGTGGATGGCCTCGAAGAATGGATTGTCCAGACCCTTCACCACGATGACGAGCTGTTTCTTGGCCATAGCCGGCCCGGCACCCAACGCCATGACGGCGGCGGCAGCGAGCAATAGTGATTTCCTCATGTCAGTCCTCCCTTTGAAACAAACGGACACGGCGTGCCCGCCACACACAGACCGACCCGGAGCAAGATGACAGAGGACGTCGCACTCGTGTCGCCAAGCCAGGTCGATAAGCATTTTCATATTCAGTCTCAGACCGGCACCGACAGATATCGCTGGTTACCAAATCCCTGACCGACAAACCCTCACCGATTCCTCCCGGCAACCCCGGGGGATCGGCGCAAGCTCCTCCGACACTTAGCTAATATCGCCTTGTCACCGACGTCAATGCTATTTGTCCTACAAAACTGATTTTTCGAAAGAAGCCGTGGTTGACGCCAAGAAGGCTTATGCGTAAATGGGCGAAATCGCTGCTTCCGGGAGGAACTGGGGAGAGCGAAAGGCCGCGGCAGAACCGCAGGCCGCAAAGCACGGGGAGGCAAGAAGGCTGGTGGCGGTTCTCGAACTCACCAACATCTCGAAGCATTTTGGCGCCATCCAGGCGGTCAACGACGTTTCGTTGTCGATCGAGGCCGGACAGGTTGTCGGCCTGATGGGCGACAACGGCGCCGGCAAGTCGACGCTGGTCAAGATGATCGCCGGCAATTTCCCGCCGAGCCATGGCACGATGCAGATGGACGGCAAGGAGCTGATCCTGCACAAGCCAGTCGAGGCGCGCCAGCACGGCATCGAAATCGTCCATCAGGACCTGGCACTGTGCAACAATCTGACGGCCGCCGCCAACGTCTATCTCGGCCGTGAATTGCGCCGCGGCCTCGGGCCGCTTCGCATCCTCGACTATGCCGCGATGTACAAGCGTGCCGGCCAGATCTTCGCCGAGCTGAAATCCGAAACGCGCCCGCGCGACCTGGTCAAGCAAATGTCGGGCGGCCAGCGGCAGGCGGTGGCGATCGCCCGTACCATGCTTTCGCAGGCCAAGATCGTGCTGATGGACGAGCCGACGGCGGCGATCTCGGTGCGCCAGGTCGCCGAGGTGCTGAACCTGATCCGCCATTTGCGCGACCAGGGCATCGCCGTCGTGCTGATCAGCCACCGCATGCCCGACGTTTTTGACGTCGCCGACCGCGTCATCGTCATGCGGCGCGGCCGCAAGGTCGCCGACAAGACGATCGCATCGAGTTCGCCGGAAGAAGTCACCGGGCTCATCACCGGCGCCATCGAACAGGTATGATTGACGCCTCAACCATGAGTAAAAAAGGTCGATAATGGCAGTCACCCTTGATCAGACGATTGCGCACAAGCAGCACACCTTGCTGAGCAAGGTGTTTGCCAGCCAGACCTTCTGGGTGGTGATCGCGGTCATCCTCGCCTGCCTGTTCCTGTCGGTGGCCACGGATTCCTTTGCCACGACCAAGAACCTCTACAACATCACCCGCAACGTCACCTTCGTCGCCATCGTGGCGCTCGGCATGACCTTCGTCATCATCACCGGCGGTATCGACCTGTCGGTCGGCTCGGTGCTTTGCCTGTGCTCGATGGTGCTGGCCGTGACCATGCATGCCGGCTACGGCATCGAGATCGGCATTGGCGCTGCGATCGCGACAGCGCTGATCATCGGCGCCTTCAACGGGGTTCTGATCGCCTATCTCGGCTTCCCGCCCTTCGTGGTGACGCTCGGCATGCTGTCGATTGCGCGCAGCCTAGCCATGGTCGCCTCCAACAACACCGTCGTCTTCCAGTTCGGGCCGGATCACGACAAGCTGCTGGCGCTGGGCGGCGGCGCCTGGGTGTTCGGCATCGCCAATCCGGTGCTTTACATGATCGTGCTGGCGTTGATCACCGGCTTTGTGCTGCGCTGGACGAAATTCGGCCGCCACATCTTCGCCATCGGCGGCAACGAGCATGCGGCAACGCTGACCGGCGTTCCGGTGCGCCAGATCAAGGTCGTCGTCTACATGATCTCGGCACTGGCGGCGGGCCTTGCCGGCATCATCCAGACCGGCTGGCTGGGCGCGGTCACCACCAATCTCGGCAACGGCATGGAGCTTCAGGTGATCGCCGCCACCGTCATCGGTGGCGCCAACCTGGCCGGCGGCATGGGCACAGCCTTCGGCGCGGTCGTCGGCGCGGCGCTGATCGAGGTCATCCGCAACAGCCTCGGCCTGCTCGGCATCAATGCCTTCTGGCAAGGCGTGTTCATCGGCGGCGCCATCCTACTGGCGGTCCTGTTCGACCGCATCCGCAATTTCAGGCGCAACGACTGACGTTCAAGCGCAGCCTCCCCCTTCTCCCCTTGTGGGAGAAGGTGTCGCCGAAGGCGACGGATGAGGGGTGCTCCAGCTTGGCATCGCCTCATTTCTTCCAACACCCCTCAACCGTCTCGGCGCTAGCGCGCCGATCCACCTTCTCCCACAGGGGGAGAAGGGGACGCGCTCCTATCGCCGGGTCTGAAAATCCGCGGTGCGGCGCATGGCCGGCGCCCGGACGTGCACATCCGTCTTGACGCAAGCCCAAACTGCGCCGCACAATCGCTCGCAGCAGGCGAAGGGAGGCCAGTCGCCTGCGGGAGGATATACCCATGACGGAAGCGATCAGGCTCTATTGGGGCCGGTTCGGACATGTTTCTGTCCTGAACGTCGCCAGCGACTTCGTCACCCATGCCCATGTCGAGGCGCATATCATCATCTGGCTGGAAGGCACGGCCGGCGAGATGACCATCGGCCGCGAGACGGTGCGGCTTGGACCGGGCACCGCCGCCGGCATCAATTCCTTCCAGCCTCACAGCCACGCTCTGTCCCGCGACGGCACGCCCGGCCTGTTCCTCGCCTTTTACATCGATCCGGACTGGGCACGGAAACGCCGCGAGCTGCCTTCCGCCGCGCCGCTGTTCTCCGCCCCGGCAATCACGCTCGAGCCTTGGCTGCACAAGGCAGCGGCCAACCTTCTCGATCATCTCAGCGACAATGAGAGCATCGACGACATCGCCAACTACGAGATCGAGCGCTTCATCGACAGCGTACTCGACGCCGCCGATGCCTCCGCACCGCAGACGGTGCGCGCCCGCGTCAACACCATGCAGGATTTCCGCGTCCGCAAGGCGATCCAGCTGATGAAAGCCAATGTCTGCGAGCGTATCTGCTTCGACGACGTGGCGCGCAGCGTCGGCCTGTCGCGGCCGCATTTCTTCGCCCTGTTCAAGGAACAGACCAATCTGACGCCCAACGTCTATTGGAACACGCTGCGCATGGAGGAAGCGGTGCGGCAGTTACAGTGGTCGCAGGAGCCGCTGATCTCGGTCGCCTGCAATCTCGGCTTCACCACGCAAGGCAATTTCTCGCGCTTCTTCCGCGACCATGTCGGCGTCCCGCCGACGCTTTACCGCGAGGCGGCGCGGGCGATCAGCTGAGCGCCCGTTTTTTCAGACTATTTGATAGGCGTTCAAGACGCATTGATAAGCGCTGCCGAGCCTGCCGCCCTACCCTCCCAGGCAGCTGATTTGCAAGGGAACGATCATATGGCGAAAGTCACCATCTCCAGCGTCATCGACGCACCGGTCGAAAAGGTCTGGGCGCGCATACGCGACTTCAACGGCCTGCCGACCTGGCACCCGCGCATGGTCGAAAGCCATATCGAAGACGGCAAGGATGCCGGCACGATCGGCTGCGTGCGCAATTTCCAGCTCGCCAGTGGCGCCCGCCTGCGCGAAAAGCTGCTCGATTTCTCCGACGAGAATTTCCTCGTCAGCTACGCCATCTTGGAGACGCCGCAGCCGCTGACCAATCACAAGTCGACGCTGCAGTTGCGGCGGGTGACGGACGGCGACCGCACCTATGCCGAATGGACCGCCAGCTTCGACGCCGCTCCCGAGGAAGCCGATAAATTGGCCGAAGGCATGGGCGCCAATGTTTTCCAGGGCGGGTTCAACGCCCTGAAGAACCACTTTGCCGACCAGAGTTGAATGACGGACTAAGCCCGAAAAAGGGAGCGTTCCATGGCGCTTGCACTGCAGACTTTCGCGACGGTGAAGGACGCCAGCGCGGCGCTGAAAGCCGGCGGCACCCACTATCTCGGTGGTGGCACGCTGGTCGTGCGCGCCGTCAATGAAGGCGACGTGTCGATCTCCGGTTTCGTCAGGTCGACCGACCCGGCGTTGTCGGCCATCACCGTCTCCGGCGGCACGGTCCGCATCGGCGCCTCGGTGACCATGGCGGCGATCGCCCGCCATCCGGATCTCGCCCCGCTGGCCCACGCCGCGCGCGCCGTCGGCGGCCCGGCGATCCGCAACATGGCGAGCGTCGGCGGCAATCTCTTCGCGCCAGCGCCTTACGGCGATTTCACCGTTGTACTGCTGGCTCTGGACGCAACCGTCAGCACCGGTGACGGCGAGCTGCCGATTGAGACATTCCTGGCAAAGCGCGAGAGCAATGACGCCATCGTCACCGCGGTCGGCTTCACGCTTCCGACCGAAGGCGGCTTTCGCTTCCTGAAAGTGTCGCGGGTCAAGCCAAAGGGCGTCTCGGTGCTGAGCATCGCGACCGTACTGGAGCACGCACCGGACGGCACCGTGTCGTCAGCGCGGATCGCGCTCGGCTGCATGGCCGACCGGCCGATCCGTGCCAGGGCGGCCGAGAAGGCCCTGATTGGCCGGGAACTCACGAGCGAGGGCATCGCACCGGCACTGGCTGTTGCCCGCGACGGCACTTCGCCGCGAACCGATCCGATCGCCAGTGCCTGGTATCGCAACGAAGTCCTGCCGGTCCATCTCGGCCGGCTGCTGCTCGCCTGAAAGACCGTGGCGCGTATGTCCGCCTGGCTGCGGCGCAAGGAGTAAAAAGATGGCAAAGGTCCCGGTTCAGTTCACGCTCAATGGTGCCGAAAAGGCCGAATTCATCGACAGCGGCACAACGCTGCTTCATGCGCTGCGCGACAAGATCGGCGACACCTCGCCGAAGGGCGGCTGCCATCAAGGCGCCTGCGGCGCGTGCTCGGTCATCATCGACGGCGAGCTCAGGCTGTCCTGCCTGACGCTGGCCGAGACCTGCAACGGCGCAACCGTCACCACCACCTCGGGACTGGCGGAAGGCGGCGTGCTGCATCCGCTGCAACGCGCTTTCCTCGACGCCTTCGCGACCCAATGCGGTTTCTGCACGCCGGGCATGATCATGGCCGCCAAGGTGCTGCTCGACCAAACCCCGAACCCCAGCCGCGAGGATGTGGTCGAGGCACTGTCCGGCAATATCTGCCGCTGCACCGGTTACGAACCGATCATCCAGGCGGTGCTGGGCGCTGCGCGCTCCAATTCGCAGAACGCGGCTTGAGGGGAGTTAAGAAAATGGAACTCCGCAAGAGCTATTTCGCCGACCAGCGCAAGGACGATCTGCACGAGATCGGCCAGCCGCGGCCGCGTTCGGATTCGCCCGGCCATGTCACCGGCAAGACCGCCTATTTCGCCGACCGCAATTTTCCCGGCATGCTGCACCTGAAGATGGTGCGCAGCCCGCATCATCACGCCCGCATCCGCAGCATCGATACGTCAGAGGCGGAAAAGCACCCCGGCGTCGTCAAGGTGCTGACCGCCAAGGATGTGCCGCACAATGTCTACACCATCCTGATCCTGATCCAGATCGGGCCGGAGGACGAGACGGTGCTGGCCGACGGCAAGGTGCGCTGGAAGGGCGAGGCCGTGGTGGCGGTGCTGGCCGAGACCGAGCGCGCCGCGCAGCAAGCCGCCGCCAAGGTCAAGGTCGATTACGAGGTGCTGCCGGCCGTCTTCGACATGGACGAAGCGCTGAAGCCCGGCGCGCCGATCGTCAACGAATATCACGGCCGGAATTATTACCTCTACGACAGCGGCGAATGCCGCAAGGTGCGCTTCGGCGATGTCGAGGCAGGCTTTACAGGAGCCGACCACGTGCTCGAACAGACCTACCAGTCTTCACCGATCGAGCATGCGCCGACCGAAACGACCGGCTGCATCGTCGCGCCGGAGGGCAACGACCGCTTCACCTGCTACACCAACACGCAGGCGATGTTCTTCACTCTCGATAACGCCTCGATCATCCTGCAGATGCCCGGCAACAAGCTGCATTTCGTCGGCGGCACTGTCGGCGGCGGCTTTGGCGGCAAGGTCGACGTCATCGTCGAGCCGATCGCCATCCTTGGCGCCAAAATAACAGGACGACCGGTCTGTTTTATCTACAGCCGCGAGGAAGAGATGCAGATTTCCTCGCCGCGCGCCGCCGAGAAAGTCGTCATCAAGGACGGCGTCATGAACGACGGCCGCATCGTCGCGCGCAAAGTGACCGGCTACACCGACGCCGGCGCCTACTCGCGCCATTCGCCCTACGGCGCGCAGAAGGGCGCCGGCCATTATCCCGGCCCGTATACGATCCCGAATGTCTGGATCGACACCTACTGCGTCTACACCAACCGCACCCCGTCCTCTGCAATGCGTGGCTTCGGCGTGACGATTGGCGATTTCGCGCTAGAGGTACAGATGGACAAGCTCGCCCGGCTGATCGGCATGGACCCGCTCGAATTCCGTTTCATCAACGCCTATCGCGATGGCGACATGAAAGCACATCGGCAGCCGACCGAGGGTGCTGCACTGATCGAGTGCATGCAGGAAGCCTCGCGCGCCGCCAACTGGCCGGTAGCGGAAAAATTCATGGCGATGTCGTCTTACGCGAAGGGAGTTTGAGATGGCCATCAGGCACGGACGCGGCGTTGCCGCGATCAATTATCCGACCGGCATGAATCTCGGCGGCGACCCGACGCAGGCGCTGGTCCATTCGACGCCGACCGGCAATTTCATGGTGACGCTGTCGAGCGTCGATCTCGGCCAGGGCATGAAGCAGATCATGGCGCAGATCTGCGCCGAGACGATCGGCGTGCCGACCGACCGCGTCGTCGTCGACACCGCCGACACCGACACCGGCCCGCACTGCATGGGCACCTTCGCCTCGCGCGGCACACACCGGGCCGGCAACGCCGTCATCCAGGCGGCCAGGGAAGCCCGCCAGGTGATGCTGGAAGTAGCGGCCGAGGAGCTGGAGGTCAATGCGTCCGACCTCGAGACCGACGGCCAGGGCAACATCCTGGTCAAGGGCGCGCCACAAAAATCGATCTCGATCTTCGATGTCGCGCTGTCGGCGCATTTCAAGCGCGGCCGCTCGATTTCCGGCCGCGGCATGTTTTTGATCCCGCGCTCCTATCCGGAGAAAGAGACCGGCGCGATGAAGCCCTCGACCTGCTACGCGCACGCCTGCACGGTGGCCGAGGTCGAAGTCGACGACGAGACCGGCGAGGTCACTGTCCTGACGGTGAAGAACGTATTTGAGATCGGCCGTGCGCTGAACCCGAAAATGGTTGAACAGCAGCTCGTCGGCGGTTCATGGATGGGCATCAGCCATGCTCTCTACGAAACGACCGAGCCCTATTATCCCAACCGCGACCATGGCGGCACCGACTTCAACCAATATCTGATGCCGGGTCCTGGCGATCTCGCGCAAACCGAGATCATCGTGCTGGAACGGCCCTCGGCCGACGGGCCGTATGGCGCCAAGGGGTCGGGCGAAATGTGCGCCAACCCGCAGATCCCGGCGGTCGCCAACGCCGTATTCGACGCGGTCGGTGTGCGCATCGATACGCTGCCGATCACGCCGGAGCGCATCCTGCGGGCGCTGAAGGCGCAAGCATCGAACTGAGTGCTGGAAATGCCCAAGAGAAGTGCCGAGACAGTCGCGACCTCGCCGGAGGCGGTGGCGTCCCGCCTCGCCGCCTCGCACTATCTCGCCGATGAGAGCCTGGCCACCGCAATCTTCCTGGCGATCCGGCTGGGCAAGCCGCTGCTGCTCGAAGGCGCACCGGGCGTCGGCAAGACAGAGGCCGCCAAAGCGATAGCCGAGGTGCTCGGGCGCGATCTGGTTCGGCTGCAATGCTATGAGGGCATCGACGCCGCGCATGCGCTCTACGAGTGGAACTACCAGCGCCAGTTGCTCGCCATCCGCCATGCCGGCGAGCACGAGGTCGACATCTATGACGACCGTTTCCTGATCGCGCGGCCGCTGCTGCAGGTGCTGAAGGCACCGGAAAAACGCGTGCTGCTGGTCGACGAAATCGACCGGTCCGACCATGAATTCGAAGCGCTGCTCTTAGAATTCCTGTCCGACTTCCAGATCAGCATTCCCGAGCGCGGTACCATTCGCGCGACGGCGCAGCCGATCGTCATCCTGACCTCGAACCGCACCCGCGAACTGGCCGAAGCGCTGCGGCGACGCTGCGTTTATCACTGGATCACCTATCCCGACGCCGCGCGCGAGGCCGAGATCATCATGCTGCGCGCCGGCGATGTCGCCGAGGCCACGGCCCGCGCCGTCGCTGCTGCCGTGCGCGACATTCGCGCGCGTCCGCTGGCCAAGCCACCAGGCATCGCCGAGGCGGTCGAGTGGGCCAATGCCGCGACCATCCTCGAAAAGGGCGGCAGTCGGTGGCCGGAAGCGTTTCGCCGCGCCATCGGCGTGCTGATCAAGGACGAGGAGGATCTATCGTGCATCGCGCCGGAACTCGGCAAGATTGTCGAGGGGGCGCTGGCGTGAGCCGGGAACTCGGCAATCCCCTCCTCCCGTCCATTCCGCAACGTTGGCGGGACAGCACCCCCCTCTGTCCTGCCCTCTTTGCCACCACTTGGCATCTCCCCCTCAAGGGGGGAGATCAGATGTCATCCCGGCTTTCGCTAAGCTCCAACATTGCAGGGCTGAGCGGAGCGTCGAAGCTGCCAATCTCCCCCCTTGAGGGGGAGATGTCCGGTAGGACAGAGGGGGGCGCGAAGGAATGATGCGGGGAGAAAGCTTGCCGCGCGCCGCAACCCCAATGCTCGGCTTCGGCCGGCTGCTCCGCCGCTATGGCTTTGCTGTCGCGCCGGAGCAGGTATCAGACTTCATGCAGGCCGTAACCCTGCTCGGTCCCCGTTCGATGGCCGACATCCACGAGGCGGCCCTTGCCACGCTGGCGCCGCCGCCCGACCGCCGCGACGAATTCGAGGCGCATTTTCAGAGCCATTTCTATGGGGACGCCGCGGCGCTGGTCGAAGGCGAGGCCGACGAGGAAACCCGCATCAAGGACGATAGCGGAACGAGCCAAGAGGGAATCGAAGTGATCCGCCAGGAGGAAGGCGGCGAACTGTCTTCGGCGAGCGAACAGTTGAGCGTCCGCGAGTTCCATCGCGATAGCGACGGGCTTGCCGCCTTCCGCCGCAAGCTCGCCACCGCGTTGCCCGCCCGCCGCTCCTTCCGCACCGTGCGCACGAATGCCCGCGGCAAGCTCGACCTGCGCCGCTCGCTGCGCGAAATCGTCAGTGCCGAGGGCGATATCCCCTCGCCGCTGCTGCGCCGGCGGCAGACAGTGCCGCGCAAGCTTCTCATGCTGATCGACGTGTCCGGCTCGATGAAGCTCTACACATCGGACTATCTCAAGCTGGCACACGCGGCGGTGCAAGGCGCCGACCGGGCGGAGGTCTTCACTTTCGGCACACGGCTGACCCGTATCACCTCGCCGCTGCGCATTCGCGACCGCAATCAGGCGCTGGCCCGCGCCGCTGCCCAGGTCGACGACTGGGACGGCGGCACCCGCATGGGACCGACGCTGCTCGCGTTTCTATCGGTGCCGCGCTTCTCCGCCTTTGCGCGCGGGGCGGCGATCATCATCCTGTCGGATGCGCTGGAGCGCGGCGATCATGCCGAGCTGGAGACGGCGATGCGCCGGCTGAGCGCCCGCGCCTTTCGGCTTTCGCTGGCGACGCCGCTGGCCGGCGACCCGCGCTTCCGGCCGGCAACGGCAGCACTTCGCGCCATCCTGCCGATGCTCGACGACCTCGTCGACGGCTCGTCGATCGCCGGCCTCACCGATTTCATCCTGTCGCTCGCCCGCCCAGCTCCGGCGGCCGCGGCAATCTGGACGAGGGTTTTGTGATGCAAAAGGCGATCGACGCGCATTTCCACATCTGGCGCCGAGAGGACCAGCCCTGGCTGCGCGGGCCGATGGTGCCGCGCATCTTCGGTCCATACGAGCCGATCCGCCGTGACTATCCGATCGAGGAATTCCTCGCCGACCAGCAAGGTTCGGGTGTCGAGAAGGCGGTCTATGTGCAGACCAACTGGGCGAAGGAGGATTTCGAAAGAGAGGTCGCCTTCCTGCAGAAGACCGCGGAAGAAACCGGCTGGCCGCACGCTATCGTCGGCTATGCCGACATGACCGTGGACGACGTGCGTTCCCAGATCGACCGGCTGATCAAATACCCTCTGCTGCGCGGCGTGCGCATGCAGCTGCACTGGCACGGAACGCCGGCCTTCCGCTTCGCCGCCTCGGCCGATCAGGTCATCGACCCCAAGGTGCGGGCCAATGTCGCGCGGCTGAAGGATTACGGCCTGTCCTTCGACCTGCAGCTTTTCCCCGCCCAGATGAAGGACGGGCTGACGCTCGTCGGCGACAACTCCGAGACGAATTTCATTCTCACCCACGCCGGCATGCTGACCGACATGGAGCCGGAGACCACCGAGGCGTGGAAGTCCGGCCTGCGCACGCTGTCAGCGGCGCCCAACCTCTATGCAAAGCTGTCCGGCCTCGGCACCTTCGTCCACCGCAACGACCCGGCGCTGATCGCCTATATCGTCGACAACGCCATCGACATCCTCGGCAGCGACCACCTGATGTTCGGCTCGAACTTCCCGATCGAGAAGCTGTGGACCAGCCATTCCGAGCTGATCAAGGCGCACCGGGAGGCGGTGGCGAAACACGGCGCGGCCGCCGAGGCCGATATTTTCTGGAACACGGCGGAGCGCGTTTACAGGCCGGCGTGAGACGCGCAGACCTCCCCTTCTCCCCCCTGTTTGGACTGGGGACATCGCGAACAGATGTGCGAGGACATCGCGAACAGTTTTGCGCTTTTGCGCGAGGGGTTCGGGATGCCATTCGAGGACAGAAGCGTGATGAAGCAGAAGCTAGAGTTTGTGAGGCTGGCGTCGGCGAAAGGAGCGAATGTAAGCGTGCTGTGCCAGCGCTTCGGTATCGGCCGGACCTGTGGCCACAAGCTGCTTTCGCGCTATCGGATCGAGGGGG
>NZ_JAMYSZ010000030.1:0-76267 GCF_040322215.1 Mesorhizobium sp. M0184
ACCCATCACCTTCCGACACGGATTGCAGCACTTCCTGTCCATCGCCCATGGATGGGCGCTTCGAAATGTGTGAATCGCCTAGCACGAAGTGGGGAGAGGTGGCCGCGAAGCGGCCGGAGAGGGGGCGGTCCGACCGGGCTCAACGCCCGGGCTTCAGCAGCGTCCAGATCCAGCCGATGAATGTGAGCACCAGGAAGGGATATCCGGCGGCGGGCAGCGGCTCCGAGGCTCGGCAGCAACGGCGCGCCCCAGAGGATCAGGCCCGCCGACGCAACAAACAGCAAGGCGGCCACGACAGCCGTGAGCCGCATCCACAGCGCGAAGGTTTTCGGCGCGCTGACCATGATCAGCGCCGCCGCCCAAAGCGAGATACCGCCGACATAGGAGGGCACGCTGGCCTCAAGCCCCGCCGCATTGCCGGAGAGCAGCAGGCTCTCGCCCGCCACGAAGCTCAGAAATCCGGCCGCCACGCAGTCATTGCCCAGCCGCTGATATTTCATCGTCAACAGCGCGGCCGCCACCACCAGCGCCACGCCGTCAATCGTCCAGAGTGTTTCGCGAAGAGCGGCGCTCTCCACGAAGGTACCAGCGAGTCCGAAAGCGCCGCCGATGGCGAGGCCGATCGCGGCGACGAGGTCCAGAGTGGAGCGCATGTGATGTCTCCCCCGAAGCCGCAAGGATACTTCAAGGCGGGACATTCTCCAATGATGGTCCGCTGTCCTGAAGGGTCGCAATGCCGGCGCGTATCCAGCTTGCTAACCTGTCGCACGCTTCTGCCCAATCTCCACCATGCAGCTTCAGCGCCGCGCTGGCGGGGGGCCCGCTGCCTCCGGCAGCTCCCCCGCTTTCGAAGCCTGCCATCGATTCACTGGATCGATGGCTTGGCGCGCTGTGCGCGCCAACCGGCTTCTCAATCCCCCATCTTCAAGGCCTGGATAAACGCTTCCTGCGGGATATCCACTTTGCCGAACTGGCGCATCCGCTTCTTGCCCTCTTTCTGCTTGTCGAGCAGCTTGCGCTTGCGCGAGACGTCGCCGCCGTAGCACTTGGCGGTGACGTCCTTGCGCAGCGCCGAGATGGTCTCGCGGGCGATGACCTTGCCGCCGATCGCCGCCTGGATCGGGATCTTGAACAGATGGTGCGGGATCAGCTCCTTCAGCTTCTCGCACATCTGGCGGCCGCGCTTTTCCGCCGCCGTACGGTGGACCAGCATCGACAGCGCATCGACCGGCTCCTCGTTGACCAGGATCGACATCTTGACCAGGTCGCCTTCCTTGTAGTCGGTGAGGTGATAGTCGAAGGAGGCGTAGCCCTTGGAGATCGACTTCAGCCGGTCGTAGAAGTCGAAGACCACCTCGTTGAGCGGCAGATCGTAGATCAGCATGGCGCGTTTGCCGACATAGGAGAGATCGGCCTGGATGCCGCGCCGGTCCTGGCAGAGCTTCAGGATACCGCCGAGATAGTCGTCGGGGGTGAGGATGGTGGCGCGGATCCATGGCTCCTCGATAGCCGCAATCTTGACGACGTCGGGCATGTCGGCTGGGTTGTGCAGTTCCTTGATCGTGCCATCGTTCAACAGCAGGCGGTAGACGACGCTAGGTGCGGTGGCGATGAGGTCGAGATTGAATTCGCGCTCCAGCCGCTCCTGGATGATTTCGAGATGCAGCAGGCCGAGGAAGCCGCAGCGATAGCCGAAGCCGAGTGCGGCGCTGGTTTCCATTTCAAAGGAGAAGGACGCGTCATTGAGGCGCAGCTTGCCGACAGCGGCGCGCAGATCCTCGAAATCGGCGGCGTCGACCGGGAACAGGCCGCAGAACACCACCGGCTGTGCCGGCTTGAAGCCGGGCAGGGCTTGCGCCGTCGGCCGCTTGTCCTCGGTGATGGTGTCGCCGACGCGGGTGTCGGCAACCTCCTTGATCGAGCCGGTGAAGAAACCGAACTCGCCGGGGCCGAGCTCGTCGACATTGATGCGGGCGGGCGTAAAGACGCCGGTGCGCTCGACCAGGTATCTGGCGCCGGTGCCCATCATGCGGATGGTCTGGCCCTTCTTCAGCACGCCGTCGATGATGCGGACCAGCACGATGACGCCGAGATAGGCGTCGTACCAGCTGTCGACCAGCATCGCCTTCAGCGGGGCCGTGATGTCGCCCTCGCGCGGCGGCGGCAGATCGTTGACGATGGCTTCCAGCACGTCGGGAATGCCAAGCCCGGTCTTGGCCGAGATCAGCACGGCGTTGGAGGCATCGATGCCGATCACCTCCTCGACCTGTTCGCGGATGCGCTCGGGCTCGGCGGCGGGCAGGTCGACCTTGTTCAGCACCACGACGATCTCGTGGTTGTTGTCGATCGCCTGGTAGACATTGGCCAGCGTCTGCGCCTCGACGCCTTGCGAGGCGTCGACGACCAGCAGCGAACCTTCGCAGGCGGCGAGCGAGCGCGACACTTCATAGGCGAAGTCGACATGGCCGGGCGTGTCGATCAGGTTGAGGACATAATCCTGTCCATTGTTGGCGCGGTATTTCAGCCGCACCGTCTGCGCCTTGATGGTGATGCCGCGCTCGCGCTCGATGTCCATCGAGTCCAGCACCTGCTCCTTCATGTCGCGCAGCTCCAGCCCGCCGGTCGACTGGATCAGCCGGTCGGCAAGCGTGGATTTGCCATGGTCGATATGGGCAACGATGGAGAAGTTGCGGATGTTTTTGATCGGCGTGGTCATGCGGCGCGCTTTAGCAGGGGCACGCTACATCGGCAAGCGGCGGGGCGCGGGTGCGGCGGCGGGGCGGCAAAGTCGTTAAACTTTGATCCATGAGATTAGAGCATAGTTCGCGCCCGGCGTGGTAGCCACCGGTCTATCGCCGTTTCGGGGGGATCGGAATGCCGTTGTCAGCACGCAAATTTCTCAAATCGGTGAGCGGCTCGTTCGCGCCATTGCTCGCCATCTTGCTTATCCCGATGGTTGCCGCATTGGGTTTTTCCATCGACTATACCTCTGCGGTTTCAACCAGGGCATCGATGCAGAACGCCCTCGATGCAGCGTCGCTGTCGATCACGACGCTTGCGACGGACACCTCACTGGCGGACCGCCAGGTAAAACTGCAGGAGGCATACCTGGCCAATGGCGGGCAAGGCACGGCCAAGCTCGACAGCTTCGTCGTCGCCCCCGACGGCGCCGCCAGCATCAAGGCTTCGGCCGGCTTTGCCATGCCGACGAATTTCATGCAGATCGCCAGGATCAACACGGTGCAGGTCGGCGTTGCGTCGGCAGTGACAAAGCGGCCGGCATTGGTGCAAGCCACGTTCAAGGTGACCAAGATCTCGGGCTGGTGGGGCAAGACAATGACGCTCTACGGCACCAAATTCGGGGACACGGTGGCCAACAAGCTGATGAAGATCACCTACACATACAACGGTTATGGCGATCCGAAAGGCTATGGCACGGCGACCGTCTCCACCATCAACGGAGCGACGATCACTATGGTCCAACAGCAGGTGTGTACGACCACCACGGTGCTCAGCTTCTACGGCTTGCCTAGCACCACGATCGTCCAGACCGACTCATACGGCAGGAAATACGCGACCACCTGTGTCAACACAATGTATCCCGCGACCGGTGCCGGCGCGGTGATCGACGTCAGCCAGATGGACCAGCTATATCTGCAGATGGATGTCCCGTCAGGCAATCCAACGGTGCTCAAATCGAACGATCCGGCAACATCGAACCGCCTCTACGCGAACGGCGTCGAGATCGCCAGTGGCCAAACGGTCGATATCTTTACGCTGGTGCCGTGCGGCCAGACCAGCACACAAGCGTGGGAAGACGGGGGATCGTCGGTACCGACATCTCCGACCATCACCGATTCCAACGCGGACTTTTTCTACACAGTAACCGGCAAGTGCGCCTTCAATCAGCGGGCATCGGAAACGCTGTTGACACAATAGGCCGCCGCAGCTGAGTGCGAGGGCATATCGGCCCGCTTAGGCTGCCCGTCCATCACACCGCCGCCCGGTCACACCGGGTGGCGTGTTGGTTGCGAGCGACCGTCTTCCCTTCGCCCCCCTGTGGGAGAAGGTGGCCGAGCGAAGCTCGGTCGGATGAGGGGTGTTCCAGGGAACGCCAACGCCTCATTTCTTCCAGCACCCCTCAACCGTCTCGGCGCTTCGCGCCGATCCACCTTCTCCCACAAGGGGAGAAGGGAGAGCTGCGGACGATCACGAAGCGGTGATGATGTAACGAACCGTGTGTCGGCGGCGAAGTGTGGACATGACACGATGTCTGCGCAGGAGAAATGCGATGCCCGGATCGACAGCGAAACGCAGCACAGCCCTGATGGGGCTCGCCGCGGCACTGTTTTCCGCGACTGTGCTGTCGGCAACCAGCGCGGCCGCCGGACAGACGCTGACCGTCGTAGAGCTGTTCACCAGCCAGGGCTGCTCGTCCTGCCCGCCGGCCAACGCCAATCTGATCAAGGTCAAGGACCGGCCCGGCGTGCTGGCGCTGTCCTTCAACGTCACCTACTGGGACTATCTCGGCTGGAAGGACACATTCGGCAAAGAAGAATTCACGCAGCGCCAGGTCCGCTATGAACCGTCGCTCGGCCGTTCCGGCCCGTTCACGCCGCAAGTGGTGGTCAATGGCAGGGCCGATGCCGTCGGCGCCAGGCCGGGCGAGATCGAGCAGCTGATTTCGAGCGGCGGCCACGGTGACGGACCTTCGCTGTCGCTCGCCGGCGGAAAGGTCAGCATCGGCGCCGGTCCGGTGCCCGGCGGCAAGGCCGACGTCTGGCTGGTGCGTTACGGCAAGGGCATCGTCGAGGTGCCGGTGGCGCGCGGCGAAAACACCGGCCGCACGCTGCCGCACGCCAATGTCGTGCATTCGCTGACCAGGCTGGGCAGTTGGACCGGCGACGCCACCGCACTGCCGCTGCCGGCGGCGACGGGCGGCCTCAGCACAGCGGTGCTGGTGCAGGTGCCGGGCGGCGGGCCGATCCTTGCTGCCGCTACCAACTAGAAACCCTGCCGAAATTTTCACAACGCGCAGCGGCGCCGCCGCATGCGATCAACCCTGCCAGAACCCTAGGAGATCATCATGACCAATCGTTTGACCAATCGCCCGACCCTGGCGGCACTCGCCTTCGCACTTTGCTCGACGGCGCTGTTCGCCGGAGGCCCGGCGCGGGCCGAAGATGCGATGAAGCCGGCGATGGCGACAAACGCCATGAAGCCGGCAACGGACGCCATGAAGCCGGCCGGCGCCATGGCGGCTGACGCGATGGCCACGACTGCGATGAAGGCGGACGATCCGATGAAGGTCGACTGCATGAACAAGGCCGCCGCCGAGACGGACGCCATGAAGAAGACAGAGGCGACCAAGGCCTGCGATGCCATGGCTCCGGCCAAATAGGCGATGCGCACAGCAATGTGAGAGCCCGGCGGACCTATCCGTCGTATAATCCAAACCAGCATCATGGGAGATCAGACATGACCGGAGTCGTGAAACGATCGTCGATTTTCGCAAAAGCAGCACTTGCCGCGCTCATCCTCACGGCCGCCGCGGCCGTATTCTGGCAGACGCCGGCAGTCTCGGCCGAAGACGCGGTGGTGATCCCGCCGCCGGCAATGGACGAGAAGGCCACCGCCGGCACCGAAAAGGCGGTCTTCGCCGGCGGCTGCTTCTGGGGTGTGCAAGGCGTGTACCAGCACGTCAAGGGCGTCACCAGCGCCGTTTCCGGCTATGCCGGCGGCGACAAGGACACGGCCGTCTATGAAATGGTCGGCACCAGCCGGACGGGCCATGCCGAATCCGTCGAGATCACCTACGAGCCGTCCAAGGTGACCTACGGCCATCTGCTGCAGGTGTATTTCTCGGTGGCGCACAACCCGACGCAATTGAACTACCAGGGTCCGGACAGCGGCACCCAGTACCGTTCGACGATCTTTGCCGAAAACGACACGCAGAAAAAGATCGCCGAAAGCTACATCGCCCAGCTCGACAAGGCCAAGGTGTTTCCCAAGCCGATCGTGACGACGCTGGAGACCGGCAAGACCTTCTATCCGGCCGAGGACTATCACCAGGACTTTCTGACGCTCAACCCGACCTACCCCTATATCGTCTACAACGATTTGCCCAAGGTCGAGAACCTGAAGCGGCTGTTCCCCAACCTCTACCGCGAAAAGCCGGTGCTGGTGCTGGCCGCCAACAAGAGCTGAGCTTTTGGGGCCTGCTGATCTCCCCCCTTGAGGGGGAGATGGCCGGCAGGCCAGAGGGGGTCGGTTCGGTTGGCGCGACGCGGTCCGGCATATCGAGGAAGACGAAGTTGGCACTCCACGCGCGGCGACCCCCCTCTGTCGCTTTCAGCGACATCTCCCCCTCAAGGGGGGAGATCAGCAGTTTCCGCGCTTCGCACTAGTCCCCCTTTTTCCAAGGCAGGCTCCAGCGCACCTTCTCCAGCGTCGCCTTTGCCTCGGCCGAGTCCGGATCGGGCTCTGTCTCGCGATAATGCGCCGAGCCCTCAGGCGGGTAGGCAAGTGTGTTGTTGAGGGCGAATTTGTCGATCTGGCTGAAGTCGGGGAAAGGCAGGTTTTCCGTCTCGCGCCAATCGCTGACCCTTTTCTCCGCGGCGATGCGTTTTTCGTCGTCGACCGGAAGGTCGGTGGCTCTGTATTCCAGTGACGAAGGGAAGGCGAACTGCGCGCCGGCATCGTCCATGATGTTGATCATGGACAGCAGGATGTCCTCGCGGATGGCTTGGAACTCGGCCACGTCGGCGGTTTTGACGTAGGTGAACACGTCGATGTCGAGCGAATAGGCGCCAAAGCCGGCAAAGCGCACTCGGCACGGCTCATCGATGACGCGCGGATGGGCAATCAGCAGCTTGCGCAGCTCGGCCAGGACGTAACGTAGCTGATCGGGCGTCGTTTCGTAGCGCAGCTGCAGCGTCGTCGCGAACCGGGTGCGGTCGCGATGCGCGTAGTTCTCGATCTGCATGCCGGCGAAATCCGAGTTTGGCACCGAGATGATCGTGCGGTCGAGCGACCGGATGCGGGTGGAGCGCATGCCGATATGCTCGATCGTGCCGGACTGGTCGCCGAACTTGCAGAAGTCGCCGACGCTGACCGGCCGATCGGCATAGAGCGTCAGGCCGGAGAGGAAGTTCTGCAGCGTCGGCTGCGCGGCCAGCGCCACCGCCAGACCGCCGATACCGAGACCGGCAATGACGCCTTCGTAGGGGATGGCGAGCACTTCGGCCAGCAGCAGGAAGGCGACGACCAGCACGGCGACGCGCGCCACGCCGGTGGACAGCGAAATCAGCGTGTCGTGATAGCCGGGCACCTGCCACAGTCCACGGTAATGGTCGGCGACCTTGCCGATCAGGTGCCAGACCACCGGCACGGCGCCAATCACGACCAGGCTCCAGGCGATTGCCTTGACCGGGGCGGCGACCACTTGCGGCAGACCGAGCGGGCGCAGCGTCAACAGCAGGAAGAAGCCAAGCACGATCGAGCGCACCGCCCATTCGACAATGCGGAAGAAGGCCGGGCTGTCCGTCCTTCGCACAAACAAGTAAATCAGCGCATTGGCGATGAAGCCGAAGATGATGCCGGCCAGTGCGGCAAGGCCGAGCATCGACCATTGCCAGCGCTCCATCGGGCCGGCGCGGGTGAGCAGGCCGGGGCTGATCTCGCGGGCGAGGCCACGGGCGATGAAGAACGGGTCGGTGCTGGCGAAGGCGGCGAATTCCGGGGCCACCGGCACGTCTTCGACATCGGCGTAGAGCGCGCGGATGTGGGCGAGCGTCTCGGGCGTGAACTGCCAGATCTTGCCCTTCTCAGTCTCGACCGGGCCGATGACGATGTTGCCGGCGGCATGCTCGAAATAGACGAAGGGGGTGTTGCTCTTCGGATCGTCGGGGATCTCCTGCCAATAGACGTAGCCGATGCGGTCGATGACCTTTTTGAGATAGCGCTCGAGCAGGAACGCCTCGTCGCCACGCACCGCCTGACTGTAGTTGCGCAGGTCGAGCGCCGCCTGGGCCGGGTCGCCGGCTTCGGTGAGGCCGCTCAACAGCACCTTGAACGTGTCGCGCGGCGAGGCGAGCCTGCTCGGATCGTCGACCATGTCGACGGCTTCGCCACGCGCTTCCTGGAATTCGGCGAGCTTGGCCTGGAGCTGGGCAAGTGGCGGCCCGACGATGAACCAGCCGCCATTCTTGCGACGAAAAGTGACGGCGAAGGAGATCCTGGTGCCGTATTGCGGCAGCGTCGCCGTCACCTCGTCTCCGGAAATCGCATCATGCGGCAGGCTCCACAGACGGAACGTCGCGTTGTCGATGACGGTGAACAGAAGCTTGGTGTAATCGGGCATGTTGAGGCCGCCGCGGTCGGCCTCGGTGACGTCGACGAGACCCGCTGCCAGACCGGCAAGACCCATGCCGCCGCCGGTGGCGCGCGGCACGTTGTCGGCGCCGCTCTCGTTCATCGTCTGCAGGAACGAGCGCATGGTGCTCATCGGGCTCGACTGGTCGACACGGACATCCTCGACGGCGCTGACGCGCACGCCTGTCCACCATTCGGCGGTGGCGGCATCGAAGCGGCCCATGAAGCTGCCGCCGTCAGGCGATTGGACGAAGGTGAAGGCGCCCTGGCGGTCGCCTTCGAACCAGTGGCCGACAAGCTTGTCGCCTTCGGCCTTGGCCTCGATACGGCCGTTATAAAGCGGGTACACGCCCTTTACGTCAGTGCCCGTCTGCTCGAACTTGATCTGGGCGCCGCCGCCGCGCCACTTCGTGTCCCACACGCCCGTCCAGTTGGCCGCGTCCTGGGCATGCGCCTGCGGCATGGACGGCAGCAGGCCAGCAAGCGCGAGTGCGCCGATCAGCGCGACCGTCCGGATCAGCAAAAGCAGCAGCCGATCCTGTCCTGCCGCAGAAAAGGGGGTCATTCTGTTGCCCTTCTTCTTGCCGGCGATTCTGCTGGGCCGGCCAGAGAAGGTTATTCCGCTTGAAGATGAATATTCTGTTTCAGGCTGCGACGGCGATGCCGGTCAGTCATAGGTCAGATCCGTCGCCTTGCCGGCGAACACCCGGTAGGCAAAGAACGAATAGAAGATGATGATCGGCAGCACGACGACCGTCCCGACCAGGATGACGGCCAGGCTTTCGGGTGCCGAAGCAGCCTGCCAGATGGTCAGCCGGTCGGGAACCACGAAGGGGTAGAACGACCAGGCGAGGCCGGCAAAGCCGAGCGTGAAGATCGCGGCCAATGTCAGGAACGGGAGCAGCGCGTGGCGGTCGCCGGGTTTCGGTAGATGGAAGGTCTGGCGCCACAGCCACAGGAACAGCACTGCCGACAGGATCGGCAGTGGCGACAAATAGAGCATGGCCGGCCAGACGAACCATTTGTCGAAGATGCGCGCGCTGGCAAAGGGCGTGGCCAGCGATACCGCGACCATGCCGAGCGCGGTCAGCACCAACGCCGTGCGCAGCCACAGCACCGCCTTCTTCTGCAGATCGCCTTCGGTCTTATAGATGACCCAGGCCGCTCCCATCGCCGTGTAGGCCGCGGCAAGGCAGAGCGCCACCAGCGCGCCGAAAGCGACGCCGCCAGGGCCGACGTCGAGGCCGAGCACATAGACGCCGAGCATATAACCTTGCGCCAGCGACGCGATGACCGAGCCGAGGAAAAAGATGCGGTTCCAGCGGTGCTTCCTGCCGGCCGGCACCTTGGCGCGGAAATCAAATGCGACGCCGCGCAGGATCAAGCCGACCAGCAGCACGAAGACCGGAATGTAGAGCGCCGTCAGGATGGTGCCGTGCGCCAATGGAAAGGCGACCAGCAGCAGGCCGACCGCCAGCACCAGCCAGGTCTCGTTGGCGTCCCAGAACGGGCCGATGGCGGCGATCATCGTATCCTGTTCGGTGTCTTCGGCTGCGGCGAACAGGATGCCGATGCCGAGATCGAAGCCGTCGAGGATGACGTAGATCAGGATGGCGAGGCCCATCAGCCCGGCGAAGATCAGAGGCAGCAGGGTCGGCCAGTCGACGCTCATGATGTTTCTCCTGGTTGCGCAACCGGCTGCGACAGCGGCCTGTTCATGACGCCCGGTAGCGGCGAGGTGTCACCATCCTTCGCCGCCTTCAATGCCAGATGCACCAACACGCCGAGATAGGCGATCAAGAGCAGCACGTAGAGGATGAGATAGACCGCGAGCGACAGCGCGACATGGCTGCCGGCGACCGGCCCGACAGCATCGGCGGTACGCAGCACGCCGGTGACCAGCCAGGGCTGGCGGCCGATCTCGGTGGTGTACCAGCCGGCCAGCGTCGCCAGCCAGCCGGACAGCGCCATCGGCACCATGACAAGCGCCAGCGGCTTGGGCAGGCCGTGGCGGCGCTTGAGGAAGAAGGCCGCCGACCAGGAGACGGCGAGCATCAGGAGGCCGGTGCCGACCATGATGCGAAAGCCCCAGAACACCGGAAATACCGGCGGATGGTTGCCGGCATAATCGTTCAGACCCGGCACGATGCCGCCGGCGCTGTGCCTGAGGATGAGGCTGGCGCCATCCGGAATGGTGAGCTCGAACTTGTTCTCCTTGGCCGCTTCATCGGGAAGAGCAAACAGCACCAACGGCACGTTGGGACCGGTGTTCCAGTTGGCTTCCATGGCGGCGATCTTCTGCGGCTGGTGTTCCAGCGTGTTGAGGCCGTGCTGGTCGCCGGCAAAGATCTGGATGGGAATCAGGATAGCGGCGGTGAAGACGCCGGTGCGCAAGGCCTTCCACATCGATTCCGAGCGATCGCCGTAGAGATAGCGCAGCGCCGACAGGCCGGCGATCAGGAACGAGACGGTCAGCCCCGAAGCAAGCAGCATATGGACGAGCCGGTAGGGCATGGACGGGTTGAAGACAACGGCCCACCAGTCGGTGGCATGCGCAACACCATCGCGCATCTCGAAACCGGCCGGTGTCTGCATCCACGAATTGAGCGCGATGATCCAGAAGGCGGACAAGGTGGTGCCGCCGGCCACCAGCACCGTCGCCAGTGTATGGACACGGTTCGAGACGCGGCGGAAGCCGAACAGCATGATGCCGAGGAACGCCGCCTCGAGGAAGAAGGCGGTCAGGATTTCGTAGGCCAGCAGCGGGCCGGCAATGTTGCCGACCGTCTCCATATAGCCCGGCCAGTTGGTGCCGAACTGAAAACTCATGGTGACGCCGGAAACCACGCCCATGGCGAAGGACAGCGCGAATACCTTAACCCAGGTGAAATACGCGCGCATCCAGGCGGAATCGTTTGTCGCGTTGTAGCGGAGCTTGAAGAACAGCAGCACCCAGCCGAGCGCGATGGTGATCGCCGGGAACAGGATGTGGAACGAGATGTTCGCGCCGAACTGTATGCGCGACAGAATGAGCGGGTCCATGGCGGCTCCGGCTGCTGCTTGTTTGTTGAAGGATAGGCTTGATGCACCGGACGGTCAAAGCGGCGTCCCGCCGCGAGGCGGAACGCCGCAGTGCGGTTAATCTGCTTTTGCGTGGAATTTGGCTGGACGACCGGGCAGGTGTTGCCTATTCCGGCGAACCTCGATGTCCAGAACTGTCGGGAGCGCCATTGACATCCGGATTTGCGGACCGACATTCAGCGGATTAAATCAACAACTCTGTTTCAAGCAGTCGTTTTCAGCCATGCAGCCGATCATCTCGATTTCCGGGGTCACCAAGACCTACGCCACCGGCTTCAAGGCGCTGAAGGAGATCAATCTCGACATCGTGCGCGGCGAGATCTTTGCGCTGCTCGGGCCGAATGGCGCCGGCAAGACAACGCTGATCTCGATCGTCTGCGGCATCGTCAACCGCTCGTCGGGTTCCGTCACCGTCGACGGCCATGACATCAACCGCGACTACCGCGCCGCGCGCAGTCTGATCGGGCTGGTGCCGCAGGAACTGACCATCGACGCCTTCGAGAGCGTGTGGGCGACGGTCAACTACAGCCGCGGCCTGTTCGGCAAGCCGGCGGACAAGGCGTTCGTCGAAAAGGTGCTGCGCGACCTGTCGCTCTGGGACAAGAAGGACGCCAAGGCGATCACGCTGTCCGGCGGCATGAAGCGCCGGCTGATGATTGCCAAGGCGCTGTCGCACGAACCGCGCATCCTGTTCCTCGACGAACCGACGGCAGGCGTCGACGTCGAGCTGCGCCAGGACATGTGGGCGATGGTGCGCCGGCTGCGCGAAGACGGCGTCACCATCATCCTGACCACGCATTACATCGAAGAAGCCGAGGCGATGGCCGACCGCGTCGGCGTCATCAACCGCGGCGAGATCGTGCTGGTGGAGGACAAGGCCGAGCTGATGCGCAAGCTTGGCCGCAAACGGCTTGTGCTGGAACTGCGCAGTCCCCTGGCCACCGTTCCCGATGCTTTTTCGCACTACGCGCTGGAGCTTTCGCCGGATGGCGGACAGCTGACCTATACTTATGACAACCAGAGCGAACGGCCGGGCGTCGCCTCGCTGATCCGCGAGCTCGAGGCGGCCGGCATCCAGTTCCGCGACATCGATACCGAAAACAGCTCGCTCGAGGAGATCTTCGTCAATCTGGTGAGGAAACCGGCATGAACCTGCGCGCGGCCATGAATCTTCATGCGGTATGGGCGATCTATCGGGTGGAGATGGCGCGCGCCCTTCGCACTGTGCTGCAGAGCATCGTTTCGCCGGTGATTTCGACGTCGCTCTATTTCGTCGTCTTCGGTTCGGCCATCGGCTCGCGCATCACCGAGATCGACGGCATCAGCTACGGCGCCTTCATCGTACCGGGGCTGATCATGCTGTCGCTGCTGACGCAATCGATCTCCAACGCCTCTTTCGCCATCTATTTTCCGAAATTCGTCGGCTCGATCTACGAATTGCTGTCCGCGCCGGTGTCCTATCTGGAGATCGTCATCGCCTATGTCGGGGGCGCGGCGACAAAGTCGATCGTGCTTGGCCTGATCATCCTGGCGACGGCCTCCCTGTTCGTGCCGCTGACGATCGAGCATCCGTTCTGGATGCTCGCCTTCCTGGTGCTGACGGCGGTGACCTTCAGCCTGTTCGGCTTTATCATCGGCATCTGGGCGAAGAGCTTCGAGCAGCTGCAGCTGGTGCCGCTGCTGATCATCACGCCGCTGACCTTCCTCGGCGGCAGCTTCTATTCGATCAACATGCTGCCCGGCATCTGGCGCACGGTGACGCTGTTCAACCCGGTGGTCTACCTGGTCAGTGGGTTCCGCTGGAGCTTCTACGGCAAGTCCGACGTTTCGGTCGGCGTCAGCCTCGGCATGACGGTGGTCTTCCTGCTCATCTGCATAACGATCGTCGCCTGGATCTTCAGGACCGGCTACCGGCTGCGCAACTGATCGAACGGGCCTCGTCCAGGCGAAGCAGCCTGACCGATCGACCTTTCCTTGCCGAAGGCGATAGGCCTGCGCCCGATGCCTGGAGCCCGCGCTTGAATGCCTCGATCTTGCTTTTCATGCATTGTTATATATCATGTTATCGATGTTCATGGGGATGAATTGGCCTATGGAAGACGTCATACGATCGCTTGGCTTTCTGTGCCTGGGCAGCAGGCTGAAGCGTATAGGCGAGCAACTGCAAGCGGAGGCGCAGCGCCTGCTCGACAGGCTGGATGTCCCGGTTCAGGCGAGCCAATACCCGCTGCTGGCCGCGCTCGACAGGCTGGGTCCGCTGTCGGTCGGGGAACTGGCGCAATCCCTTGGCATCGCGCAGCCAGGCGTAACGCGAAGCGTCTCGCTTCTGGCCGCATTGGGACTGCTCGAAGTCAGTCCGTCGACCGATGACCAGCGGCGCAGGATCGTCTCGCTTACTCGGGACGGGCGGCGGCTGGTCGATGTCGCAAAGCGCGACGTCTGGCCTTGCATCGAGAACGTGGTCGCGGATTTGTGCGCAGGTTTTTCGGGGCCGCTTCTTGAGCAGCTGGCTGCCATCGAGGACGGCCTCGCCGCTGCCCCTCTCGACCGTCGTGTAAATAAGCCTGAGGGTGCCGCGCAATGAGACATCTGCTCGACCGCCCTATCTGGAGCGCGCTTCAGACGCGACATCGGGCCTTCGCGGAGGGTGACAACCTCGCCATGCGATATCGGCCGTCGATCGTCCCTTTCGCCGCCACTGGTGCGGACGACCCGGAAAGCCTGCGGGCGCTCGAAAACCTTGTCCCCCCGGGCGAGAGTGTGATCCTGCTTCAAGCGGACGCGATTGCTCTGCCCACGGGGCTTTCCGCGACTTCGACCGCAGCCGGGGTTCAGATGATCGCCGAGCAGCCATTGCAGATCGTCTCCGACCCGCGCGTGCATCGTCTGACCCGAGACGATGCTGCTGAGATGCTCGCCCTGGCATTGCTCACCAAGCCTGGCCCATTCACGCTCGAAGCCTTGAGCCTGGGCGATTTTTGGGGTGTGAAGATCGAGGGCAGGCTTGCGGCAATGGCCGGCGAGCGCATGAAGCGACCTGGCTATACTGAACTCAGCGGGGTGTGCTCACATCCGGAATTTCGCGGCGGTGGCCTAGGAAAGCTGCTGTCCCTATTCGTGGCAAACCGGATAGTGGCGCGCGGCGAAGTTCCCTATCTCCACGCCTATGCCAGCAACGCCGCGGCCATAGCGTTATACGAGTCCATCGGCTTCAGGTTGCGAAGCACAATGAATGTGGCCGTGGTTCAGCGCACCGAATGATTAGTCGGCGCATGATGCGCAGCATGGATGCATCCCGTATCGGAAGGAAGGATTTCGTACCGCCGAAATCCTTCCTTGAGACTGCAAGACCTTGCTGCGTGTCAGACCGCGATCTTGCCGCCGCCTTGCCTGGTGATGGCAACGACCGCCGGGCGCACCGGCATGTCCGGCTTGAAGTCGGGCCAGCGCGTCGACAAATCCTCATAGTAGGACGGACGGCCGAAAGCCTCCCAGTCCTCGCCGCCGTCGCCCGGATGCTGGACCGCAACGAAGGCGGTCTGGTCGTCCGGCGCAAACAGGGGACCGCACATTTCGGCGCCGATCGGCACGCGGAAGAACAGCTTTGATGTCGCCCGTGCCGTCCCCTCCGTATCGACAGCCCACAAACCATCGGTGCGGCCGGTGGCTTTCGGGCCTTGGCCGTCGGTGGCGACCCAGAGGCGGCCAGCCGTATCTACCGTGCAATTGTCCGGCATGCCGAACCAGCCATTGGCGGTGGTTGCGGTCGAGAAGGTGGCGCCGACGTCGGCCACAGCGGGATCGCCGCATTTCAGCAGGATTTCCCACCTGCCCTTTGTCGCGGTGAAATCACCGCCGTCCTCGACGATCTCGATGATGTGGCCAAAGGCATTTTCGGCACGCGGGTTGGCAGCGTCGACCTGGTCGGCCTTGCGCTTCGAATTGTTGGTCAGCATGACATAGACCTTGCCGTTGGCGGCATTGGGCTGGATGTCTTCCGGGCGGTCCATCTTGGTGGCGCCGAGCAGGTCGGCGGCGCGGCGCGTCTCGATCAGCACGTCGGCCTGGCTGGCAAAGCCGTTCTCCGCCGTCAGCGGCCCTTGGCCGAAGACGATCGGCAGCCATTCGACCGAACCGTCGTCGGCAAACTTGGCGACATGCAAGGTGCCGTCGTCGAGCAAATCCATGTTGGCGGCGCGGTTGTCCGGATCGAACTTGCCTGTGGCGACGAACTTATAGACATAGTCGAAGCGCTCGTCGTCGCCGAGATAGAAGACGACACGGCCATCCTGGGCGACGATCGATTCGGCGCCCTCATGCTTCAAGCGGCCCATGGCGGTGCGCTTCCTCGGCACCGAAGTCGGATCCTGGACGTCGACCTCGACGATCCAGCCGAAGCGGTTCGGCTCGTTAGGCTCCTTGCCGATGTCGAAACGGTCGTAATGCGCTGCCCATTCATAGGCACCTTCGGGAATGCCGAGGCGCTTGTAATTGGCCGCCTCCTTGTGGCCCTGCGGCAGCTCGCCCGAGAAATAGCCGTGGATGTTCTCCTCGGCCATGACATAGGTGCCCCACGGCGTGACGCCGCCGGCGCAATTGTTGATGGTGCCGATGACCTTCGTGCCGGTCGGATCGGCGCTGGTCTTGACGCGGTCGTGGCCGGCGACCGGGCCGGAGAGCGCGATCTCGGTGTTGGAGGTGATGCGGCGGTTGAGCTTGCCGTCGCGAACGACCTGCCATTTGCCTGATACCTTGCGTATCTCGACGATAGTGCCGCCATGCGCGGCCATCTCGACATCGACTTGCTCCTTGCTGAGGGGCGCCTGCTTGGCTTTGCCATCGACGATGGTGACGAGGCCCGGAAACATCAGGTGCGGATTGGTGTATTCGTGATTGACGACCAGCAGGCCGTGCTCGGCCGAGCCGTCGATCGGGATATAACCGACATAGTCGTTGTTGTAGCCGAATTGTCTGGCCTGGGCTTCCGCCGACTGTTTTGTCGGATCGAATCCCGGCGAATCGGCGAACAGCGGATCGCCCCAGCGCAGCAGCACGTCGGCGTCATAGCCAGGTGCGACGTGATGCTTGTCGTCGATGCCGGCCTCGAGCTCGTCGAAAGCGAAGGCGGAGCCTTCGGCGGCGCGGGCGTTGTCGGAGGTGATCAGCGCCAGCGGGCTGACGGTAGCGGCTATGGCCGAGACGGCAAGCGAACCCTTGAGGAAGCCGCGGCGTGAGAACCGCGCGGCGATGATCTCACCCATGGTGCGGTTGCCGGTGAGATTGGCTCCTGGCCCATCGTTTTCCTCGAGCAGGCTGGTGCGGAAATGGGCGTCAGGGGTGCGATGTTCGGTCATAGGGCCTGCCTCTGGCTGGATGGATTGCTGGAGCGTGTTGCCTGGCCAATCCGGTATTACCGGCAGGTCACAGTTTGATGACATGCCGGCTAAATTGCCACCTGCGATTTCGTATCCAACATCGGCCCCGCTTGACCGCGACCGGCGCTTCGGAAACAAGAGCTGCGGCAGGCGGTAGGGACCGCATCGGGAGGAACAAAAGTGAGTTTCTGGGGACTTGGGCAGCTCTGCGTCTCGACGGTGATCTTCCTGCTGGCGGCGATGGCCGCAAAACAGTGGGGGCTGGCGCCGAGCCTCGGCAAGATCGTGCTGACGTTGGCGCTCTACTCGCTGGGCAATCTGATCATGCTGAGGCTGATCCGTGAATTCGGCATGTCGGTGTCGTTCAGCCTGTCGGCGGTGATCCAGCTGGTGTCGGTGAATGTGGTGGCGCTGGTCTTCTTCGGCGAGCGCGTCAATGCCTTGCAGGCAACCGGCATCGTGCTTGCCATCGCAGCTGTGGCGCTGATCACGCTCGGGCCCTATCTGCAAAGGCTGTAACTGCGATCGGGCCGATGAAGAAGATTGCAAGCAGACTGCCCAACTGGCTGGAGTTCCCGGTTCTGCTGGCCGGGCTGGTCATTGCCGGCGGGCTGTGGGGGTTCGAGGAGCTGATGGAGCTGGCGCGGGCCACCACGCCGCATGCCTTCGACACCGAAATCCTGCTTGCCTTCCGCAAGGCCGGCCAGCCCGACAATCCGATCGGACCGGCGTGGCTGGAAGGGACGATGCGCGACATCACCAGCCTCGGCAGCGCCAGCGTACTGCTGCTGATCACGGCAGCAATGATCGTCTATCTGCTTCTTATCCGCAGGCCAGGCGCGGCGCTTCTCATGTTCGTCGCGGTAGCGGGCGGCCAGCTCCTGTCAAGCGTGCTGAAATTCGATATCGACCGGCCGCGCCCTGATCTGGTCTCGCATCTCGCCGATGTGGCATCGCTTTCGTTTCCGAGCGGCCACGCCATGCTATCGGCGGTGACGTATTTGACGCTGGGCAGCATGGCGGCGCGGTTTTTGCCCGGGCGCACAACGAAAATCTATGTACTCGGGCTGGCGGTGCTGACGACGGTGGTGGTCGGCATCAGCCGCATCTATCTCGGCGTCCACTGGCCGTCCGACGTATTGGCCGGCTGGTGCGCCGGCTTTGCCTGGGCGATGCTGTGCTGGCTTGCGGCACGGTTCCTGCAGCGATGGCTTGGGCGGGCCGACGGCACCTGACTCAAATCAGCCTGTTGATCAGGCCATGACCGCAGCCTGCCAGCAGGAAAACCATCGACAGCAAGGCTGTCGAGGTCGCCAACGCTTTGAATATCTTCACCCGCTCATCCTTTTGAAGTCGTGCCTGTGCAATCGGGATCGCAGTGGATGTCCCGCCAAACGATGCCGAGGTTTGTAGCATGACAGCGCATCGGCTGGCAAAGAGTGCTGCATGTTTGGAGGCAGACCATCAATCCTTGGTACAGGAAGACGTCGCCGACCACGCCAGCGCAGGAACTTCATCCTCGACTGTTCGGCGGTGCCGATCTTCGATTCGACGGCAGCCAATGTCATCGGGGGCGCGGCCCACAAGCGAGCCGCGCCGGCGTTCGCTTCATTATATCAGGCGCTTCAGCCCAGGATACGCCGCATGCTGATCAACCACGGCGTCAAGCGGCCGCTGGTGACTTACGCGCCTCGACCACGGATGCGCGGGCGCAGCTGAGGAGAGCCGCGCCCGTCGCCTGAGCTGGCAACGCCGGCTTAGTCGAGGCCTAACGCTGAGACCTCGCCCTCGTTCATCAGCGGCACGAAGATTGTCGACCTGCCGTCGGTGCCGATGTCGGCGCTGCCCGGCTTGAACGTCGCAACCGCTTGCGGCGTGCCGCCGGCTTTGTAGCGGTAGAGCGTGCCGGTCATATAGGCAGTGGCGTAGATGCTGCCGCCGATGGCAACGACGCCATCGAGGTTGGCAAACTTTTCCGCGCCAGGCAGTGGCGAAACGGCCTTGGTAGCAAGATCGACCGAGAGCAGGCCGCCCGGCTCCGCGGTGCTGAAGTCGGGCTTGATGCCCTTGCCCCAGGAAGCGACGATCAGCCGGCCGCCATCGGCGAAGATGCCATTCGGCGAAGCAAGCGCCGCATCCCTGACGAACAGTTCGGGCCGGTCGCGGTCGATGCGATAGATCGTATCGGCAAGCATATCCGTGACGTAGATCTTGCCGGACGCGTCGGCGGTCATGTCGTTGAGAAAGACCGCGTTCGGCACGTCGATCGTCGATGTTAGCTTGCCGCTTGCGAGGTCGACGACGCGCACATGGGTGAGGTCGGCGACGTAGAGTTTGCCGCCGACAATCGCCATGCCCTTGGGCGCGTCCATGCCGTCGGTCCAGTGTTGCGTGACGAGCTTGCCGTCCATCGACAGGATCGACAGATAGCCGTTGCCGTCGGCTTCGCCGGGATTGCCGACGATGTTCGAGACGATAACGCGCTGGCCGGCGGCGTCGAACAGCGCCGATTCAGGCTGCTCGAGGCCGCCGGTGCGCCACAGTTCAGCGGCCTGAACTGCCGGCGCGGCGGTGATGCCGACCAGGGCGAGAAGTATCGAGGTGAAGAGGCTCTTCATGGCTAGTCTCCTGTAATGGACTGGCGGAGAGCTAGGCTTTTCGATACTTTTCGGGAAGAGCTATCAGGACTAGTACCGAAGGCTGATACCAAATCGTGCGAAAGAGGTGCATCCCATGAACGGCCTGATCTTCGAAGCGCTGAAGCGGACGCTTAAGGCAAAGGGCATCACCTATCGCGTCCTTGCCGAGCGGATGGGTGTTTCCGAGCCGACGGTGAAGCGCATCTTCCACGAGCGCAACTGCAAGCTCGACCGGCTGATGGAGATCTGCACTGCCGCCGGCGTAGAGTTGGAGAACGTGCTCGGCTCTATGAACAGAGGACCAGGACCCGCCAACCAGATCGCGCCGGAGATCGAGCGCAAGCTCGCCGGGCGGTCGGCACTGCTGTTCGTCTTTGTCATGCTTTCCGAGAAATTCACGCCCGAAGGCATCATGCGCTCACAAGGGCTGAGCGAGGCTTCGATGTTCCTCTATCTGCGCGAGCTCGAGGAACTCGGCCTGGTCGCGCTCGGTCGCGGCCTGTCGGCAAGGCTGCTGATCGAGGCGCCGATCCAGTGGAATTTCGAGGGGCCATTGCGGCCGCTGTTCGAGACGACCAACAAGAATTTCATCGGCTGGGCCATCACCCATCTTGAGCGCGAGTCGACGTTCGTCAGCTTCTCCAGGCGGATGCGGCCGGAAACGGCGGAAATGGTCAGGCGCGAGGCGGAGGAATTGGCGGAGCGCGCCAAATTGCTTGCTCATCACGACCAGCACACGACGCCTGAAGACCGACTGGTCGGCTACAAATGGACGTTTGCGTTCGGCGCAACGCCGTTCCCGGTGATCATGCCGATCGGGCCGCATCCGCGCGACGCAGGCGCACGGACCGACGATCGAGTTGCGGCTGCCGCAAACGGACGACGTCTGCCGGCCTAGGTCAAAATGCAGAACGACCGAGTCCGGGCTGTTGGCGGCAGCCAGTCTGACTGAGCTTCTTACCCCCTGAGTATCGGCCGCAAACCGGTTCTCAGAGGGTCCCCTGCTCAAACACAAGATCGAGCGGCTATTCGGCGGTCTTGTTCGCCACCTTGTCATCCCAGACCATCTGCCGGTAGTCGAAGCCGTATTCCAGCGTCGGCTTGACAATACGGAAATAGGGCGACAGGTCGAAATCGCGCGGCGTGTAGAGCGAGTGATGGCGGATGTGCAGGATTTCCCTGCGCGAATAGCTCGACTGGGCCGAGGCACGGCCAGGCGCCCGGGTAATCTCCGGCAGGATCGGGTAGCGGATCAGGCCGTACGCCTCGGCGATCAGCGACGAGCAGATGGCGCGCGTCGGGTCGCCGGAACCGAAAGCCAGCATGCGGCGGCGCCAGCGCACCGGCACCGGCGGCGTCGGCAAGAAGTAGCGCAGCATGTCGAATATGTTCCTGAGATCGTATCTGAGACCGAGCCTGCCGATCATGAACGCGACGACCGCTTCGCGATCGTCCGGAGCCAGGCCACTCGCCCGGCAGATGCGGGTGTTGTAGCTGCGATAGCGCGACAGCGGCACGGCGATGCAGCCATCGCCGAGCGTGACCTCGATCAGGCGCCGCCGCTCCGATCCGTCCTCCGGCTCCGGCAATGCATCGCCGATATAGAAGGCGGCATGCGACCAGGTCGACTGGGTGAGGTATTTGATCGCCGCCGAGATCTTCTGGTTGCCTTCGATGAGCAGGATGTCGCCGGGCTCGAGCGTGCGGCGCAACGTTTCGGCGTCCGACGGCGTGTAAGGCTCGTAGCCGGACGATTCCTCCTGCAGCCGGCCGGCAAGCCAGCGGCCAAGTCGGTCCAGAAGCGTGTCGCCGGGCTCGGTCATGCCAGACGGCGATTACCACAGGGCGGCAAGTTAGACCATGATCAGCCCACGCCAGGCGTGCCGGCGTCTTCGTGCGCAACTGTGAGATCTTCGCGCGCCTTACGGGCGAGCTTCCTCGTCGAGCGCTTCGGGCTGTCGCCGAAAAGCTCGACCGCCTCGGCGAGGCAGGTCTTTTTCAGGCTCTTTTCCGAACGCTTCAGCAGCTTGGCAAGCAACCGCGTCTCTTCAGCAGGACCGAGCGGCTGGTCCTCGGCATCTAGAAGCGCGCGCATGACGAACACATCGTGCAGCTCGCCAAGCCGCTCGCCCAACTCGTCGACGGCCTTGCGCCGCGTCTTGATCGGCGTCGGCCACAGCCTGCCGAGCAGCGACAGGTGCATGCCATGCGTCTTGGCCGCCTTGCGCAGATCGTGAAAGTCATCGGCTTCGCCGCGCGAAGCCGCCTTATCCAGCGCTTTCCTGGCGCGACGCAAAGTGGTGCGCGCGCCTTCGGCGAGCACGTCGGCAGCCTGCTCCGGCTGGTCGGGCAGAGCGAGCTTGTCGATCCGGGCGACACCTTTCTCGCAAACGGAAATCGCCGCGCCTATCGCAGCATCGAGGCCTGCTCCGCCATGCAGTTCATGCTGGCGCGCGACGAGCCTGTCACGCACGGCACCGAGGCCATCGCCGGCACTTTGCTCGGAAAAGCTTGCCGCCAGCCGGTCGATTGTTTCCACCAGTGCGGTCGCCTCGCGCGGGCCGGCAAGCAGGGCCGCCACCTGGCGGTAGCACTGATTCTCCGTCACGCAGAATGTTTCGTCTCCGGAACGGACAAGGCGCAGCAAGGCGCGGACGTTCTTCAGCCGTTTGCGGCATTTGTGCAGCCCCTGTTCGGGCCTGTCACGCGCGGCGTCCAGATGGACAAGCGCCTTGCCGATCTCCTCGGCGAGGATGCGCCTGACCTCTCCGGTCAGCGACATGCGCGGATCGATACGAAAGCTCATGCGACGATCTCCGGAATCCCCCCAAGGGCGAGCGACGCGTTGTAAAATCTTGGCTCGCCGGTGACTTCACGGCCGAGCCAATGTGGCAGCATTTCGTCCTGTACATCATCCGGCGTCTCGAGCTCGGCGATCACCAACCCCGCAAGCGTCCCGCCGAAGACATCGACTTCGTAGCGATAGCCGCGGTGTCTAACATGGTGGCGTGTCTTCTCGATGACATGTCCGATGGCAAAGGCCTGCATCTCCTGCGCCTCCGCCAAAGGTACCGGATATTCGAATTCATCGCGCTCGCGTGCCTGGCTGCCGAACTTGAGCGTCAGCTTGGCGGCCGCATCGTTGCTGATGCGCACACGCACCGTGCGGCTGGGTTCGGCGACTAGATAGAATTGACGGATATGAATGTCCGCCTCGACCATTGCCCGCCATTCCTCACCTGAGACCAGGAACTTACGCTCGATTTCCTTGCCCATGGCTAGGCACTAAAGCGCGCACGGCCAGAGTTGGCAAGCCGCTTGACCGCACTTGACTTTAATCATTCGATTGATTAAATTATTGGCCATGATCAAATCGCCCAGCGCCAGCGGCCTTCCTCATGAGGCGCCCAAGACCGCCGCCGATATGACGCGGGCGGCACTTGTCCGCGCGGCGTTGAAACTGTTCGGACGGCAAGGTTTCGACGGCACCTCGACGCGCCAGATCGCGGCGGAGGCCAAGGCCAATATCGGCTCGATCGCCTATCATTTCGGCGGCAAGGAAGGGCTCCGCAACGCGGCGGCCGACTACATCGTCGACACCATCCAGACCGTTGCCGGCCAGGCGATCGGCAATCTGCAGGCGCCGGTCGCGGCATTGGCGGACACCGAGGCCGCGCGGGCACATTTAGCCGTCGCACTGGAGCGGATGGTCGCCTTCATCGCGGCAAGGCCGGAAGCCGGCGAGATTGTACAGTTCGTCCTGCGCGAGCTGTCGCATCCTACCGCGGCGCTCGACCGTATCTATGACGGCGTGTTCGAACCGGCGCATAACCGGCTCTGCCTGATCTGGGAACAGGCGACGGGCGAGCCGGCCGAGAGCGAGCGCACAAAACTCACCGTGTTCACGCTGATTGGCCAGGTCGTCTATTTCCGCATCGGCCGCGAGGCGGTTATGCGCCGCATGGGCTGGCGCGAGATCGGCAATGACGAGGCCGGAAAGATCGCGGCGGTGGTGACGGATAATCTCAGCGCGATTTTGGCTCGGCGCGATTTGGCTGCCCGAAAGGATCGTGGATCATGAGCCTGCTCTGTTCTTTGCCGCTTGCCGCCCAGCTTTTCAGCGCCTGCGCGCCGGGAGCACCGCTCGCCGTCGGCTACGTCGAGGGCGACTACGTCCTGCTCGCGCCGATCGAGGTGGCGCAGGTCGAGACGATTGTGGTCAAGCGCGGCGACCGCGTCGCGCCCGGCACGCCGGTGGTGACGCTGGAAAACGCCGACGCCAAGATCGCCATCGCGCAAGCCGAGGCGGCCCTTGCGCAGGCCCAGGCGCAACTCGCCGACCTGCAGGTCGGCAAGCGGCCGGAAGAGATCGCGGTGCTTAAGGCGCAGGTCGACATGGCCAAGGCGCAAGCCGCCGACGCCAAACGCCGTTACATCCGCGCCAGCGATCTGTTCAAACGCGGCACCGGCACACAGGCCGACTACGACACGGCTTCCGCGACGCTGGAGACGGCCAACGCACAGGTCGGCCAGGCGGAGGCCAATCTCGCCGTCGGTGGCCTGCCGGCACGGCCCGAGACGATCAAGGCCGCCGACAATCAGGTCAGGCAGGCGCAATCGGCGCTGGAGCAAGCGCAGTGGCGGCTGTCGAAGCGCGTGCTGACGGCGCCCTCGCCCGGCCGGGTCAACGATGTCATCCGCTATCCCGGCGACACGGCCGGGCCGACCGCGCCGGTCATCTCGATACTGCCGGATGGCGCGGTGAAGCTCAGCGTCTATGTGCCGGAAAGCGCGTTCTCCTCGGTCGATGTCGGCACGCTGCTCAACGTCCATTGCGACGGTTGCGGATCGGGCGTGAAGGCTCGCGTCAGCTACGTGTCGCCGGATCCGGAATTCACGCCGCCGGTGATCTACTCGCTCGAGACCCGGCAAAAGCTGGTCTATCTGGTCGAAGCGCGGCCGGAGGGCGACGCCAGCGCATTGCAGCCCGGGCAGATCGTCGACGTCGATCTGGCGGACATCGGAAAATGAACGTCATCGACGTGCACGGCCTGGTCAAGCGCTTCGGCGACAAGACCGTCGTCGACCATGTGACTATGGCTGTGGCCGAGGGCGAGATCGTCGGCTTCCTCGGGCCGAACGGCTCGGGCAAGACGACGACCATCCGCATCATGTGCGGCTTGCTGACGCCGGATGAGGGCGAAGGCACGGTTCTGGGCTTCGACATCCGCACCGACAGCCTGCGGATCAAACGCGAAGTCGGCTACATGACGCAGAGATTCTCGTTCTACGAAGATCTGACGATCGGCGAGAATCTCGAATTCGTGGCACGGCTGTACCGGCTGAAGCCGCTCGACGAGCACGTGGCTAAGACGCTTGAGGAGCTCGGCCTGACATCGCGCAGGAACCAGTTGGCCGGTACCCTGTCCGGCGGCTGGAAGCAGCGGCTGGCGCTGGCCGCCTGCATCATGCACAAGCCGAAACTGCTGCTGCTCGATGAACCGACGGCGGGCGTCGACCCGAAAGCGCGACGCGAATTCTGGGACGAGATCCACCGGCTGGCGAGCGGCGGCCTGACCGTGCTGGTCTCCACCCATTACATGGATGAGGCCGAGCGCTGCCATCGCATCAGCTACATCTCCTACGGCAAGATGCTGGCCACCGGCACGGTCGAGGACGTGGTGAGGAATGCCGGGTTGACCACCTTCGTCCTGCAAGGGCCGCGGCTCGATCAGGTCGCTGCCGCACTTCATGGCCGCCCCGGCGTCGACCAGGTGGCGCCGTTCGGCGCGACGCTGCATGTCGTCGGCTCCGACAGGACGGCACTTCAGGCAGCGCTCGCCGATGTCGAGAAAGAGCACGAGGGCGTTACGGTGACGCCCGGCGAGACCAGCCTGGAGGATGTGTTCATCCAGTTCATGTCCGGTTCGAAGGACAACATGGGATGAAAAATGGGATAAACAGCATCTTTTCGTTCGCCAGGCTAGGCGCGCTGCTGATCAAGGAGTTCATCCAGATGCGGCGCGACCGCATCACCTTCGCCATGATGCTCGGCGTGCCGTTGATGCAGCTGGTGCTGTTCGGCTATGCCATCAACAACGATCCGAAGAGCCTGCCGGCAGCGCTGGTGGCGATGAGCAGCGATCCTTACACACGAGCCATGGTTTCGGCACTGCAGACCACCGGCTATTACCGCTTCGACCACGTCGCGCAAAGTGCCGTCGAAGCCGAATTCCTGATGGCGCGCGGCGACGTCGCCTTCGTCGTCACCATTCCCGCCGATTTTGCCCGGCGGGTCGAGCGCGGCGACAGCCCGCAGATTCTGATCGAGGCGGATGCGACCGACCCGGCCGTCGCCAGCGGCGCCATCTCGACGCTCGGCACCGTTGCCAACCAGGCGCTGCTCAGGGCACGCGGCATGCAGGAGACGGCGGCCGAAGCTGCCCGGGGCCAGCTCCAGGTGGTGGTGCACCGGCGCTACAATCCGGAAGCCGTCTCCCAATACAACATCGTGCCCGGCCTGCTCGGCGTCATCCTGCAGATGACGATGGTGATGATGACCTCGATCGCGCTGACGCGCGAGACCGAGCGCGGCACGATGGAGAACCTTCTGGCGATGCCGTCAAGTCCGCTCGAGATCATGCTGGGCAAGGTGCTGCCCTATCTGGCGGTCGGCGCCGTGCAGGTGCTGGTGGTGCTGGCAGCCTCGAAGCTTCTGTTTGCCATCCCCTTCACCGGGTCGATGTCGCTGCTGTTGACGGCGGTCCTTATCTTCGTCTTGGCGCTGGTGCTGCTCGGCTACACGATCTCGACGATCGCCCGCACGGAAATGCAGGCCCTGCAGCTCACCTTCTTCTTCTTCTTGCCGTCGATCATGCTGTCCGGCTTCATGTTCCCCTATCGCGGCATGCCGGACTGGGCGCAGGTCTTTGGCGAGGTGCTGCCGCTGACGCATTTCCTGCGCATCATCCGCGCGGTGATGCTGAAGGGCGCCGAACTGCCGGCGGTGGCAACGGAAATCGGCTGGCTGGTGGTGTTCGTGGCCCTGTTCGCCGGTATTGCGCTGGTGCGGTTCCGCCGGACGCTGGATTAGGGTCGAACTCGATCCGCTTTTGCAAATGATCGAGATTCACACGGACTTGGCCTGGCCCGGGACCGGTGTCAACTCAGGCGCATTGAGCCCTTCGAAGGGATCGCGCCAGGCGTCGATTTCTTCGAGTTGAAGATACCAGCGACTGACAGAGGGATAGTCATCGAGCGGCAATCGGGCGACATCGTTGAAGGGCAGAAACGTCGCCATTCGAAAGTCGGGATAGGAAACCGAAGCGCCGACCAGCCATTCGCGCTCAGAAAGCTCGGCATCAAGTATGGCAGCGGCCGTGCGGAAGTCGCTCAGGCCCTCCTCAACCCGCGCCTGATCTATCGGGCCGAGCCCATAGCGCTGTTTGGTCCCGCGTTCGAAATGCACGACATCGCAGGCTCTTGCGAAGTTCTCTTTCCCCCAACTCAGCCATCGGATCATCTCGGGCTCGTCGTCGCCAGCGCGCCAGAAATCCGAATGCATATCGCGCGAAAGCCGACAGGCTATGGCGTCGGCCTCCCAGAGGCTTTTTCCCGAACCTATAAGGATGGGCAATGAAAGATTTGGATTGAGCGGGCGAAATCGCTCGGCCTGGCCCGGAGCGAAGGGAGAGGCGAATTCAAACTCGACCTTGGCGTTGAGATACCGTGCCACCGCGACCGCGAGGCGAGGATTGGGATTGCGGCTGAAGAACAGTTTCATTGATCTCAGTCTTTGAAGGGTACCGGTTCGACCGGGTACAACGGACGCTTGAGCACCTCGAATCGGCACATGAGCTGGAACTGGTTGCTATCCTAGCCGGCAGCAATGATCTCGGCATAGGTGCTGAGATCGACATTGCCGCCGGAGAGCACCACGGCAATGCATTTGCCGGCAAGGTCGATCTCGCCTGACGACAGCGCGGCCAAGCCGACGCAACCGCCAGGTTCGACCACCAGCTTCAAGCAAGCCATCGCATCGCGCATCGCCTGTGCCACCGCCTTGTCGGAAACGGCGATGGCGCCCGCGAGATTCTCGCGGTTAATCTCGAAAGTGATCGCACCCGGCTCGGCGACGAGAAGGGCATCGCAGATCGAGGTGTGGCCGGGCGCGTTCGACACCCTGGCGCCTTTGATCAGCGACCGGCGTCTGTCGTCGAAATGCTCGGGTTCCACGGCCCAGACGGCGGTGCCCGGCGAGGCGTCCTTGGCCGCGATCGAAATGCCGCTGCTCAACCCGCCGCCGCCGCAGGGAACCACTACCGCATCGAGGCTGACGCCAAGTGCTCTTGCTTGGCGCATCAATTCGAGGCCGACCGTGCCCTGGCCGGCGATGATGGCCGGATCGTCGTAAGGCGGCACCAGGACCATGCCCTTTTCCACGTAAGAACGGACGACGGCAGTGCGATCGTCGCGGACCCGGTCGAAGGTGATCACTTCGGCGCCCATCTTCCTGACATTGCCGACCTTCATCGCCGGCGCGTCGGTAGGCATGGCGATTACGGCCTTGACGCCGAACATCGCCGCCGCGGCGGCGACGCCTTGCGCGTGATTACCCGACGAGAAGGCGACGACGCCGCGGGCGCGTTCTTCCGCCGAGAGCGAGGAGAGCTTGTTGTATGCACCGCGGAACTTGAACGAGCCGGTGCGCTGCAACGTCTCCGGCTTGAACAGGATCCTGGCGCCGAAGCGATTGTTCAACTCCGGCGATTCGATCAGCGGCGTTTCGACGATCAGTCCGGACAATCGCACTGCTGCGCTGTGAATATCGGCGATGCCGGGAGGGATGGTCATGGCTAGGTCCTGCAAGAGATGAGACCGCCTATGCTGCACGGAAAGGGAGGCGGCGCACCAATGAAAAAATGTGACCGTTACAATTCGTCCTTGGAGGCAGGAGAGTGGGGCGTGACTGTCCCACCGCCTCCTCGGCCCTCTGCCATGCATTCGTCGCTTCAGTCGACAAATCGTTGTCGATTGACCGGCATAGCCTGCCGCTCTTCACCCCAACAGCGTCTTTTGCCGTTTGGGGCCGCCCATCTTGCGCCAGGTGTTGAAGCGGTGGGTGGCGGCGGCGAAGGAGATCTTCATCTGTTGGGCGACCGAATAGCGCGACTTGCCCTCGTCGAACAGCCGATAGCAGCACTCGACGCCCTCCTCGGTCAACTTGCCGTCGGGAGCCTTGTTGTGCGGATTGGCGGGATCAAATTTTTCGACCTGCTGCTCGACCAGGCCTTTCAGGCGCTGCAGATCCGCCTCAATATTAGCGATAAGGTCGAGAACCGGTTTGGGATCAAACAGCTGCTGTTTTTCCGGCATCTGCGGCGTTCCTTTGTCTTGGTTGAGATTCGGTTATATAAGTGAACGTTTGCCGATAGCAACGGCGATGTGTTCGGGATTTTGAAGCCTGTACCTTTTGAGCATGAGTGGAGCGCACACGATTGACCGGCGACGTGCGAGGTCATAGTTTAGAACTATTCTAAACTAGGGTGAATTTCTCATGCTTTCCCGCGTTTTCGGCTTCGGCCGCCGTCCCTTTGAATCGCTCTCGGAACAGGAGATCCTGGCGCTCGCCATCTCCTCCGAGGAGGATGACGGGCGCATCTATCGCGCCTATGCCGACGGGCTGGCGGAGAGCTTTCCGCAATCGGCCAAGGTGTTCGAGGAGATGGCGGAGGAGGAGGACGGCCATCGCGATTCGCTGATCGAGCTTTACCGCAAGCGTTTCGGCGAGCGCATACCGCTGATCCGGCGCGAACATGTGAAGGGCTATTACGAACGCAAGCCGGACTGGCTGGTGAGGCCGCTCGGCATCGATCATGTGCGCAGCCAAGCCGAGGCCATGGAGCGGCAGGCCTACCTGTTCTATATCGAGGCGGCCAAACGCACAGGCGATGCGTCGACGCGAAAGCTGCTCGACGACCTGGCGATCGCAGAACAGGGCCACGAGACACTGGCGCAGCGGCTGGAGCAAAAGCATGTGCCGGGCGCGGTCAAGGACGAAGAAACGGCAGCCGAGCAGCGCCAGTTCATCCTGACCTATGTCCAACCGGGGCTGGCCGGGCTGATGGATGGCTCGGTGTCGACGCTGGCGCCGATCTTTGCCGCCGCCTTTGCCACGCATGATACGTTCCAGACCTTTCTGGTCGGGCTTGCCGCCTCGATCGGCGCTGGCATCTCGATGGGTTTCACCGAGGTGGCTTCCGACGACGGCAAATTATCGGGCCGCGGCTCGCCGGCAAAACGCGGGCTGACCGTCGGCGTCATGACGACGCTGGGCGGGCTCGGCCATGCGCTGCCCTATCTAATCCCGCTTTTTTGGACGGCGACCATTGTCGCCGCCGTGGTGGTTTTCTTCGAGCTGTGGGCGATCGCCTTCGTGCAGAACCGCTACATGCAGACGCCATTCTGGCGCGCCGCCTTCCAGGTGGTGCTGGGCGGCGCGCTGGTGTTTGCGGCAGGGGTGCTGATCGGGAATGCTTAACAGTCCTTAACCATTCATCGCCTGGCTGTCCTGAGGCGCCTCGGCGCGTTCGGTCAGGCAGTAATCGCGCACGACATGGGCGATGCGCAAACGATAGTCCGCAAAGATACCGCCGCGCCCGGCCTTCTGCGCCTGCCGATGTTCCTGCGTGTTGCGCCAGGTCTTCACCGCGTCCTCGTCGCGCCAGAAGGACAGCGACAGGATGCGGTTCGGATCGGCAAGGCTCTGGAAGCGCTCGATCGACAGGAAACCGTCGATGCCGTCGAGCAGTGGGCGCAGGTCGGCGGCGATGCCGAGATAGGCATCGCGCTTGCCCGCCGCCGGCTCGACCTCGAAGATGACGGCGATCATGGCTTCACCAAAGGAGCATGCGGCCCGGAGGCCAGCTTGAGGAAGATGCGGTCCTCCTTCAGAATGAATTTTTCCCGTCGGGCGAACTCGTAGTTCGCCTTGCCGGCGGGATCGGCGGCGAGCCGGGCGCGGTAGGCTTCGTAGGCCGCAAGACTGTCGATGTTGTAGGCGGCATAAGCCCTGGTGGCCGAGCCTTCGTGCGGCGCGAAATAGCCGATCAGATCGGCGCCGCAACGCGGGATCGCCTGCCCCCAATTGCGTGCATATTCCTCGAACGCCGCCTTGCCGAACGGATCGATCTCGTAGCGGATGAAGCAGGTGATGGTCATTTTCGCCTCCTTGGCGGTCGATGTTTTCTTGCGGTCACAGTTCGAGCCGGATCGAAACGTTCCGAAGATCGATATGCTAGGCAAATCCCTCGCTGATCATGCCTGCCAGAACGATTTCGCGCATTCGCGGCGGACGTCTTCAGGTGTCAGGCCAAGGTCACGCAGCAGATGATCGTCGATTTCGGCGAGGTCGAGACGCTGCAAATGACGGTCGTACCACCGCTTCAGGAGCCGCAGCCGCAAGCGGCGCAAGACAATGAACGGGAACGGCCGGCGAGCAGGCGCGGCGCCGAGAATGGTCCTTGCAGGCATCGTTGTCTCCTTGATTTGCATCGAGACTAATGCTTTTCTGACGAGGATGCTTCGATGAGGAACGAACCATGCGCGAAGGACCTGACATAGCCCGCATTGCCAGCCTGGTGGGCGATCCGGCGCGGGCAAACATGCTGTCCGCACTGATGGGCGGCACGGCACTGACGGCGAGCGAACTGGCACTCGAGGCCGGCGTGTCGCTTCCGACAGCGAGCTCGCATCTGTCGAAGCTGATGGAAGGCGGGCTGCTGACGCTGGCAAGCCAGGGACGGCATCGCTACTACGGCCTCGCCGGTCCGCAGGTAGCAGGCATGATCGAGGCGATCACAGGTGTTGCCGCTGCGGTCGGGCCGCAACGAGTGCGGCCTGGCCCACGCGACGCGGCCATGCGCGTGGCGCGGGTCTGCTACGATCACCTCGCCGGCGAGCAGGCGGTGGCGATGCTGGACCGTCTTGTGGCTCGACAAGTGCTCGTGCGCGATGACAAGGTGATCCAGCTTGGGCCGTCGGCCGACTCGCATTTCGCCGCGATCGGCATCGACATCCATACCAAAGCGCGGCGACCGGTGTGCCGCGCCTGCCTCGACTGGAGCGTGAGGCGCTCGCACCTCGCCGGCACGCTGGGCGCCGCCATTCTCGACAAGATCCTCGCCGAGAAATGGGCGCGGCGCGAGAAGGACAGCCGTGCGGTGATTTTCTCGCCGACAGGCAAGCAGGCGTTCGAGAAGACGTTTCTCGCCTGACGGCTCGCTTCGACGCACTAGAACGGCTCGTCGTTTCACGGAAACGCCGAACCGCTCTATCTTTTTTGTTTTGAAGCATGTCGTTGTCGCAAACCGCTGCACATTTTTGCGCGACATGCATTAGCCGCGCTTGAGCGGCTTGGCCTGCTTGAAAAAATCCGCCCAGGGATCGGCTTGCCCGAGCCGCTTCAGCGTCGTCTTGTCGCCGATCGGAAAGGCGTTCGGCGGCAATCCGGCCTCGATCTCCGCCCAGGTCACTGGCATCGATACCGTGGCTCCCTTTTTGGCGCGCGACGAATAGGGCGCAACCGTGGTGGCGCCGCGGCCGTTGCGCAGATAATCGACGAAAATCTTGCCGGTGCGCGCCCTCTTCGACAGCGTCGCCGTGTAGCGGTCGGGCGCGGCCTGTTCGAGCGCTCGGGCGAACTCATGGGCGAAGCCTTTGACCTCGTCCCAATCCCCCGACGGCTTCAGCGGCACGACGACATGATAGCCCTTGCCGCCCGAGGTCTTGACGAAATTCGGCAGGGACAGTTCGTCGAGCCGGCTGCGGATATCGAGCGCCGCGGCACGCACCGCCTTCACGTCGACGCCCTCGTCGGGATCGAGATCGAAGATGATCTGGTCGGGTTTTTCCAGTTCGTCCGTGGTCGAGCCCCAGATGTGGATCTCGACGACGCCGAGCTGCACCAGGGCCACGACACCGTCGAAATCGCGGATGAACAGGATTTCCTCGCCGTCCGTCGGATCCTTCATCACGGCTATTTTTTCACTCATGCCCGCTGAGGCATGCTTCTGGAAAAAGCGTGGGCCGCCGACGCCGTCCGGCGCCCGCACCAAGCTGAGCGGCCGATTGACGATGAACTGCTTCATGCGCGGCCAGACAAGCGCATAATGATCGACCAGATCCTGCTTCGATACCTTCTCCTGCGGCCACAGAAGCTTGTCCGGGCGAGACAGCGTAACCGACGTTTTCGCCGTCCCGGCGGGTTTGGCGGGCTTTGCCTTGGGCTGCTCTGCCGGCGCTGAGTGTGCTTTCGGTTTCTCCTGCACGACTTCCTCCGCCGGCTTGTCCTCGCGCAGTCCCTGGAACGACGCGTGGCGTATTATACGGTCCGACGTCCAACTGCGAAACTCCACCTCGCCGACAAGTTCGGGCTTGACCCAGACCAGCCCCTTGCCCCTTGGCACCGCCCTGTCGAAGGGCGAGGACGTCGTCTTTAGCGCATCAAGCCTCTTCTTCAACTCGTTGGTGCTTTTGGCCGTGAAGCCGGTGCCGACGCGGCCGGCATAGCGCAGCTTGCCGCCCTCGTGATAGCCGACCAGCAGCGAGCGCAGGCCGCGCCCGGTCTTGTCCGACGGCATATAGCCGCCGATGACGAATTCCTGGCGCGCCGTGCATTTCGACTTCACCCACGAGGGAACACGACCGCTGCGGTAGGGCGCATCGGCACGCTTGGAGACGACGCCTTCGAGCCCCAGCCGGCAAGCATGCTCCAGCATGATCTTGCCGGGCTCGGCAAAGTGGTCGCTGAAGCGCACGGCCTGATCCTCGGCCTGTCCGGCGAGCAAAGTGCGCAGCCTTTCCTTGCGCTCGACCAGCGGCTCGGAACGGATATCCTCACCGTTGAGACGCAACAGGTCGAAAACGTAGTAGATGAAACGATCCGTGCGGCCCGCCGACAGATCTTGCTGCAGCAGCGAGAATGACGAGACGCCGTTATCCGCCAGCACGACGATTTCGCCGTCGATGATCGCATCGGTACATTTCAGGCCGCCAAGTGCCGCGACAATTGCGCCACCGAATTTGTCGGTCCAGTCGAGGCCGGCGCGCGTCAAAAGCCGCACCTCGGTGCCGGCAAGCTGCGACTGCATGCGATAGCCGTCGAACTTCACCTCATGCAGCCAGTCCTTGCCGGGCGGCGCGTCCCGCTCCAGCGTTGCGAGCGCCGGTTCGATGAATTCGAGCCGCCTTGCCGCGACTGCCTTCTTGCCGGTAGCCGGCCTGTCGGACTGCCAGACCCTTGGCTTCTTGCCGTCGGCGGTCTTGCCTTCGCCGACCTCCTCGATGGTCAGGCCGGATTTCACCGATTGCGGCGCCTCCTGCAAAATGTCCTCGCCCGGACGCGCGGCGGCATCGTCGGATTTGATCAGCAACCAGTTGTCACGCTTTTCGCCCGGACGCGGCTTCAGCCGCACCAGATGCCATGCGCCATGCAATTTGTGGCCATGCAGTTCGAAACTGATATGGCCTTTCTTCATCGCCTTTGCCGGGTCGCCATCGGGGACCCAAGTTCCCTCATCCCAGACAATGACCGAGCCGCCGCCATATTGGTCCTTCGGGATGGTGCCTTCAAACGGCGCATAGTCGATCGGGTGGTCCTCGACATGCACGGCGAGCCGCTTTTCGTGCGGGTCGAGGCTCGGGCCTCGCGTCACGGCCCAGCTCCACAGCACGCCACCATGCTCGAGACGAAGGTCGTAGTGGAGCCTGGTGGCGGCATGCTTGTGGATGACGAAGATGCCACCCGGCACGGCTTTCTTGCCGCGCGTAACCTTGCCGGCTGGTTCGGCCGTCTTCTTGAAATTGCGCTTGGCGTGATACTGCTCGAGGCTGGCCATGGGCGGATCCTAAGCAGATTTGCGCCGGGCGGCTTTGGACTTGGCGCCTTTTGCCGGGCGTCCGGTCTTTGCCGGCGCACCGGCTTCCGACGAAAGGCTCTTCTTCAGCGCATCGAAGAGGTTGACGACGTTGGAGGGCCGTGGTTCCGCCTTGGTCTTCGGTGCCTTCTTGCCGGCCTTCTTGGCGCGGACCAGCTCGATCAGGGCATTTTCGTATTTGTCCTCGAATTCGGAAGGATCGAACGTCGCCTGTTTCTCATCGACGATGTGTTCGGCCAGCCTGATCATCTCGGCGTCGGTCTTCACCGTCTTGATGTCGCCGAACACTATCTCGGGCCCGCGAACCGTATCGCCATAGCGCAGGGTCGTCAGCAGCAGACCCTTGCCCAACGGCTCGATGACCACCGGACGTTCGCGGCGATAGAGCACAATGCGGGCTAGCCCCGCCGTCTTCTTGGCGGCCATGGCGTCGCGGATGACGGCGAAGGCCTCTTCCGAGACCTCGTCCGCAGGCGTCACATAATAGGGCGCATCGAGATAGATCTGCTGGATCGAGGATTTTTCGATGAAACCATCGAGGCTCATCGTATGCGAGGATTCGATCTGCACGGCTTCGATCTCCTCCTCCTCGATTTGGACGAAGTCGCCGTCGCCGATCTCGTAGCCCTTGATCTCGTCGCCTTCATCGAGCGGCTTGCCGCTTGCCGAATCGACATAGACGCGCTTGACGGTATTGCCGGTCTTGCGGTTGAGCACGCGGAACGAGACTTTCTCGGCCTGGGTGACGACATTGGTCAGTTCGACGGCGCAAGTGACCAGCGAAAGCTTGAGATACCCTCTCCAGGCCGGGCGCGGCGCCATGACAAACTCCCTGCGCGACAATGTTCAACCGAGAACGGGCAAAGTCCGTTCCGGTTCCGGCGGCGCAAAAGGCAAGTCCGGGCTTTCAACCCAGCCTTGCCTTGTTCTCGCTCACTGCCCTACTCGGCGGCTTGCAGGTTGACCTTGCTTTCCGCTATTTCGGTAAGCTTGCGGTCGGTTGCCTGCTCCTCCTTGAGGTTGTTGGCCAACACATTGGCGCAGTCGCTGCGGCCCAGTTGCTTGGCCCAAGCAATCAGGGTGCCGTAACGGGTCATCTCATAATGCTCGACCGCCTGGGCGGAGGCGATCAGCGCAGCGTCGAGGACCTCCTTGTCGGCGATGTCGCCGCTGACGTCGTCGGCTTCTTCGAGAATGCCGTCGATGGCCGGGCAGTCGACCTGCTTGGCCTTCACGCCGTGCAATTCGAACACCTGCTCGACACGCTGGATATGACCCTTGGTCTGAGCGAGATGTTTCTCAAAGCCGGCTTTCAGCTGTGGATCACTCGCCTTGTCGATCATCTTCGGCAGCGATTTCTCGATCTGTTTTTCAGCGTAATAGATGTCGCGCAGCGTGTGCACGAAGAGGTCGTCGAGGGTTTTGATATCCTTCGAAAAGAAACCCATGGCCTTTGCCTTTCCATTGCTCTTGCAGTTTCGGATTTTTTGGCTGCGGCCCACCCGAGCACCACAGCCTGCGGAGCCGGTTCGTCCCGGCACTGGGAAATCAACGTGCGGCTGACGGGCCGGTTCCTGGTTTTCCGGCCGCGTGCACGGAAATTTCGCGGTCCGGCAAAACCTGAAACAAAACCGCGCCTCTGCGACATTCAGGCGAAACATATGTGATGCAAAAGTCACACTGGACGAAATGCCGACGGACTGCATGGAAACACCGCGAATCAGCCGCATTCCAGCCATGAACAAAGGCATTTTCGACCAGAGATTAACATCGCGTTCACCGACTATTCACGCCTGGACGCTATGATCCCCGCAATTCGGAAGGGACATCCGAAACGGGACAGGGACCGAGTAAAATGAGCTTCTGGAATCAAATCGCCGGCTATGCCGCCGCCATCCGCGAATTCGTCGCGCCGACCTATCGGCCTGAGCGCTATTATATGCGCGGCCCAGGCCCCGCCTGCGCGCGCCGTGGCAACACGCTTGGGATCAGCGTGCACTGATGATGACCACGGAGAGCCGTCACGACAGCCGTATCTGCCGGCCCGACGCCGACAATCGGTCAACGACCTATCGCGCCGAGCGCCCTGCGCTGACCGACAGACGGCGTGCGACAACGCCAAGCCTCTAGCATTCCGGGCTTTGATCCAGCCGCCGGCAGGCCTAGTGTCGCCTGACACCAGCTGCCGGGCGTCACGTGATCGTCAAGCCGAACCATTCTCCTGAGCCGCCAAAATTCGGTGCAAGTCGCCCGTTGATCGTGTTCGACGGTATTTGCGTGTTGTGCTCGGGCTTTGTGCGCATGGTGGTGAAGCTCGACCGCAAGGGCCGCTTCCATTTTGTAACGGCGCAGTCGCCTTTCGGCGAGATGCTGTTCAAGAAATACGGGCTGCGGACGGATCGCTACGAGACCAATCTCGTCATCGTCGATGGCGCGGCTTTCACCCGCCTGGACAGTTTCGTTGCCGTCATGGCCGAACTCGGCTGGCCGTGGCGGGCGGCGCGGATACTGCTGCTGTTGCCGCGCCCGCTTCGCGACTGGCTCTACGACCGCATCGCAAAGAACCGCTACGCCCTGTTCGGCAAGAAGGACAATTGCGAAATCCCTTCTGCCGAGGTGAGGGCAAGATTGATCGGCTAGATTCGTTGCCGTGGCCGGGAGCGGGAGGGGCATTCTGGGGGACTACGGATGAAGGTTCTTGTCGTCGGCGGCTATGGCACCTTTGGCGGTCGCACCGTCGAGCTTTTGGAGGGCGAGCCGCATCTGATCCTCTTTGTCGCCGGGCGCTCGCTCGCCAAGGCTGACGCGTATTGCAAGAAGCGCGCCCCGACAGCAGCCAAGCTGGTGCCGGCACTGTTCGACCGTGACGGCGATCTCGCCGCGCAACTCGCTGCATTTGAGCCTGATATTGTAGTCGACGCGAGCGGTCCGTTCCAGGCCTATGGCGAGGGACGCTATCGCCTGATCGAGGCCTGCATCGCCCGGCGCATCAACTATCTCGATCTAGCCGACGGCTCGGATTTCGTCGCCGGTGTCTCTGCGTTCGACGAGGCGGCGCGAAACGCCGGCGTCTTCGTGCTGTCCGGCGTCTCGAGCTTTCCGGTGCTGACGGCGGCGGTGGTGCGTCGCCTGTCTTCGGACCTGACGCGGGTCGACGGCATTCGCGGCGGCATCGCGCCTTCGCCCTTTGCCGGCGTCGGCGGGAACGTCATCCGGGCTATCGCCGGTTATGCCGGTCGGCCGGTGCGGCTTGTTCGCAATGGCCGTCCCGAACAAGGCCGTCCGTTTACCGAGCAGCTGCGCTACACTATCGCGCCGCCGGGCCGGCTGCCGCTTCGAAACGCGCTGTTTTCTCTGGTCGACGTTCCGGACCTGCGCGCCTTGGCCGCGCTTTGGCCGGAGGCGAGGACCATCTGGATGGGAGCCGGGCCGGTACCCGAGGTGCTGCACCGCGCCCTGATCGGCCTCGCCTGGCTGGTGCGCGCCGGATTGATCGGTTCGCTTTCGCCACTGGCGCCGCTGATGCATCAGGCAACGAACCGGCTGCGCTGGGGCGAGCATCGCGGCGGCATGTTCGTCGAGGTGGAGGGATCGGACCGGGCGGGCGCCATCGTCAAGCGCTCGTGGCATCTCTTGGCCGAGGGCAATGACGGGCCGCTGATCCCGTCGATGGCGGTCGAAGCACTGGCCCGCAAAGCGCTGGCCGGACATCAGCCCGCGCCGGGCGCACGAGCGGGGGTGCGCGATTTGGAGCTCCGGGATTATGAAGCCCTGTCCGCCGGGCGGACAATCTACACCGGCTTCAGGAACGGGGCGGCGGACGAGGACAAGCCGCTTTATGCCGAGCTGCTCGGTGCCGCCTGGCAAGGCCTTCCCGAGGCAATTCGGTCAATGCATGACCGTACGATCACGGCCGCAGGCCGCGCGCGCGTCGAACGCGGGCGCAATGTTCTTGGCCGGCTAATGGCCTGGACGGTCGGCTTCCCCGGGGCAAGCGAGGACATCCCGGTTCATGTCCGCTTCGACACCGACAAGGACGGCGAGACCTGGACCCGGACATTCGGCAAGCACAGTTTTTCGAGCCTACAGTCCGCAGGCCGGGGTCGATCGCAGCGCTTGCTGTGCGAACGCTTCGGCCCGCTGACCTTCGCGATGGCGCTGGTTGCCGAAGACGGCCGGCTGGCGCTGGTCTTGCGCCGCTGGAGCTTTTTCGGCCTGCCGCTGCCGATGTGGCTCTGTCCACGCTCGACTTCTTACGAAACGGTGGAGGATGGCCGCTTCCGCTTCCATGTCGAGATATCGCATCCGCTTGCCGGTATGATCGCCTGTTACCGCGGCTGGCTGGAGCCCTCCGGCCCGCACGGCTCAAGCGAGATCGTGCCGCCTGCCACCTTGCCAAGTTCGCGGCAGTCCTGAGCCGTGCACAGCGTCCAGCCTTGACCCGTCGCGCCCGAGGCGGCGAGCACCAGGCGTCGCTGTGGCCCGACCTGGGGCGCATAGACCCACCAACCGTCGCGCAGCACCGAGCCTTGCGGCGGCTCCATGCCGGCGCCCGATCCCTTGATGCGGGCCTCGACCAGCTGCAGGCCGGACGGCAGCACCTTCCAGTCTTCCTGCCACTGGGTCTTCTCCACCGAATGCACCCAGGAGAGCGTGAAGGCAGCGACCGCGAGCGTCACCGTCTTGCCGGCCGCGACGATGCAGAGGCTCATGCTGAATTAGCCAGCGAAGCCTGCCGCGCGCGCCAGCAGTGCCAGCCGATCCAGGCAAGGGACAGCGCCCAGCCCGTCTCGTCGGTGAGCGGCAGCGCCGCAACCAGCAGCACGCCGGCGGCGAAGGCGACGAGGCGTTCCCACCAGGCCATGCGCCGGGCGAGAAATCCGACGGCCGCGGCGCCCCACAGGACGATACCCATGCAGGCTTTGATGACGATATAGGCGACCTCGACGGGATAGCCGAACTGGGCGGCGATCGGGCCGGGGTCCTGCAGCATCAGCGCCGGGGTATAGACCGCCATGAACGGCACAACGAAGCCGGCAATGGCAAGCTTGGTGGCCTGGATGCCGATCTTGAGGCCGCTTTCCTTGGCCATCGGCGCGGCGGCGAAGGCGGCCAGCGCCACAGGCGGGGTGAGATCGGCCATGATGCCGAAATAGAAGACGAACATATGGCTGACCACCAACGGCACGCCGAGCGACAGCAGCGCTGGCCCGGCCAGCGACGAAGTGATGATGTAGTTGGGAATGGTCGGTATGCCCATGCCGAGCACCAGGCAGGTGAGCATGGTCAAAAGCAGCGACAGGAACAGATTGTTCTCGCCGATCGAGATGATCCAGCCGATGAAGGTCGAGGCGATGCCGGTAAGCGTCAACGTGCCGATGACGATGCCGACAATGGCGCAGGCAATGCCGACCGGCAGCGCGTTCTTTGCTCCTTCGGCAAGGGAATCCACGCATATGCGCAGCGTCTCGCGCCCGCCCTTGAAGGTGAGGCAGGCGGCGACCAGCACGGCGATGACCAGGCTGAGGATGTTGACGCCGAATTTCATGAAGGAAGCCGCGGCAAGCCCGAGCGCCAGCCAGAAGACGACACGGAAGGCGAGCGGCCCGATCGATGCCGCCAGCGGCGTGCCGAGGATAAGCACAATGGTCAGCGCCAGGCCCATGGTGCCGGCGAAGACCGGTGTGTAGCCGGCAAACAGCAGGTAGATCAGTGCTGCGAGAGGCAGTACCAGCGGCCAATGTTGTCTCACCGCATCCCACGGATTGGGCAGGTCGGCCTTGGCCATGCCGTGCAGGCCGGCCTTGCCGGCCTCCAGGTGCACCTGCCAGAAACAGGCGCCGAAATAGAGCAGCGCCGGGATAATCGCCGCCTTGACCACCGCGGCATAGGGGATGTTCAGCGTCTCGGCCATGATAAAGGCAACCGCTCCCATCACCGGCGGCATGATCTGGCCGCCCATCGACGAGGTCGCCTCGACGGCGCCGGCGAAGGCCGAGCGGAAGCCGAAGCGCTTCATCAGCGGGATGGTGAACTGGCCGCTGGCCACCACATTGGCAACACCGGAGCCGGAAATGGTGCCCATCAGCGCCGAGGACAACACGCAGACCTGCGCCGGGCCGCCGCGCCATGAGCCAACCAGGCCAAGCGCAAAATCGTTGAACAGCGCGATCATGCCGGCGCGCTCAAGAAAGGCGGCGAAAACGACGAAGATGAAGATGTAGGCGGCCGAGACATAGATCGGCGTGCCGTAGATGCCTTCGGTGCCATAGGCGAAGGTGTCGACGAGCTGGGCGAAATCATAACCGCGATGGATGAACGGCGGCGGCAGATGATTGCCGGCAAATGCGTAGGCGAGAAAGATGAAGGCAATGACGGCAAGCGGCAGCCCCATTAACCGCCGCGCCGCCTCGAAGACCAGCACGACCAGCACCGCGCCGACGATCAGGTCAGGCGTGGTGAGAAAGCCGGAGCGGCGGATGAGGTCGGCATAGAACACCCAATTGTACAGACCGGTGGCGAAACCAAGCAGGCCGAGCGTCCAGAACACTGCTTTCGCCGGGACGCTTTTGGCGCGCAGATTGGCGATTAGGGCAAAGCCGAGCAGCAGCAGGAAGCCGACATGCATGGCGCGTATGACCTGGCTCGGCAGGCTGCCATAGGCGGCGATGTAGATTTGGAAGATGGAGAAGGCGATGGCGATAAAAAAAGCCGCCTTGCCGCCGATGCCTTCGCCGAAGCCAGGCGGCAATCCTTCGACAGGAGCTTCCGCTGTGGGGGAAAGAACGGTCGGGATTACGGTCATTAGCGGGGTTCCTGGCGGGGCGGTCCCCTCCTCGAGGGGAGGGTGCCGAGCGAAGCGAGGCGGGTGGGGTCGGTGCGGCAGTGCGCGGCCTCAACCGACCCTACCCGTCCATTCGCCTTCGGCAGCTGTTCACCTTCTCCTCAAGGGGAGGGATGGCTCCTTACTTCACCAATCCCTTTTCCTTGTAATACCTCTCGGCGCCTGGATGCAGCGGCACCGGCATGCCGTCGAGCGCCTTGGCCGGGTCGATCGCCTTGGCGGCGGCGTGGGCAGCGGTGAGCTGGTCGAGATGCTCGAACAGCAGTTTCGTCATCTGGTAGGCGGTCTCGTCGGAGACATCGGCGCTGGTGATCAGGAAATTGCCGACGGCGGCGGTCGCAACATCCTCGGTCTGGCCCTCGTAGGTGCCCTTGGGGATGACCACGGAAAGATAGGGCGAGCCGATCTTGGCGACGTCCTCCGCCGGCACGGCAACGATGTTGACCGGCACCGAGGTGGCGAGGTCACGGATCGACGCGACCCCAAGGCCAGCCGATTGCAGCGTGGCGTCAAGCTGGCGGTTCTTGATCAGCTCCACCGATTCGGCGAAGGGCAGATATTCGATCCGCCCGAGGTCTTCGTATTTCAGCCCGGCAGCGGCGAATATCGTGCGGGCGTTGAGCTCGGTGCCCGAGGCCGGCGCGCCGACCGACAGGCTCTTGCCCTTGAGGTCGGCAAGCGTCTTGATGCCGGATTCCTTGCTGGCGACGATCTGGATGTAGTTGGGATAGATGGCGGCAATGCCGCGCAGCTTGTCGAGCTTGCCTGGGAAGCCGGCTTCGGTATTGCCTTCAGCGGCCAGCTTTACGGAATCGCCCAGCGCGAAAGCAATCTCGCCCTTGCCCTGTTGCAAGAGATTGAGATTTTCGACCGACGCCTTCGTCGCCTGTACCTGGGTGCGCGCGCCTTCGATGCCCTTGCCATAGATTTCCGACAGCGCGACGCCGAGCGGATAGTAGACGCCCGACGTGCCGCCAGTCAGCACGTTGATGAATTCCTGCGCCTTGACCGATACCGCGCCAAGGCCAAGCGACAGCGCCAGCACGCCGGCTGCAACAAATTTCGTCCTGAAATTGAGCATGCGATTTCCTCCCTGAAAATTCGCCGCCGTGCCCTCCTCGGCGGCACGAAGCGAAGCGAGTTTAGACAGCGGGCGGGAAATGCCAACCCGCAATAGCAGCGATTAGACGAACGGCTAAGCAGTACCGCAACACGTTGGCGCTTGCGCGAGGTCGCATCGCGGCAGAAAGATTTTTCCAGCGCTCGTCGAAATCCGGCAGGGCCGCGCGACATAAGTCCGGCTCGCAACGATGCGGCCTTCGAGAAACGGGAGAAGACCATGCGATACATGCTTTTGATCTATGGAAACGAAGCGGGGATGGCAGCCGCGCCAGCAGATGCGGTGACACAGATGTCGAGCGCGTACGTCGCCTACACCGAAGCGTTGAAGAAATCCGGCGCCTGGCTCGCCGGCGACCGGCTGAAGCCGACGCAATCCGCTACCTCGGTGCGGATGGCCAATGGCAAGACCAACGTGCTCGACGGCCCCTATGCCGACACCAAGGAGCAGCTTGCCGGCTTCTATATGATCGAAGCGGAGGACGTCGACGCCGCCATTGCCTGGGCGGCGCGCTGCCCGGGCGCCAGCACCGGCACGGTAGAGGTGCGGCCGATCTGGGAACTCACCATGTGATGCCGGAATTGCCCGATACTGCGCGGGCGGCGGCGGAAGCGGCCGCCCGGCAAAGCTATGGCAAGCTGGTCGCCTATCTCGCCGCACGCACGCGCGACGTGGCCGCTGCCGAGGACGCATTGGCCGATGCCTTTGCAGCGGCGCTCGAGCGTTGGCCACAGGCCGGCGTGCCCGACAAGCCGGAAGCCTGGCTGCTGGCGGTGGCACGCAAGCGCCGTGTCGACGCGGTCAGACGGCGGCTGACACGCGAGGCGGGCCGCGACCACCTCAGACTGATCGCCGAGGAGATGGAGGCGCGCATGGCCGAGGAAGACCTGCCGGACGAGCGGCTCAGGCTCATGTTTGCCTGCGCCCATCCCGCGATTGAGGCCGGCGTGCGAGCACCGCTGATCCTGCAGACGGTCCTGGGCTTCGACGCAGCGACCATCGCCTCGGCTTTTCTTGTCTCGCCAGCCACGATGAGCCAGCGCCTGGTGCGCGCCAAGACGCGAATACGCGAGACAGGCATTCCGTTCCGCGTGCCGGAGCGGGCCGAGCTCGGCGAGCGGCTGGGCACCGTTCTGGAAGCGATCTACGCGGCATTTGCCGAAGGCTGGTCCGACCCGGCCGGCACCGAAACGCGGCGCCGCAATCTCGCGACCGAAGGCATCTGGCTCGGCCGTCTGCTGGCCACGTTAATGCCAGACGAACCGGAAGCGCTCGGCCTGCTGGCGCTGATGCTGTTCGCCGAGGCGCGGCGTGCAGCGCGGCGCAACGCGGCGGGCGATTATGTACCGCTGGCCGAGCAGGATCTTGTACTGTGGGACGATACAATGATCGATGAAGCGGAGACGCTGCTCAGGCACGCCGCGGCCAAGAGCGTTGTCGGCCGCTACCAACTCGAGGCCGCCGTGCAGTCCGCCCATACGACACGACGGCTGACCGGTTGTACCGACTGGGTCGCGATCAAGGAGCTCTATGACGCGCTGTCGGTGATTGCCGGCTCGCCGGTGGTTTCGATCAACCGCGCGGTGGCTATTGCCGAGGCCGAAGGCGCTTCGGCAGGATTGAGTGCACTTGATGAGCTTGGCGACGACAAGCGGCTGTATGACTATCAACCTTACTGGGCCGCCCGCGCGGGCCTGCTGGCCAGACTCGGCAAAGTTCCACAAGCGAGCGAGGCCTATGACCGGGCTATCGGCCTCGAACGCGATCCGGCCGTGCGCCGGTTCCTGCAGGAACGACGGGCAGGGCTCGGCCGCGCGGAAAGACACTGAGACAAGGCGGAGTGCTTAGGCCGGCCACATGTCGTGGGAAGCATTCAGCCTCTTTATCACCCGATGTTCCCGCAAATTGGCCCACAGGCGTTCGATATTCGGCCAAGCGGTTGGAACCTTCGCGACCTCCGGATGCCAGGCCACCAACATGACGAGATAGATGTCGGCCAGCGAGAGCCGGTCGCCGGCCAGCCAGTCATGGCCTGCGAGGGCGGCATCGAGAATGGCGAAGCTGCGATCCATTTCCGAGACCGCCGCCTGTTTGACAGCGTCCACGCCGCGGGGATCGGTCGTGTAGCGATGAGCGTAGAAGAACCGCAGGTCAGCCGAATAGATGACGGAGGACATGAAAAACATCCAGCGCAGGAAGTCGGCACGGTCAGCCGAACTTGCTGCGGGCGCCAGTCCTGCTTCGGGGTGGCGCTCGGCCAGCAGGATGCAGATCGCCGCCGATTCGGTCATCGAGCGTCCGTCCGGCAAGATCAGGACCGGCACCTGGTTCAAGGGGCTGATATCAAGAAAGGCCTGGTCGGGTCGGCCCTTCGGAACGTCGATCTGGTCGAAAGGCACGCCCGCCAAAGCGAGCGCCGCCTCGACGACAAAGCCGCCAGTATTGGCACGCGTATAGAGCTTGTACATAAGGTCCTCCACCTGCCGGGCAGCGACGATTGATACGGAAGTGACCCGCCGCTCAAGCGAACGACGCCCGCCACAGGTGGTTTTTCAGCGGTCCATGCCGACGCGTGATACAGAGCATTTGATGTCGGAGGGGCATCGCGAAGGATCGCTACTGACCGGTCAAAAACGCTCGTGTCTAAGCGCCCAATCCCTCGAACAGGATCGTCGAGAGATAGCGCTCGGCGAAGGAGGGGATGACGACGACGAGGTTCTTGCCCTTGTTCTCGGGCCGCGAGCCGACGACGATCGCCGCTTGCAGGGCGGCCCCCGACGAGATGCCGACCGGCACACCTTCGAGCCGAGCGACGAGCCGTGCATTGGCAACCGAATCCTCGTTCGAGACCTTGACGATCTCGTCATAGATCGTCGTGTCGAGGATTTTTGGCGCGAAGCCGGCGCCAATGCCCTGGATCTTGTGCGGGCCTGGCTGGCCGCCCGACAGCACCGGCGAGGCTTCCGGTTCGACGGCGACGACATGCACCGAGGGCTTACGCTTCTTCAGCACCTGGCCGACGCCGGTGATGGTGCCGCCGGTCCCGATGCCGGCAACGAAGATATCGACTTCGCCATGGGTGTCGTTCCAGATTTCCTCGGCCGTGGTGCGGCGATGGATTTCCGGATTGGCAGGGTTCTCGAATTGTTGCGGGATGACGGCGTCGGGCAGCGTTGCCGCCAGCTCGTCGGCCTTGGCGATGGCGCCTTTCATGCCTTTCGGCCCTTCGGTCAGCACCAGTTCGGCACCGAGCAGCGCCAGCATCTTGCGGCGCTCGACCGACATGGTTTCCGGCATGGTCAGGATCAGCTTGTAGCCCTTGGCAGCGGCGGCAAAGGCGAGGGCAATGCCGGTATTGCCCGAGGTCGGCTCGATCAGCGTGGTTTTGCCGGGTGTGATCCTCCCCGAAGCCTCCAGCGCCTCGATCATCGACACGCCGATGCGGTCCTTGACCGAGGCGATCGGATTGAAGAATTCCAGCTTGGCCAGGAGATTGGCGACGACACCCTTCTCCCTGGCGAATTTGTCGAGCCGCACCAACGGCGTGTCGCCGATCGTCTCGGTGATCGAATTGTAGATGCGGCCGCGGCCGGGCACGTGTGCGGGGGTGGCGGGCTTGTTCATTGATTTCCTCCCAGAGGTCAAGCGGCAAGAGTCGGGCGGGGCCTAGGATAGAGCCATCCGCCGCGCAAGATAGGCTGTCGACCGAAAAATATCCGAGTGAAGTTCGTGCTGAGTACCCCCGCCCTTGCAAGGCGTGGCAATCCTTGGGCGGATTGGCGAAAGAGATCTATTGGCGGGCGGCAATTGCCGCCGCCGCACCGACCATGAAGCCCGCGGCGGTGCGGTTGAGTACCCTCAGCGCCCGCGGCGACTTCAGGAACCAGCGCGCCTTGGCCGCCAGCGCCAGATAGGGCACCAGCACCACGAGCAGGACGACGATGGTGAGCGCGACGAGGATGCCGTAATCGGCCAGCGTGATCGTCTTCAGATCGACGATGGTCGGGGTGATGGCAAGATAGAAGATCATCGTCTTCGGATTGCCGAGCGTGACGGCAAGGCCGGCTACAAAGCTGGATGCCAAGCCACCCTTGCCTTTCTTCGCCTCCACCGCCTCCGGCGTGATGCCGCTCGTCCAGAAACGCCAGCCAAGAAAGGCGAGGTAGGCGACGCCCAGCCATTTGATGGCCAGGAAGACTATGCCGAAAGTTTGTGCGACGAAAGCCAGGCCGAGCACCACGGCAGTGAGATAGGTCAGGTCGCCGAGCATCAGCCCGAACGACATGGCCAGCGACGAGCGGAAGCCGGAACCCAGCGCACGCGCAACGAGCGCGGTGACGCCGGGGCCGGGGATGGCCGCGGCGATGCCGAGGGCGGCGCTATAGGCGAGAAATCCGGTGAGTGTCATGATTCGCGCTTGTCGCACAATGTTGACGTTGGGTGAATTCCCTCGGCCCGGATTCGATTGCGCCAGCGCAGCAGGCGACACCGCCGTTCAGGAGCGGCCGTCTTCGTAGGTAATGCGCCAGATGGTGCCGTTGCCGTCCTCGGTGACGATCAGCGAGCCGTCCCTGGCCATCGCGACACCGACCGGGCGGCCCCAGACGGCGTCGTTCGAGATGACGAAGCCGGTCATGAAGTCCTCATATTCGCCTGTCGGCTTGCCATCCCTGAATTTGAGCCTCACCACCTTGTAGCCGGTCCTGGCGCCACGGTTCCACGAACCATGCATGGTGACGAAGGCGTCACCCTGGTAATCCGCCGGGAAGTTCTTGCCGTCGTAGAAGGCTATATTCATCGGCGCCGAATGCGCCTGCATCAATACATCGGGGACAGTGGCCTTGCCGGCGAGGTCTGGCCGCTCGCCCTGATGGCGCGGATCCTCGTTATTGCCGATGTAGTACCAAGGCCAACCATAGAATCCGCCGTCCTTGACCGCTGTTGCAAATTCGAACGGCACATTGTCGCCGAGTTCGTCGCGCTCATTGACGACGCACCACAATGCGCCGGTGGCGGGCTGCACGGTCATGCCCGTACAGTTGCGCAGGCCGGTGGCGACAGTTCGGGGATTTTTCCCATCCGGGTCAAAGGCGAGCACATCGGCACGGCCGTCCTCGGAGCCCCAGGCCGCCCCGAGCGGCTTTGATTTGGCCCAGGCGTCGAGGCCGCTATCCGGCTCCTTGCCTATATCCTCGGCGACGTTCGAGGCGGAGCCAACCGACAAATAAAGCGTTTTGCCGTCCTGCGAGAAGGCGATGTCGCGGGTCGTGTGACCACCCGACGGGATTTGGGCGACAATGGTTTCTGGTTTGCCGGATGTCTTCAGGTCGCCATCGCGATAGGGGAAGCGGACGATGCTGTCGCTGTTCGCGACATAAACCCATTGCGGTTTGTCTCCTGGCGGATAGAAGGCGATGCCGTAGGGATAATTGAGCCCCTTGGCGAAGATCGCTTTCTCGATGGGCTTGGCGCTGCCCTCGGCGAGACGATAGACGCGTATTTGGTCGGCATGGCTGTTGGCAACAAACAGGTCGCCATTCGGAGCGACGCGCACGACACGTGGATTGACGATGCCGGATGCGATCATTTCAGCCGAAAAGCCCGACGGCAATTCTGGCTTGGCGCTTTCGGGCCGTTCCGCCACGCCGGCGCCGTTCGAAGCGGATTGGGCGGGGTCGGCTGCCGGCATGTCTCGCGGCCCAATCAGGCGTCGGACGCCAGGCCTGTCGGCGTGCCAATCGCCAAACGCGGCTTCGCCTTTGAGCACATTCTGGTCCGCCTGCTGGGCGGCTGCCGGTGTCGCAACAAGGAGGGCAGCGGCAACGGCCGCAAAGCCGCCAGATCGGATCATCAACGTCCTCCGGGATTCGCCTCGAACAGGGCAAACGGCATCAGGTATTGATCGTTCCAAGCGGCCGTCCAGCACACGAGGATTTGAAGCCGAACCCGTTCAGTTGCCAGAGGCGTAAAAGTCGTCGTCGAGGCGCTTTTCCAGCGCGACCAGATCGGCCGGCAGCGGCAAACCCATCGCCCGCATCTCTTGCAGCTTCTCGCGCAACTGCTCTTGCACCTCGTGCTGATCCTCTGGCTGGTTGATCATTTCTTCGAGCAGCAGACTGATCTGGGCCTTGAACGATTCCAGCGCCATTCTTTTCTCCTCCTTGCGGCAGGCCCGCGGCGGCTCCTAGCTCAGCATGCGCGAAATCAGCTGCGCGGTATAGTCGACCATCGGTACTATGCGCGCATAATTCAGCCGCGTCGGCCCGATGACGCCGAGCGCACCGACGACGCGCGCGTCCTTGTCGCGATAGGGTGCCACCACCAGCGAGGAGCCAGACAGCGAAAACAGCTTGTTTTCCGAACCGATGAATATGCGCACGCCTGGGCCTGCCTCGGCGAGGTCGAGAAGCTGGATCAGCCCATCCTGCGTCTCCAGATCCTCAAACAGATGCCGCAGCAATTCTATGTCGGCCTGGGCAGTGACGTTTTCGAGGAGATTGGCGCGGCCGCGCACGATAAGCCGCCCAGGCACGCCGCTTTCAGCGCCTGCCCAGACCGCCAGGCCCTTCTCGACCAGATCCTGCGACAGCGTGTCGAGGGCTGCCCTGGTCTCTTCCTTGATGCGGGCGATCTCGACCCGCGCCTCGGCCAGGGTGCGACCGCGGATATGGGCGTTGAGGAAGTTGGAGGCTTCGTGCAATTGCGAGATGGTGATGCCGGCGGGCAGATCGATGACGCGATTTTCGACGTCGCCGTTCTGCGAGACCAGCACTGCCAGCGCCTTGGTCGGCTCGAGCTGGATGAATTCGATGTGCTTAAGCGCCACCTCATTCTTGGCGGCGAGCACGAGGCCGGCGCCGCGCGACATGCCGGACAGCATCTGGCTGGCCTCGGTCAGCATATGCTCCAGCGTCGCGCCCGAGCCGGAGGCGCGCACCTGGGCCTCGATGGTGCGGCGCTCCTCGTCGGAGAGGTCACCAAGTTCCATGAAAGCATCGACGAAGAAGCGCAGGCCTGCCTGGGTCGGCAGCCGGCCAGCCGAAATGTGCGGCGCATAGATCAGGCCGAGATGCTCAAGGTCGCTCATCACGTTGCGGATGGTGGCCGGCGACAGCGACGACGGCAGGATGCGCGACAGGCTGCGCGAACCGACCGGCTCGCCATCCCTCAGATAGGAATCGACGATGCGCCGGAAGATGTCGCGCGAACGCATGTCGAGCGATTGAAGCGCGGGCGATTGCAGCGCGTGCGACGGGAGCACGTGCGACTGCAAACCGGGATCGACTGCCTTTGTCATTTCGAGCCAAAAACCTCCGCCCCGAAGATATAGACTTCCGCGGTGTCGGCGCAACCGGTCCATTTTCCTTTGCGCCTCACGCCCCGTGCGGCTACAAGCCGGCCAAGATTCCCCGGCCAAGATTCCGAAGAAAGAAAGAAGCCTGAATGCGCCCTTCCAAACGCCAATTCGACGAAATGCGCCCCATCTCCTTCGAGCGCGGCGTCTCCAAGCATGCGGAAGGCTCGTGCCTGGTGAAGTTCGGCGACACGCATGTGCTGTGTACGGCCAGCCTGGAGGAAAAGGTGCCGGGCTGGATGCGCAACTCCGGCAAGGGCTGGGTGACGGCGGAATACGGCATGCTGCCGCGTTCGACCGGCGAGCGCATGCGCCGCGAGGCTTCGGCCGGCAAACAAGGCGGCCGCACGCTGGAAATCCAGCGGCTGATCGGCCGCTCCCTGCGCGCCGTGGTCGATCTGCAGGCGCTCGGCGAGCAGCAGATCACCGTCGACTGCGACGTGATCCAGGCCGACGGCGGCACGCGCACCGCTTCGATCACCGGCGGCTGGGTGGCGCTCTACGACTGCCTGCGCTGGATGGAAACCCGCCAGATGGCGAGCCTGGGCAAGGTGCTGAAGGATCACGTTGCGGCGATCTCCTGCGGCATCCATGATGGCCAGCCGGTCATCGACCTCGACTATATCGAGGATTCCTCGGCCGGCACCGACGCCAATTTCGTCATGACCGGCAAGGGCGGCATCGTCGAGATCCAAGGCACGGCCGAGGGCGAGCCGTTCTCGGAAGAGCAGTTCGCGGCGCTGATGGGGCTCGCCAAGAAAGGTATTCAGCGCCTGGTCAGCTTGCAGCAAATGGCGGTGGCTTAGCTGCGGTCAATATTGATGAGATTGGCGATCCTGTGACTCCTTCTGCAATCCTGGAATCAGCACTCTACGTGACGGACCTTGCTGCCGCGGAACGGTTCTATTCGGGCGTGCTCGGGCTCGATCTGCTCGGCAAGGTCGATGGCAGGCATCTCTTCTTCCGCTGCGGCGACAGCGTGCTGCTTATGTTCAATGCCGAGGCGACCAAAGTGCCGCCGCCGGCCGACGCCAAGCTCAAAGTACCGCCGCATGGCGCGGTCGGCCAGGGCCATCTTTGCTTCGCCGCAAGCGCGGATGAAATCCCACGCTGGAAAGCGCATCTTGAGGCGAAGAAAATCGCCATCGAAAGCGAGTTCGAATGGCCGCAGGGCGGCCGCTCGATCTATATTCGCGACCCATCGGGCAATTCGATCGAATTCGCCGAGCCAAGAATCTGGGGCATCTGATGCATTCGCCAACTGTTCATTCGCTTGACGGGCACAAGATCGTCGTCGCCAGCCATAACGCCGGTAAATTGCGGGAATTCGCCGATCTGATGGCGCCATTCGGCATAGAAGCGAAGTCTGCAAAGGAATACGGCTTGCCGGAGCCGGACGAGACCGGCACCACTTTCGAGCAGAACGCCCTCATAAAAGCCTTGGCCGCCGCCAAGGCCACTGGATTGCCGGCGCTGTCGGACGATTCCGGCCTGTGTGTCGATGCGCTCGACGGCGCACCCGGCGTCTACACCGCCAACTGGGCCGAGACGCCGGACGGCTCCCGCGACTTCGGCATGGCCATGCAGCGCACGGAAGTGGCCTTGCAAGAAGTTGGCGCGATCACGCCTGCCCAGCGCAAGGGCCGCTTTGTCGCGGTCATCTGCCTGGCCTTCCCCGATGGCCAGGCGGAATATTTTCGCGGTGAGGTCGAGGGCACGCTGGTATGGCCGCCGCGCGGCGAGCTCGGCTTCGGCTACGATCCGGTGTTCTTGCCCGATGGGTTCGAAAAGACCTTCGGCGAGATGAGCGCGGAGGAAAAGCATGGCTGGAAGCCCGGCCAGCCAACCGCATTGTCGCACCGTGCCCGCGCCTTCCAGAAATTCGCGCAAGCCCGATTGGCCGGCGCATGACCATGCTGCTCGACCGCAGCCCCGGTTTCGGCGTCTATGTCCACTGGCCATTCTGCGCGGCCAAATGCCCCTATTGCGACTTCAACAGCCATGTCCGCCACCAGCCGGTCGACCAGGAGCGTTTTGCCCGCGCCTTCGAGACCGAGCTGGCGACGATGCGCGGCCGCACTGGGCCGCGCGAGGTGACCAGTATCTTTCTTGGCGGCGGCACGCCATCGCTGATGAAACCGCAGACCGTGGCGGCGGTGCTGGATGCAGTGGCGAAGAACTGGACGGTGCCTGATGGCATCGAGGTGACGCTGGAGGCCAATCCCTCCTCCGTTGAGGCCGAGCGCTTTCGCGGCTATCGCGCGGCCGGCGTCAACCGGGTATCGCTTGGCGTGCAGGCGCTGCACGACAAGGATCTGCGCTTCCTCGGCCGTTTGCACAATGTCGATGAGGCACTGCATGCGATCGGCCTGGCGCGCGAGATATTCCCACGGCTGTCGTTCGACCTGATCTACGCGCGGCCCGGTCAGACGCCGGAAGCGTGGCAGGCGGAGCTCGAGCAGGCGATCGGCCACGCCGCAGACCATCTGTCGCTCTATCAGCTGACCATCGAGGAAGGCACGCCGTTCCATGCACTGCATGCGGCAAGGAAATTCATCATTCCAGACAATGAGCTTGCCGCCGATCTCTACGCGTTGACGCAGGAGATCACCACCGCGCGCGGACTGCCGGCCTACGAGATTTCCAACCACGCCAGGCCCGGCGCCGAAAGCCGGCACAATCTCACCTACTGGCGTTATGGCGAATATGTCGGCGTCGGTCCCGGCGCGCATGGCCGGTTCGTCGAAAATGGCCGCCGCGTGGTGACGATCGCCGAGAAAATGCCGGAGACCTGGGCCAATCTGGTCGAGGCCAAGGGCCATGGCATTACCGGCGGCGAGGTCCTGACGCGGTCGGAAGAGGCCGACGAGTTCCTGCTGATGGGGCTGAGGCTGGCGGAAGGCATCGACCTTTCCCGCTACGAGGCATTTTCAGGGCGCGGCCTGTCGACGGCACGGCTGTCGGTGCTGCAGGACGAAGGCCTGGTGGCGCCGATCGGCAATGCCCGCCTGCGCGCCACGCCGGCCGGCATGATCGTGCTCGATGCGGTCGTGGCGGATTTGGCCAGATAGCACGTTGAAGAACGTTCTCTTCGTCTGCAGCCAGAATCGCTTGCGCAGCCCGACGGCGGAGCAGGTGTTTTCCAAGCGGCGGGACATCGAGGTCGCTTCGGCCGGCACTAATCACGATGCCGACATTCCGTTGACGCATGAACTCGTCGCCTGGGCCGACATCATCTTCGTGATGGGAAAAACGCACCGCGCCAAACTGCAGCAGAAATTCAAGACAAGCCTGAAAAAGGCTCGAGTAATCTGCCTCGATATTCCCGACGACTATGCATTCATGGACCCGGCTCTGGTGGGCCTGCTGGAGGCGCGTGTCTCGAAGTATCTGGGTTGAATGATACATCGCGGAGCATTCGCAACCGCGCTTCGAGAACTGTCTCGACCGATCGCTAAGGTTTGCGGGGTCAAGCCTCGTGCTTGTGGCGGTGTTTGGCGCGATCTTTTTCGCTGGTCTCTCCGGAACGGGCCGGCTTGATCTCGCTTTTGTCGCGTGAGGCGTGGTGCTGGTCGTCTGTGGAATGTGACGCTGCGCCATCGCGGGCGCTTTTTGTTTCGAGGCGGGTGATGAAAATGTCGAAGCGATTGGGCATCGTCCGGTCAGTGCTCCATCGTGCGGTCGGTTTCGTTTGCGGGCTTGCTCTCTGCCGATCGCTGGCGTGCAAGCGGCTTCTTGGCTCTGCCATCTGCGGCGTCGGCAGGCCGGCTCTTGTCGCATGGCGCGGCGAAGCGTTTGCGGCCGGCATAGTAGGGTTCGAAAACGTCCTGTATCGTCAGGCTGTTCATCCTGCTCCTCCCGAGATCAGGGGTAAAATTCGCCGGCAACGGTTTCGTTCCCTACTGTGGCGAAGGCATGGCGGCCGGTTCACGTCGGCATCCCTTTGGAACCAAGGCCTTTGCAACCCAGGCTTTTGCAACCAAGCGTGAGCCGTGCCAAACAGGGTCGAACGGAGTTGTGCAGGTGACCGGCGAATCGGCCAAACGCAGTTATGTGGTCGGGCAGACCGAAATCGCCGCCCGGCCGCTCGAGCCGGCGCTCTACCTGGTGGCGACGCCTATCGGCAATCTCGCCGACATCACGCTGCGCGCGCTGGAAACGCTCGCCGCCGCCGATATCGTCGCTTGCGAGGACACACGTGTCAGCCGCGTGCTGCTCGACCGCTACGGCATCCGCCGCCGCACCACCGCCTACCACGAGCACAATGCCGGCGAGGCCGGACCGAAGCTGATCGCGGCGCTGCTGGCCGGCCAAAGCGTAGCGGTGATCTCGGATGCCGGCACGCCGCTCATCTCCGACCCCGGCTACCGGCTGGTCGGTGAGGCGCTGGAACGCGGCATTCGTGTCGTGCCGATCCCCGGACCGTCGGCGCCACTTGCCGCTTTGACGGCATCTGGCCTGCCTTCGGACGCCTTTCTGTTTGCCGGCTTCCTGCCGGTGAAGACCGGGCAGCGGGTGACGCGGCTGGAAGCGCTGAAGGCGGTGCCGGCAACGCTGATCTTCTTCGAATCGCCGCGCCGGCTGGCCGAGACGCTCAGTGCCATGGTCGAGGTGCTGGGCGGTGCCCGCAAGGCGGCGATCGGCCGCGAGCTGACCAAGACTTTCGAGGAGATGCGGACCGGCACCCTGCAATCGCTCGCCAGCCATTATGCGGGAGCCGATACGCCCAAGGGTGAAATCGTCATCTGCGTCGGCCCGGCCGATGCGGTCGCTGATGAGCCAGAAGACATCGACCGGCTGCTGCTTTCGCTCGCCGCCGAGATGCCGGCCTCCAAGGCAGCGGCGGAAGCCGCCAAGATGACGGGTGGCCAGAAGCAGGCGCTCTATCGTCGGCTGCTCGACCTCAAGAATGCCGGAAGAGACGGGGCCGGCGGAGACGGCGATGGCTGAACGGCCGAGCGCCGGCCGGCAAAAGGCCTACCGGCGCGGCCATCACGGCGAATGGCTGGCGGCGGCGGCGCTGATGCTGAAAGGCTACCGGATTCTGGCCCGCCGCCACCGCACCAGGTTCGGCGAAATAGACCTGATCGCGCGGCGCGGCGATCTGGTGCTGATCGTCGAGGTCAAGGCGCGCCGCACGCTGATGGAGGCAATGGAAGCCGTCGGCCGTGAATCGGAGCGCCGCATCGAAGGCGCCGCCGATTTCTGGCTGTCGCGCCAATCCGACTACGGAAAATTATCGGTGCGCTTCGACATGGTGGCAGTACTGCCGTGGCGCTGGCCGGTGCATGTCGAGAATGTGTTTTACGGGCGAAACTAGGCCATTCTCGAAGTGGGGCCGTTTTGCTGCGCCTGCGGTTCAGATCATGGTTTGCCGATCTGTCAAGCATCCGCCCAGCGCTGACTGGAACAAAAGCGTTCCTGCGTTGTTCCTCAATCGTCCTGATGTTCGACGGGCTGGTTCAAATGCCGGCCAGGGCAGTCCTCGTGGCAGCTATGCGAGGACAAAGGGATGGCGAGGCAAATGGATTCCGACGATCTCAACCCGGAACGGATCGTCACCGTGTTCGGCGGAACTGGCTTTCTCGGGCGCAGGATCGTGAAGCGGCTCCTGGAAAGAGGTTTCACGGTGCGCGCCGCATCTCGCCATCCGGCTCGCGTGGCCCTGGTCTTTTCCTCGATTACAAGGATGCCCGAAGCAGTCGAGGCGGATATATTGGATGCGTCCTCGATCGGGTCGGCCATTACCGGATCACAGGCGGTCGTGAATGCTGTCAGTCTTTACGTCGAGCACGGCGTCCAGACCTTTGAACGCGTGCATGTGAAAGCCGCGGCCGATCTCGCTGCCGCGTCGCGCGACCGCGCGATCGACCAGTTCGTCCAGATTTCAGGGATCGGCTCCGATCCTCAATCGGTTTCGAATTACATAAGGGCGCGTGGGCGCGGAGAAGGTGCCGTGGAAAGCGCATTTCCCGGCGCTTTCATTGTGCGTCCCGCCGTCATGACGGGACCTGACGACGCTTTCCTCACGACCATTGTGAGGATGATACGCCTCCTGCCGGTCTATCCGCTGTTCGGCGATGGTGGCACACGGCTTCAGCCGGTCTATGTGGCAGACGTCGCAGAAGCAGTGAGCCGGCTGATCGACGGGCGAACCCAGGGTTCATCCATATTCGAATTCGGTGGCCCGCGTATCTATACCTATAAGGAACTGCTTCAGGAGATCGCCCGACAGCTCGATATGCACGTCAAGCTGATGCCGGTGCCGTTTGCGGTATGGAACGCCTTGGCTGGCGTCGCGGAACTCCTCCCGGCTGCCCCCATAACGCGCAACCAGATCGATCTTATGCGTCAGGACAATGTGGCAGCAATCGACGCGCCTGGCCTGAAGGAACTCGACATCGAGCCGCGGGATATTGACGAGGTGATCCGCGTGATCGAACAGCGCCGTGGCGTAGGCTCGCTCTCGTCTCCGGCTTAGGACGGCCCCCTGATCCTGGCGGGAACCTATCGCCGCGCGACAGGTTGGTCGAGCTTGAAGCCAGTGAAAGAAGGAAAAGAACTATGGCCAGATGCGATCAATGCGGGAATGACTACGACAAGGCTTTCAACGTGACGATGGCCGAGGAGACCTACACATTCGACAGCTTCGAATGCGCGGTCCAGAAACTTGCTCCGATATGTCCGCATTGCGGATGCCGGATCATCGGACATGGCGTCGAACAGGATGACATCATCTACTGCTGCGCACATTGCGCCGCGGAGGAAGGTGCGAACGCGCTGACCGATCGCGCGCCTTGATGCACCTCCTTTGGCGTCTCCAGAGCGACCATTCCGAACGACTGCGCCGGCTCATCCCATATGGCCAGTGCTGTCAGCACGACGACGACCAGCCAAGGTCAAGGCCTCCGCACGCTGATGGAGGCAATGGATGCAGTCGGCCGCGAATCGGAGCGCCGTATCGAAGGTGCCGGCGATTTCTGGCTGTCGCACCAATGGACTACGGAAAATTGTCGGTGCGCTTAGACAAAAGGCAGCGTGCGTCGTCTTGATCGCGCCAGAGCTGTCATGTTCTTGCACGTTCAAGAACCCGCGTTCGACGGCTCGTTTAGACGCCGTTCCGTGGCAAGTCGGCTCCCGCTTGGACAAGTCGCTCCACGACGGCGGCCGCCTCCTCTGGAACGGCCGGTATGGTGCCCGACTTCCGCGTCGATCCGAAATCGAGGCCGGCGAAAAAGAGACCTGGAACAGCGCCGACGCCATCCTCGTGGACGGGCTGGCCGGCTGCATCGAGCGCGCCGGGAAGCCGAACCCATGAGAAATCGCCGGTGAAGCCGGTGCACCAGATCACTGATCTGATGCCGCTCGCCGTCCAGTCGAGGGAGCGGATCGGAGGATCGGGCAAGCGCGGTTCAATCGTCTCGGCTGGATCATCCTCGGCCAGTGGCGCATCGAGGCCGGCGCGCTCGATGTACTCGTCAACCAGGCGGTTGGCATTCGCGGAGACTTCGTCGGCAAATTGCATATGGTCGTCGAGCTCGTCGCCGAAGACGAGGTTGCCGTTCTCCACACCCCTGAAGCGGCCGAGCAGCACCACGCCCTGCGCGCTCAGCGATTGCAGGCTGATCGTATGGGTCGCGCCGACCAGCGCGCGGGCCTGCAGCTTGCCGGAGGGGAGGACGAGTTCCTTGCGCGGAACGTCAAGAAAACCGGACAGCGTCAGCCATTTAAGTATGTTGCCCCCGCGGTAGCGCCGCACCCAACGGCCGTTGCGGCTGGTCGCCAAAAAGACCACACGTCCTGCCAACGCCAGATCCTCGGCGATCTGGCCGCCCGACTGGCCGCTGCCGACCACCAGCACCGCGCCACTCTCGAACTCGGCCGGGTTGCGATAAGCCGAGGAATCGACTTGGCCAATTGCGGTTGGCAAATCCGCCGACCCTGCTGGCCGGACCTGCCGATTCTGGTCGCCGGTGGCGATCACCACGTTGCGCGCCAGAAATGCCCCGTCCGTCGTGGTGATGCGAAAGATCCCGTCGTCTCTCGTCAGCTCTTGCACCGGAGTTTGGGTGCTTACCGGCAGGCGGTGCCGCTCGGCATAGCCTTCGAGATACGCGACAAATTCGTGGTGGGTTATCGCGCCCCACGGCTCGGGCCCCTCGTAGGAATCACCGGGTAAGATGGAGCGAATGGTCGGCGAATTGAGTCGAAACGAGTTCCACCGCTGCGTTCGCCACGTCTCGCCGATCCGGCCTCGATCGAGCACACGGTGGTCGCGGCCCTGCCGTTTCAAGAAGTAACTGACGCCGAGTCCCGCCGGACCGGCGCCAATAACGAGGGCGTCAAGAACTTCGCTCATGCATTCCCCCTGCCAACCATACGTCCACAACATCGTATGGCTCGGCTTCGGGCAAGAATAGAGTTCCGGCTGGGATTGCGCTATCCGCGCCGGCTCACCCCCAGATTGCCAGCCCCGCCAGCCCGACGATGCCGACGACCAGCCGCCACCAGCCGAACAGCGCATAGCCGTGGCGCGAGACGTAGTCGAGCAGGAAGCGCACGACGATCAATGCCGTGACGAAGGCGGCGACGAAACCGACGGCGATGATGGGCAGGTCGGCGCTGCTCAGCACATTGCGGTTCTTGAACAGGTCGAAGGCGAAGGCGCCGACCATCGTCGGGATGGCAAGGAAGAAAGAGAATTCCGCCGCCGCCCGTTTGTCGACGCCGAGCAGCAGCGCGCCGACGATGGTCGAGCCCGAGCGCGACGTGCCGGGGATTAGCGACAAGCACTGAAACAGCCCGATCTGCAGATAAAGCCTGGTCGGAAACCGCTCGACATCGTGGTAATACGGCTTCGGCTTCATGCGATCGACCAGCAGCAGGATGACACCGCCGATGATCAGCATGATGCAGATCAGCCGCGGCGATTCGAACAGCACCGTCTTGATGAAGTCATGCGCCAGTGCGCCGATAATGGCCGCCGGCAGGAATGCGATGAGAATGCCAAGGACGAAATGCCGCGTCAGCCGATCGTATGGCAGCTCGAGCAGCATCTTCCAGAGACGGCGGAAATAGACGCTGAGGATCGCCAATATGGCGCCGAGCTGGATCAGGATCTCGAAGGCCTTGCCGGTCGAATGAAAGCCGAGGAAATGGCCGGCAAGAAGGATGTGACCGGTCGACGATACCGGAATGAACTCGGTCAGGCCCTCGAGCAGGCCGAGCAGCAGCGCTTCGACGACGGTCTGGCTTTCCATGGCAACCTCGGCGTTGGAGTGAGGGCTTGAGAAAAGGGCTTGCTTGTCACGGCGCGGAACTCCCCCTATAGGTCGCAGCACCCTGACAGCCCGCTGAATCGGGCGGCCAAGACTTACCGGCGCAGCCGGCGATTTGCCAGTGCGCTCTATTATCGCGGGACCATGCTGACGCTTTTCCACCATCCGATGTTCGCCAGCTGCCGCTTCGTCCGCCTCGCCTTTGGCGAGTATGGCGAGGAACTGGCGCTGATCGAAGAGAAGCCGTGGACGCGGCGCAAGGAGTTCCTGGCGCTGAACCCGGCCGGCACGCTGCCGATCCTGCTCGCCGAAGGCGACGTGCCGATCGTCGGCGCAGTGGTCATTGCCGAATATCTCGACGAGACGCGCGGCGTACTCAAGCGCGACAAGCGGCTATTCGCCGAGGATCCGATGGAGCGCGCCGAAATCCGCCGGCTGACCGACTGGTACCTCAACAAGGCGGAAAGCGAGGTTACCCGGCATCTGGTGCGCGAACGCGTTCTGAAGCCGGTCATGCCGGAAACGGCAGGTGGCGGATCGCCCGATTCGGCGGCGATCCGCGCCGCCCGCGCCAATATCCGCCAGCACATGAAATACACCAACTGGCTGGCCGGCACCCGTCATTGGCTGGCCGGCAACAAGGTCACCTATGCTGATCTCGCGGCGGCGGCAGCACTGTCGGTGCTCGACTATCTCGGCGAGATCGACTGGCGCGAACACAGCGCCGCGCGCGAATGGTATACAAGGGTGAAATCACGGCCTTCGTTCCGGCCGCTTCTGTCCGACCGGGTGCGCGGCCTGTCGCCGGTGTCACATTATGCGGACCTCGATTTCTGATACGGCAAAGCTGCGCGCGCTGATCGACCGCGAGGCGCGGAATGCCGGCTTCGACGCCGTTGCCGTCACCACGCCCGATGCGATTCCGCAGGCGCCGGAACGGCTGGCCGAATTCGTTGCCGACGGCTTTCACGGCTCGATGGGCTGGATTGCCGAAACGCTCGAGCGGCGAGGCAAACCGACGACGCTTTGGCCAGAGGTCCGCTCGATCATCGTGCTGGCGATGAATTACGGCCCCGACCACGACCCACGCGACATCCTGACAAAGCGCGACCGCGGCGCGATCTCGGCCTATGCGCAGAACCGCGACTATCATGACGTGATGAAAGGCCGGCTGAAGGAGATCGCCGGCAAGATCGTGGCGCGCGCCGGCGGGGACGTGAAAGTGTTTGTCGACACCGCGCCGGTGATGGAAAAGCCGCTGGCCGAGGCGGCGGGCCTCGGCTGGCAAGGCAAGCACACCAACCTGGTCAGCCGAACGCATGGCTCCTGGCTGTTCCTCGGCACCATCTTCACGACGGCCGAACTGGTGCCGGACGCGCCTGAGGACGACCATTGCGGCTCCTGCCGTGCCTGTCTCGACGTTTGCCCGACGGACGCCTTTCCGGCGCCTTACCGGCTCGATGCGCGGCGCTGCATTTCATACCTCACCATCGAGAACAAAGGACCGATCCCGCATGAGTTCCGGGAAAAGATCGGCAATCGTATCTATGGCTGCGACGACTGCCTGGCCGCGTGCCCGTGGAACAAGTTCGCCCAAGCCGCTTCGGAGGCAAAGCTTGCCGCCCGCGCGGACTTGCGCGAACCGCCGCTCGCCGAGCTGCTGCGCCTCGACGACGCTGCCTTCCGCGTGCTTTTTTCGGGCTCGCCGGTCAAGCGCATCGGCCGCACCCGTTTTATCCGCAACGTGCTGATCGCCGCTGGCAACTCCCAGGATTTGTCGCTTGCGGGCGCCGTCCGCGCACTGCTCGACGACGCCTCGCCCCTGGTTCGCGGAGCTGCGGTATGGGCGTTGTCGCGGCTTGTGCCGGGTCGGGAGTTTGCCGAACGTGCCGCAGCCGCTTTGCAAGCAGAAGATGACGAGGCGGTGAGAGGCGAATGGCTTCTGGCCCTGCCAAAGCCGATCGAGGCACATACATGACCAAACAGCAGATTTTCATCTTCGGCGCCGGTTATTCGGGCAAGGCCTTCGCCCGCGCCAACAAGGATGCCGACACAACGATCTTCGGTACAACACGGTCGCTGGAGAAATTCGCGGCGCTGCGGCAAGCCGGTATCGTGCCGCTGCGTTTCGATGGCACGCTGACCTCCGAAATCGGCGATGCCCTTGGGAAGACAACCCATCTCGTCGTCTCGGTCGCGCCGGACGAGGCCGGCGACCCGGTGCTGGGCGCGGCACGCGAGGAGATCGCGGCCAACATGCCGGAGCTCGAATGGATCGCCTATCTCTCGACCGTCGGCGTCTATGGCGACCATGGCGGCAACTGGGTGGACGAGGCCGCCGAATGCCGGCCAGTATCGAAGCGATCAGCGATGAGGGTTGCCGCCGAGCAGGATTGGCTGAAACTGGGCCACGACGTCGGCCGGCCGGTGGCGATCCTGCGGCTTTCCGGCATTTATGGGCCAGGCCGCAACGCCCTGGTCAATCTGGAAAACGGCACCGCCCGGCGGTTGGTCAAGCCGGGCCAGGTGTTCAACCGCATCCATTGCGACGACATTGCCGGCGCGCTCTGGCATCTGGCCGAAGGCAATCGCGGCGGCATCTTCAACGTCACCGACGACCTGCCGGCGCCGCCGCAGGACGTCGTCGCCTATGCCGCCCAATTGATGGGCATCGAGCCGCCGCCCGAAATTCCGTTCGAGACCGCCCAACTTTCGCCCATGGCGCGGTCCTTCTACGGCGAGAACAAGCGTGTCGCCAACGCGGCGATCAAGGCGGCCGGCTATGGGTTTCGCTTCCCCGACTACCGTTCGGCGCTCGACGCCATGTGGGCGAGCGGCGACTGGCGCGACGGCGAGGCGCGCAGCCCGATGAAATGGTCATGATCGATACGTTGCGCGGGGCGTGGTATGATGCGGTTCAAATCGCGGAGGGGTCCAGCTTGGGGAAGACGTTAAAGCGAGCCTTGCCCGGCAAAACACTGCTGCTGACGGCAGCTCTGGCCGTCGCCGGCCTGACGCTTGCAGCGCAGACGGCGAGCGCCGAGCAACGGGCAAAAGACCTGTTTGGCGCCAAAAAGCTGCCGGCACTCGCAGCAGCGCAATCGATCGGCTTCTACTCCAAAGGCTGTTTTTCCGGCGGCGTCGCCCTGCCCATGGACGGCCGGCACTGGGAGGTGATGCGGCCGTCGCGCAACCGCCGCTGGGGTCATCCCGCAATGATCGCGCTGATCGAGAAATTGTCGCGCGACGCTGCCGCCGACGGCTGGCCGGGCCTATTGATCGGCGACATTTCGCAGCCGCGCGGCGGGCCGATGCTGACCGGCCATGCCTCCCACCAGATCGGCCTCGACGCCGACATCTGGCTGACGCCGATGCCCGACCGCAAGCTCTCGGCCGAAGAGCGCGAAAACATCAGCGCTACCTTGATGGTCGATGAAAAAACTCACTTGGTGAAGGACGGCGTGTGGACGCCGATGCATACGCAGCTGTTGAAGCGCGCCGCGAGCTATCCCGAAGTCGAGCGCATCCTGGTCAATCCAGGGATCAAGAAGAAGCTCTGCGACACGGTCAAAGGCGACCGCGGCTGGTTGCGCAAGGTCAGGCCGTTCTGGGGCCACGACTACCACTTCCACATTCGCATCGGCTGCCAGGCTGGATCACCCGACTGCAAGGCGCAGGAAGCGACGGCGCCGGGCGATGGCTGCGACCAGGCGCTGGCCTGGTGGTTCACCGAGGGGCCGTGGCGCCCCAACAAGAACCCGGACAAGCCGAAGGCACGCGACGTGATGACGATGGCGAACCTGCCCAGACAATGCCAGTTCGTGCTCGACGCGCCGGCTCCGGCCTCGGCCGAAGCAGTCACCTACTATGGCGACGGCGTACCGATCGCGGCAGGACCCGCTCTCGCGGCAGAACCTTCGCCGCCGCCGACGGTCGCAGCCGGCGCGGCAGCGCTTCCGGCCTCGGCGAACGCCTTTGTGGCGACCCCCGAGATCGGCATTCCGCTGCCGCGGCCACGACCGGGGCACTGATGCGGGCAGCGTGTTTGCTGTCTGCATCCGTGCATCTCCACTTCGAAAACCGATTTCCCTTTTTGCGGTCATGCGCTAGTCAACGAGAGAACGGCGATACGCGTCGGGAACGGACGAGAGCATGCCAGGCGTAAGCGACGACGACACTCTGTTGCGATTTCCGATCCTGATCGGCGACATAGGCGGCACCAATGCACGCTTCTCCATCGTGCTCGACGCGAATTCCGAGGCCGGCGAGCCGACGATCGTCCAGACCGCCACCTTCAATACGATAGACGAGGCGATCCAGTCGGCCGTGCTCGACCGCTCGTCGGTCCGGCCGAATTCAGCTGTGCTGGCGGTAGCCGGTCCTGTCGAAAGCGACGAGATCCCGCTTACCAATTGTCCATGGATCGTCAAGCCGAGACAGATGTTCGCCAGTCTCGGTCTCAGCGACGTCGTGGTGCTCAACGATTTCGAGGCGCAGGCGCTGGCTGTCGTCGCGCTCGGCGAAGAGCACATGGAAAAGATCGGCGGCGACGAGCCGGAACCGAATTCCGGGAGGGTGGTGCTCGGCCCGGGAACCGGGCTCGGTGTCGCCGGGCTGGTTTATGCGCTGCATCACTGGATACCGGTACCCGGCGAGGGCGGCCATATGGATATCGGGCCGCGCTCGCCGCGCGATTTCCAGGTGTTTCCGCATATCGAGAAGCTCGAGGGCCGCATCTCCGGCGAACAGATCCTGTCCGGGCGCGGCCTGGTCAATGCCTACCGGGCGGTGGCCAAGGCGGACGGCAAGCCGTCGCCCTTTACAACGCCTGCCGAGGTCACCGCCGCGGCGCTGGCAAAGAACGATCCGGTGGCCGAAGAGGCGCTGTCGATCTTCGTCACTTGCCTGGGGCGCACCGCCGGCGATCTCGCTCTAGTGTTCATGAGCCGCGGCGGCGTGTTTCTCACCGGCGGCATCGCGCAAAAAATCCTGCCGGCACTGCGCACCGGCAATTTCCGCGCCGCCTTCGAGGACAAGGCGCCGCACAGCGCCCTGATGCGCAGCATGCCGGTCTATGTCATCACCCATCCGCTGGCGGCGCTTTTAGGGCTGGCCGCCTATGCGAGAAATCCGTCGCTGTTCGGCGTGCAGACGGCGGGGCGGCGCTGGCGGGTCTAAGACACAAGCTGCGCCGCGACGAAGTTTCGCCGTCCCCGGCCATAGGCAAGCCGCCATTGGAGCGTTAAGAGGTTGCCGAATTGCAGCCCGGCCGGACCGAAACCACAAAGCGCTCCAACTTGACACTTCCAGCACCAACCAAAGGGAAAGTCCGTCCCAGCGAGATCGTGGCGGTGATCCACCGCATCATCGCCGAGAACAGCCGCGATTATCGCTGGTACTATGCTCTTGCCGTGCTTTGCCTGGTGACGATCGCGGCGACAACCGCCTTCACAGCCTGGATCATGAAGGATGTCATCGATCAGATCTTCTACCAACAGCGCGGCGATCTTATCGCGCTGATCAGCGTGTCGATCCTGGCCGCCTTCATGCTGCGCGGGCTGGCCAGCTACGGCCAGGCAGTGACGCTGGCCAAGATCGGCAACAATCTGGTGGCGCGCTATCAACGCCGCATCTTCGACCACCTGATGAAGCTCGGCGTCAGCTTCTTCAACGACACCCGCTCGGGCCGGCTCGCCGCGCAGATCAACGAGAACGTCAACGGCATCCGCGATCTCCTGTCGATGACGCTGACATCGCTGGCGCGCGATGCGGTATCGCTTGTCGCGCTAGTCGGCGTCATGATCTGGCAGGACCCGATGCTCTCGGCGATGTCGCTGCTGATCGGCCCGCCCTTGATCTACAGTGTGACCTATCTGATGCGCCGGGTGCGTCGCATCACCCGTGAATCGGTGCAGATCAACTCGCGGCTGATCGGCGCCATGCAGGAAGCGACGCAAGGCATCGCTATCGTCAAGGCCTTCACCTTGGAAGACGAGCTGTCGCGCCGCATCGGCGGCCTCGTCGCCGGCGCCGAGCAGCGGGCAAACAAGATCGCCCGCGTCTCGGAACGGCTGACGCCGATCTCCGAAATACTGGCCGGCTTCGCCGTCGCCGGTGTCATCGCCTATTCCGGCTACCGGGCGACCGTCGGCGGCCAGCCGCCGGGCGCGGTGTTTGCCTTCATCACCGCCCTGCTGCTTGCCTATGATCCGGCCAGGCGGCTGGCGCGCATGCAGGTCGGTATGGAAAAGTCGCTGGTCAATGCGCGCATGATCTACGAGCTTCTCGACCTCGAGCCGCAGCAAGGTGACGTGCCGGCAGCCGCCGAGGCGAAATTCACCTCTGGCGAAGTGCGCTTCAACGACGTGTCCTTCCGCTATGTCGAAGAGGCGCCGGTCCTGCAGGACCTGAGCTTTGTCGCCGCCGCCGGCAAGGTGACCGCCATCGTCGGCGCCTCGGGCGCCGGCAAGACGACGCTGGTTGCGCTGCTGCAGCGCTTCCACGACGTCGAGTCGGGCAGCATCGAAATCGATGGCCAGGACATTTCAAAGGTCACAAAGCATTCGTTGCGCGGCTCGATCGCCTATGTATCGCAGCAGCCCTATCTGTTCGAAGGCACCATCCGCGACAACATCCGCTACGGCAGGCTGAGCGCCACCGACGCAGAGATTGAACGCGCCGCCCAACAGGCCGCGGCACACGATTTCATTCGCCAGCAGCCGCAAGGCTACGACACGCCCGTCGGCGAGAACGGCGTGACGCTGTCGGGTGGTCAGCGCCAACGCGTATCGATTGCACGCGCTATCGTTCGGCAGGCGCCGATCCTGCTGCTCGATGAAGCGACCTCGGCGCTCGACAACGAGGCCGAGGCCCGCGTCCAGGAAGCGCTGACCCATGTCATGGAAGGGCGCACGACGATTGTCATCGCGCACCGGCTGTCAACGGTGGTCAATGCCGACCATATCATCGTGCTGGAGCAGGGCCGGCTGGTCGAACAGGGCACGCATGCCTCGCTGATGGCTGACCCGCACAGCGTCTATGCCCGGTTCCACCGGGTGCAAGGCAGGAAGGGGCTGGGGCTTGTCGACGACGGCAAGCCAATCCAGACTGCGGCGCAAAATGTCCGCGCGAAAAAGGCGACCGGGAGACTTTCATGAGCGACAAGCCGACCGTCAGTGAAATGGGCCTGGTGGTGGTCGGTGCGGCCGGCCGCATGGGCCAGGCGCTGATCCGCGCCATCCACACGATACCGGGCGCCCGCGTCGCCGGCGCCATCGAGCGGGCCGGTTCGCCCCATCTCGGCAGGGATGCCGGCGAGCTGGCCGGCGTCGGCAGGCTCGAGGTGGCGATCGGCGACGATCCGCTGCCGGCCTTCGCCAAGGCCGACGGCGTGCTCGATTTCACCACGCCGGCGGCGACCGTCGAATTCGCCGGCTACGCGGCGCAGGCGCGCATCGCCCATATCATCGGCACCACCGGCTGCTCGGCTGAAGACAATGCCAGGATCGCGGCGGCGGCGCGGCACGCGACGGTGGTCAAGTCAGGCAATATGAGCCTCGGCGTCAATCTGCTGGCGGTGCTGGTTGAGCAGGCGGCGCGCGCGCTCGATGCCGACGATTTCGACATCGAGATCCTGGAAATGCACCACCGGCACAAGGTCGATGCGCCGTCGGGCACGGCGCTGCTGCTCGGCGAGGCCGCCGCTGCCGGGCGCGGCGTAGCACTTGCCGGCAACGATGTTCGCGTGCGCGACGGCCATACCGGCGTGCGCAAGGCAGGCTCGATCGGTTTCGCCAGCTTGCGTGGCGGCTCGGTGGTCGGCGACCACAGTGTGGTGCTGGCCGGTACCGGCGAGCGCATCACGCTTGCCCATCATGCCGAGGACCGGGCGATCTTTGCCCGCGGCGCGGTCAAGGCAGCCCTGTGGGCGCGCGGCCGCAAGCCGGGCCTCTATTCGATGCGGGATGTGCTCGGCCTGACAAGCTAATCCACAGACTTGGCTGATCCACAGACTTGGCTGATCCACAAGATTTGGCTGATCCACAAGATTTGAAGGAGCAAATATGTCGAGAACTCTCGTGCTCGTGCGCCACGGCCAGAGCGAATGGAACCTGAAGAACCTATTTACCGGCTGGCGCGACGTCGACCTGACCGAACTGGGCCATGCCGAAGCCAAGGCGGCCGGCGCCAAGCTCAGGGCGCGCGGCATGAAGTTCGACATCGCCTTCACGTCGTCGCTGATCCGGGCGCAGAAGACCTGCCAGCATATTCTCGACGCCGTTGGCCAGAGCGATCTCGAGACCATTCGCGACCAGGCGCTGAACGAGCGCGACTATGGCGATCTCTCCGGCCTCAACAAGGATGATGCGCGCAAGAAATGGGGCGAGGAGCAGGTGCATGTCTGGCGCCGCTCCTATGACGTGCCGCCGCCCGGCGGTGAAAGCCTGAAGGACACCGGCGCGCGCGTCTGGCCCTATTACCTGCACGATCTGCAACCGCATGTGCTGCGCGACGGCACCGTGCTGGTGGCGGCGCACGGCAATTCGCTGCGCGCGCTGATCATGGCGCTGGACGGCAAATCGGGCGAGGAGATCGTCAAGCTCGAGCTCGGCACCGGTGTGCCGATCATCTACACGCTCAACGCCGATTCCACGGTGGCGTCGAAGGAAGTGCTGGAGCATTGAGCCGGAGAAGGAACGCGGCTTTCAAAAAAGCGCGTTGACACTCATCCCTCGCCCGCTTAATGAGCGCGCACCAGCCCAGATGGCGGAATTGGTAGACGCGCACGGTTCAGGTCCGTGTTCCGCAAGGAGTGGAGGTTCGAGTCCTCTTCTGGGCACCATCAACCCCTTAAGTGATTGATATCACTCTAAGGGTCCGGTTCTAAAGGGTTTTCTGTCTCGACTCGGGTACAAACTCGGGTACATTCAAGGGATGGAAGACATGAACGCGCCAACCGGTCTCATCAAAATCAAAGGTCGATATTACGCCCAAGTTCGGGTGCCACTGGACATCGTGGAGTCCTACGGCCGGAAGCAGCACAAGGAGTCCCTCAAGACTGGGGACTACACCGAAGCGTGTCGGCAACTTCACGCCAAGGTCGCCTCGATCAAGCAGAAGTTCGATGACCATCGGGCAACGCTCAAGACGAAGGCTGTTGCCGAAGCTCCCATGCCTGCACTTACTCCGCAGTCCTTCGCCGATCTCGGCAGGCAATACGGTCGCGAGATTGCAGAACGCGAACTGACTGTTCGCGCCGATCTGTACGAGGCAGCAATAGCCGAGCCGAAAGAGTTCTGGCGCAGCGCATCGCAGAAGTTTTCTGAGTCCGATCAATTCAATTATTTCGACAAGCTGATGGCTGAAGGCGATCTCGATAGGGTCGTCGGCTATATAATTCGCAAGCGGTCGGAAGATCGCATCGCCGATCTTAAGCGCATGGTCGACACCGGCGACATGGGTGATCTTCTGGCGCTTGCATTGGAGCGTCAGCCCGGCCTCGATCGCAGGGCTCATGTGGCGCTTGCGTTGACGCTGGCGCGTTCCGAGATAGCGGCCCTGCAAAACAGTCTGTCCGGTGATCTGGAGGGACACAGGACTGCGCCAGCGCTGACCCAGACATCTGCATCCATCCCTGCCTCAACCACTCCTGCACTGCCTCCAATCTCGCTGGACGCCCTCTTCGACAAATGGAAGGCGGAAACCAAACCGAGCGCCAGCACCCTATCGACATGGCGCGGCATCATTAGATCGTTAAAGGCTGCTTTCCCTGAGAAGGCCGACGATGCCGGCTCAATCACGACGGAGGACATGATCAAGTGGAAGGACCATCTGGTCGTAACCGGAAAGACCGCGAAGACAATCAATGCCAGCTATCTCGCCTGTGTCCGAACGATCTACGCCTACGGCGTGAACAACAAGCTTGTGGCGGTCAATCCCGGCCTCGGCGTCAAGTCGGCGGGTAGTAGGAAGGCGGGCACAGGCAGGCTGCCGTACAACAATGATGAAGTCGCAAGGCTGCTGGAACTGGCGAGGGGCGAAACCAGTCCTGCAAAGCGCTGGTTGCCATGGCTGGCTGCGCAAACGGGATCGCGGATCAGCGAGGTCGCGCAGCTACAGGGCAGCTATGTCATGGAACAGGACGGTATCCATTATCTGGACATCAAGCCCGCCCCGGACGCAGGCAGCATCAAGGAAGAGATTTCGGAACGAACGGTTCCTATCCATCCACAGTTGATTGCAGACGGCTTTCTAAACTTCGTGAAGGGCAAAGGCGATGGGCCGCTGTTCTACAGGCGGTCGTCTGGCGATCCGGATAAAAAACACGCGTCCAAAGGTGTCTCAAATCACCTAGGCGCTTGGATACGCGAGAACGGTTTCACAGACCCTCGCAAGGCTCCAAACCATGCCCTGCGGCATTGGTTCAAAACCGAAGCGTCGCGAGTTGGAATCGACTCCCGCGATGTGGACAAATTGCAGGGCCACGCACCGCGAAATGAGGCGGACAAATACTATCACCCCGATCTGTCGATGAAGTTGGCGGCGCTTAAGAAAATCAAGCTGCCACCTGTGAAGAAGGTGGATGAGACAGGGTTGGATTCAGACGAACAGCCAACCGACTGACGACATGATGAGGATCGCCATGAGGGCAAGCAGGAAGGACCTGCCCGACCATCCGGTTCAGGGGTGTAGTCATCGCGATATTCCAGCCGCCTGTTCGCGTTGATATGAGCGCCGTCGAAAAAAGTGAGTCTGCTCAATGGGTTATGCCAAATGTCAGTAAGCTTTTGATTCGGTTTGCTTTTTTCGCTCCTTCGGATTAGTATCTTTGTCGGCGGGGTACGCCGGAGTACCCTCGGGCGGTATCATAGATGCCGCAGTCGGACGGACGGTCGCCCACTGGATGGTGGCCTACAAGCCCCCGATGGCAACGAGGCCGGGACCCGCCGCTTTCATATAAAATAGCCGTAGAATCGAAACACCTTCTTTTGGGCGTCTGTGAGATTCAGAGACCAGTTTCGCCACGGTAGAAGCGTCACGCCAAAATTTGAATAGCCGAATTTGTTCGAGGCAATTCGGGGTTTCAGCGCCTCGGCATATTCTGTATTCCAGCGTTTGGTGCCGGCGTTTGCCGCTTGAAAGAAAGAGCTGGCCACCACGTCCGCGATTTGGCAACCAGCACTCTTATTGTGGTCTATAACCTCAATCAGTCGATGATCGAGGACCCGGAAGTCTGGCACTCTGGCCGTCTGATAAATACGGCCCGTTTCGGACTGCTTAGCCAGCAAATGAGTGTAGGTTTCAACGTGACGGTATGAGTGTCCGCCGCGCCGGGAGAACACCAACTTGACGTGCTTCGGCTCTCCGGTTTCCAAGATGGACCTAGCCGCGCACCACTCGCTTAGCCGTTCAAGCACAACGCGGATGCAATAATTGTAAAACCAATTGTTCGGGTGCAGTGAAACCGCTTCGGCATGCGGGTTGCGGTATTTTCGCATGTTCTTCTTGTTAGAGACGACGACGAACATGCGGCAGTCCGAAGCCGCCAATGCATCGCATACCGGCTTCTTTTTGTGTTCGACAAGGTCACGAAAGTGAAGGTCAGGGCTTTGCGTTGAGTAGATCGAGGCCTTGATCGAGCGAATGAGATCTACCAGGTTCGGCTCATTGGTCGCGCGAACCACAGCGCACCCTACGGAAAACCATTCGCTGGCTCCGTTAGGATCGATGGGTGTCACAGTCTTTATTCCCGGGTCCCCAGCCTCATCGAAATAGGCTATAAAGTAGGGCTGCGGTAGATCATCCCCCGAGGTCATAAGACAATCCAATCTGCCAAAGCTGAAAAGAGTCAACGCGAAAAATTCGAGGAAGCCGCCCGCGAGCTTAGACCGACCTGTCAGAGGAAGCCTTTGACCGCGTGTTGAAGAAGCTGGCGGCGAAAACGTATTCAACAAACGCGAAAGCGCACGACGACGACAAAGCGACCAAAGCCAGAAAGCCGCGTTAACCGGCGCATACGATCATAACCCCATTATCGGTTTTAACCGACGCCGACTTGACAATTGCATCTTTAACTGACGTTAAGTGTTGCCTACGTATGTTGGCGGAACGTGTGAGCGTGTACAGCGCCATAACGTTGTCACACTGCAACGATATGAACGCATGCACGTTAGCGGACACACATGGCGACCATTTTGAATGAAAGGAGGGAAGTCATGCACGAAGAAACCAAGCGTTTCAAAGAACGCTTTCAAGCTTCCTTCGACCAGGGGCTTGAGAACGTAAAGTTTTTCGTATTGGACAAAGGCAAGGTAAGTTTTGCCGATCTGATCAAGGACGTGAACACAATAAACGACACAATAGCGGCAGGCGGATTTCGGGCTATCAACGCCTTAGACGGCGATTGCGAAACTCGTAGGTTTGACGCAGCGTTCTAAATTGACTATTCGTCAAGTAAGTAAAAAGGGGCCGAATCGGCTCCTTTTTTTTACGCGGGGTTTTAAGTGGCGGACATTTTCGGTGTTCTCTTACCATCATTGCTGACAGACTACCGGAATGCACACGGCTTGGTTGACGTGCCCATCAAGGCTGATCTCTTGCGCCCCCTCATTGAGCAGCGAGGGGTTGTGGATCGCATCCTTTGGGAAGAGTTCGACTATGATAGCCAAACTGTTTTAGCCAAGGTGGAGTTCTATCGCGGCCATCTAGGGGTGTACGCAGGCAAGGGCGACTATGCGCGAGTTCAATATAATTCAAGCCTGAATTTCTGCTGGCAGAGGTTCGTGCTTGTTAAGGAGATGTGCCACTGTCTTATCGACGACACGGCGGCAAGCCGAGTCGTCGATATGGAAAACCTGATGAAGCTCGGGCAAATGCTTGTGGCGCCAACCTACGCTTCGTTGGAAGATTTCCCTCCGCATGTATCTGAACACATGGCTGAGATCGTCGCCGTAGAGACGCTTTTCCCAATCGAACTACGAAGCCATCATAAAGCTGCTTACGATGATGGCACGGTGACCGACTACCAACTCGCACTTCGCTACCGGATTCCCGAGCAGTATGTGCGCTTTGCAATGCTCAAAGGCTACTATGAAACCATCTACAGCCTCCGAGCGAGTAATCTTGTTGATCTCTGAAAGGTCGCGCGGCCATTCCCCTTCGGCTGGGTACCGCCAGAATGGACTTTTATCCCCAGAAACCCCATAGATGGAACATTAGCAGAACGTGATCGCTTGTTGCCGCAAGGGAATCCCACAAGGCATAGTATCTGCCATGCTCCCTCCGTGAGGGGCAAGAGCGGTGAATTACCCCGCGCGACTCCCTGCCGCCCAGCGGCAGCGGTGACGCGGCGGAGGACCAACTGTGTCAGGTACTTTCTCTTTCCACTCGTGGATCATGATATAGCTGTCAGGCCGGACCAGCCACCGATCGCTTTCTCCTTCGATGAGGAGCTTACCCCGGCCCTCGGGGTCATATGCCGACGCATCGGCATCGTTGCCGACCTCGACAAATGCACTGCCTTTGAGTGCCCTGACGTTGATGATATGGCCGCCCATATTCCACGACGGCAGTTCGACCGGCTGTAATGTCGAAGCGGTGATGTGAATGGCCGGTGCGATCGTGTGGCGAAGAACGCCACGGTCGTTTGCGGTCAACCAGTTTTCGATTCTAATCCGAATGCGATCGGCCATAGCCTGCTCCCGTGCGCCCGGAATCGGCGCGGATTCGTTGGTTACTGTCGGGAGTGAGGCGCACCGCGCCGGAGGCTTATGGCTGAGGACTCGGCCACCTTGCCGGGAGGGGGAACGGCAAGGTGGCCGGAACCTCGAAGTCTATGCCTAAGCTTCGAGGATCGGTTGATTAGGTGCCCGGCCAACAGCGAAAGTGTCTGCTCTCGGAATGGCCAGCCGGGCTCCTCGAAAACGGATAGCGCGCTTTCGAGGGATTTCGGTGCGGCGACTGGCGAAAGGACCCCACCAGCCGCCGCCGTGTAGGTCTCGCCGGCGGGGTGTCCAGCGAAACACACGTTCTCTTTGTTTTACTTCTTGGTTCCGCTTCGTCGGGGAAGGAAACTCGATCGGTTTCGGTCGATGATCCTGCACCGACTTAGCGCTTCCGCCAGACATACGGTGCAAGGTTAATCTTCGCTTCCTCAATTGACAGTAGCCGCCCTGCACCGTCACCAATCCGAGCGCCACGCTGGACGATTTCCAGCGCGCGAGCGAGGGTGAGCCGGCGCTCTGGTGAGAGGTCCTTGATAAGCGAGTGATCGAGAACACTTTGTGCATTAACGACGACCGGTGCTTCCGGCATCGGCTTGGTCTCGACGGCTTCGGTCGGTTCCACGATTTTCGGCATGAACGTGCCGAGCCAATCAAGGTTTTCGCGGTCAGACTTTGTCATTTCGGACAATGCACGATCGCCCAAATACTCCCGCTGAAGAGCACTCATTTCGACAACGGGCTCTGGATCGACGGCGGGCGTATCGCGGTTGGCGAATTCCAGTTTGATATCGGGATTCGCTGACGAAAGAGTCTGTTCAGTGAGTCCGTGAAGCTGGAGCAGTTCGGCCTGTTTGGAGTTCATAGTATGAGCCCTTATCTCGTTTTGGTTTTCAAGTTATCGCGGGCGAGCTTTTCTAGAATCGCCCGTCTTATCCATTCCTGCCTTTCAAGAGCGGCGGCGCGCGCGGCTTCATCGGTGCGAGCTAGAATGTGCTCATGCAGGGCGATAAATACTCGGCGGATTTCATAATCATGCGGGTCCATTGTCGTGGACCCCCTGTTCCGATCGAGTGAGGTACTGATCGAGGGCGGCTCTCAAAAGATCACCTCTGTCAAGATTGTCGCGGGCGCATGCTCGATCAATTCGCCAATCCATCGCCTCAGGAATGAAGATTCCAATGCGCTGGAAATCATTTCTCGGGCGGGTCATGGTCAGCAAGGCCCTTCGTTGGCTTCCACGGCCCTCTCTATTGCCGTGACGCGCTCTACCTTGGCCTGCAAGAGGGCGAGAGCGATCCTAACCACGTGCGCGCGACCAAGCCCGGTGACCGCGGCTTGGCGGTTGACGAACTTTAACTGCGAGTTCGTGATGGACACCACAAATCTATTGTGGCTGACGCCTTCTTTGCCGATAGTCATACGAAAGACTCCACTTTGCCGCCGCTTGTAATAACGTCCCGCTGGACAATAAGACGCAGTGCAGCTGTGAATGGCACGAGGTCTCTCAGCGCCAGCGCGTCAATGTAGTCAACCAAATGATCCGGGAGCGTGATGCTCTTACTGATGCTGCCGTTTGGGCGCATAGAATTTTTGCACGTAGCCAATGTGGTTCTCATAATTGGGGGATCGAGACGGCAGCGGCTACCAGCCGGCGACGTGCATTACCAATGCAAGTCGAATGTCCGAGTGTGCTAATAGTACAGAGAACAATACGGTCTGTCAAGAAAAGCTTGACAGCGGCCCAAAAATAATGGGTGGTGCCTCAGATATATGGGAATGGTGGTGCGATTAACCAAGCTGTTCTCTGCATGACTCGTGCATTAGCTCTCTGCACTCAACCTTTTATTGGCCAGTCTCTAATGACATGCCGCTGGTCAGGGAGTTGATATCTAGAAGGTCTTTTAAGTATTTATGTTGAGTGCAGAAGGGTTGAGTGAAGACTAAACTCATACAGAACCCGAATTTAGTACCAACAAGCTCACTAGGGCGACCTAATTACAGGCGGTGATACCGTATGGTCGGGTCCCTCCTCGCATTCTGAGAGATTAATGCTTCAAAATATCGAGGCAATAGAAGACGCCCGCGCCACCCATGTCTGGACGCGCGTTGAGGTGTTTGACGCTCTTCACTCAACCTTTTCGAACCACAAGCCGGACAGCAAAAGGCCCGGACGATTGCCGGGCCTTGTCGTGGATGGTGATGACGTGATGGCTATGCGGCCTTTGCCTCTGCCTCGCCTGTCTGCTTGGCAATGATCTTCTGCACCGTGGCCTTGGAGAACCCGATCTCTTTGGCAATGGCGCGGATCGATACGTTGTCAGCCCTCAGAGCCGCCACACGGGCCTCTGTGGCATCGTCCAGCCGCTTTGGCCGTCCGCCCGTGATGCCTTTGGCGCGCGCCTTGGCGATGCCCTCCATCTGCCGTTCTTTCCGTAGCTCGGTCTCAAAGGTCGCGATGCTGGCAAGGATGGAGAAGACCAAGCGTCCGGTGCGTGTGGTGGTGTCAAGGCTGGGATCGTCCAGCACCTTGAAGGCTACACCCTTCCGCTCCAGTTCGTCCGCGATCCTGTGCAGATGCAGCGTCGAGCGCGCCAGTCTATCGAGCTTCGTGATGATAAGGGTATCACCATCACGTACGTATTCGAGGCAGCGCGCCAGTTCCGGCCGATCATCGTCCAGACCGGAGAGCTTCTCTTTGAATATCTTGGTCGCGCCTGCGGCTGTCAGTCGGTCCACCTGCGTCTGGTAGTCCTGCGATCGGCTTGAGACTCTGCAATAACCAACCAGTTCACCCATACCCGTACCCTTCTGTCTAAGACATTTATAGACAGACCTTAGTGTACGCGAAGGGTACGGTCAATCGGAATGTGCCATTAAAGTAAACATTTGTGGACGCTCTGGAGGGCGGAGTTCCGGGGTTTTAGAGGGTGGTTGAGTGCAGAATGCGAGGTGCCCAGATCGATTGGCCGTTTACCTAACCAATCAGGGTAAATCCCGCGCTGTGATCTATTTACCACATGTGGTATATATGATACACCTATAACCACTTGGTTATGGGTAGTCGCCCGCCCGCGATCGACGCAACCAGTTTCCGGGTCGAATTTTTTATGTCAATTTTTTATCGGGGCGCGCGATTTGGAGGGTGGGTGAGGATGAGGACGAATAGGACTATGCAGGAAAAAGACATTCCCGCCTTTGTGCAATCCGTTGTCGATCTTGGTTGCAACATCTGCGCAGTCGGCCATTTTGGATATGTGTTTGGCGATGCTGATCTGCCGCCAGCACAATGCGAGGCCATCCAACCACAGTTGCGGTTGATTGACGAAACCTACGGCAAACGCGACCACCTCATGGCAGAGATAATCGCATACCTGCGATCGATCGGGCGCTACATCGAGGTGCCGGTAGTCCCAGCGAACTAGGTGACGACCTTAGCCGGGCCTGTCGAGTTCCAGTGAACGTAAGCGCGAATTTCCCCGCACCTTTTGCTGTTGAGTGCTCTGATGCATGAGGTGTCCACCAAAATAGGTGGACACCTTGTGA
>NZ_JAMYSZ010000031.1:0-72631 GCF_040322215.1 Mesorhizobium sp. M0184
CTCCAGCCGAGTCCGAGCAACCCCGCAAGAAGCGGCGCAATCAGCAGCAGCAAACAGAATCCGCTCCGGCCGAGCAGATCGCTCCAGCCGAGTCCGAGCAACCCCGCAAGAAGCGGCGCAATCAGCAGCAGCAAACAGAATCCGCTCCGGCCGAGCAGATCGCTCCGGCCGAGTCCGAGCAACCCCGCAAGAAGCGGCGCAATCGGCAGCAGATCGAAGCGGCCCCATCGGAACAACCGGCCGAGCAGGCAGCGCCGGCAAACGACAACCAGCCCAACGTCAATCCGCGCAAGAAGAAGCAAAAACAGAACCAGCAGATCGAGGCTGCCCCGGCAGAACAGGCTCCGACTGTCGAGCCCGGACAAAAGCCGGGCAAGCGCAAGAAGCCTGCTGAATTGACCGGACCCGCCACGGAGGCGGAAGGCCAGCCGGCGCCGACCAATAAGGAAGCGACCCCACAGGCCCAACCGGCTCCGACCGAGCAGCAGGCCGCTCCCGTCCAGGGCGAACAGCCCCAGGACAAGATCAAGAAACGTGGCAAGAGGCCTGTCGGCGAACAGCCGGTGACAGGAGAGCAACAGCCCTCGACCGGCGAACAGCCTTCGACTGGCCAGGCCGCGCCTGTCCAGGGTGAAAATCCGGTCCAGGGTGAAGCCCAGGCCAATCCGAACGAGGCACCTGTTCTGGACAGCCAGAAGGATGTCTTGCGCAAGCGCAAGGGTGGCAAGGAGCGCGGCCAAAATGCCGGTAAGCAGCAGGGCAACCAGCCCGCCCAGCAGGGCGAGAACCAGGTGGAAGCCCCGAAGCCGGCTCCGGTCGATCAGGGGCCGCCGCCCACCGACGACCGGGCAGCCCAGCGGGAGATCAAGCCTGAAAAGATCGTTCCGGTGACCGAGGAAAAAGGCAAGCGCGTCGAGCGTGCGCCGGACATCGAGGATGTTCGTCGTCGTCCGCGCCCCCAGGGTGCCAACGTCGTCAGGGAATTCGGCGACCGCGTCATCCTCCAGTTCAACAACCAGACGTTCGTCGAAAGCAGCGATGCACCGCGCATGCACCGCGGCGCCAGGAATGTCTATTATGAGGACCTGTCGGGCGATCGCACCCGGGAAATCGTCGAGCGTGACAATGGTGTCCGGATCGTCACCATCCGCAACCGCTACGGCGACGTCATCCAGCGTTCACGCATCGCGCCCGACGGCCGCGAATATGTGCTGAGCTATGTCGACGAGCGGAACTATGACGATGATGCAGACTGGCGCGACCCGGGCGACGACCTGCCGCCGATGCGCCTTACCATCCCGCAAGAGGAATACATTCTGGATTCCGAAGAGGTCGAGGATCCGGACGACTACTACACCTTCCTCGAACGGCCGCCGGTCGAGAGGGTCCAGCGCCTCTATTCGATCGACGAGGTCAAGCGCTCGGCCCGCGTGCGCGACATCGCCCGCCGCATCGACCTCGACACGCTCAACTTCGAATTCGGTTCGGCCTCGATTTCCGACACCGAGGTCCAGAAGCTGGAGGGTGTTGCCAACGCCATGGACAAGCTGCTGAAGAAAAACCCGGCCGAGAGCTTCCTGATCGAGGGCCATACCGACGCTGTCGGCACACCGGAAGCGAACCTTGCTCTGTCCGACCGCCGCGCCGAGGCGGTCGCCGAAGCCTTGACCAACGCCTTTGGCATCCCGCCGGAGAACCTGACGACGCAGGGCTATGGCGAGGAGTATCTCAAGGTCAACACGTCGGGACCCAACCGCGAGAACCGCCGCGTCGCCATCCGCCGGATTACCCCCCTGGTAGCGCCGGTGGCCAGCGCCCAATAAACCGCAATGTGAACCGCGCGATTTGATCAACCATTGAATCGCGCGGTCATCAATCTTGAAACGCGCGGTTACCCATCCCAGATTCTGGAAAGGGCGTTCCCTGCCCTGTCCCGACTCCAGCGGGACACACGAGCCCCGCCGGTTCCCCTCCCCGGCGGGGTTTCGTTTTTTTGAAACCTTGCAAACCGCCGCAGCCTGCCCGAAATACGGCGCTCCGACAACGGAGCCCGAATCGCCGCATGAAGCGCCTCGAACTCGCCATCGAATCGATCATTCTCGCCTCGCGCTGGCTGCTGGTCGCCTTCTATCTCGGACTGGGTGCGGCACTTGCCATCTATGCCGTGTCCTTCGGCAAGAAGCTGTTCGAGTTCGTCTCCGTCGCCTTCACGCTCGATGACACCGACACCATCCTGAAAATACTCGGCCTCATCGATGCCGCGCTGGTCGCCTCACTGGTGGTGATGGTGATCATCTCGGGTTACGAAAACTTCGTCAGCCGCTTCGATGAAAATGACGGCAAGGTGCATTGGCTGGGCACGATCGATGTCGGCTCTCTGAAGGTCAAGGTCGCCTCGACAATCGTAGCGATCTCCTCGATCCACCTCTTGCAGGTGTTCCTGAACTCGGTCTCCTACACGACCGACCAGCTGATGTGGCTGACCATCATTCATCTGGCCTTCGTTCTGTCGGCACTGATGCTTGCCTATATCGACCGGCTGATGGGTCTTGGCAAAGCCAAGAAAGCCGGGGAGTGAGCACGCGTCTGTGCCGGTCTTTTGAGAGATACTTCTGTAGCGAGATACTTTCCGTCAGTAGATACCTTTGATTTTGGTATCCGACCGGCCGAACACCTCGTCCGGCACAAAAAAGTCGGCGGCGAGCGGGCCTGTCGCACCCGGCGCATAGGCCGAGAAATCGCTGACGCCCTCAGCGCGCAGCACTTCTTCGTCAATGTAGAAATTGCCGGTCGCTTCACGCGACGGCCTGACCAGGATGGCGTATGCCGCATCGGCCATGATGTCGGGCGAACGGCTCATCGCCGCCACCGTCGCCCCGCCCAGGAGGTTACGCACCGCCGCGGTGTCGATGGTCGAGATCGGCCATAGCGAATTGACCGCAATGCCATCCCTGGCGAACTCGGCGCTCATGCCCAGCGTGCACATCGACATGCCGAACTTCGCCATCGTGTAGGCGACATGGTTCTTGAACCACTTGGCCTTCATGTCGAGCGGCGGCGCCAGATTCAAGATGTGAGGATTTTCCGCCAACCTCAAGTGCGGAATGCACATTTTGGAGACGAGAAAAGTGCCGCGCGCGTTTATCTGGTGCATCAGATCGTAGCGCTTCATATCAGTCTCCAGCGTGCCGGTGAGTTGGATGGCACTGGCGTTGTTGACGCAGATATCGATGCCGCCGAACCTCTCCACGGTCTTGGCGACCGCTTCGGCGACCTGTTCTTCATCCCGAATGTCGCACAGCACCGGCAGCGCCTTGCCGCCGGCCTGCTCGATCTCGTGCGCCGCTGTGTAGATCGTCCCGGGCAGCTTCGGATGCGGCTCGGCGGTCTTGGCCGCGATCGTCACATTGGCGCCATCGCGCGCGGCGCGCAGCGCAATCGCCAGCCCGATGCCGCGCGACCCGCCGGAGATGAAAAGCGTCTTTCCCTTGAGCGACATCCTTGCGCCTTCCTGCAACATGAAAGACACGATCCTTGCGCGGCTGAGAACCGCCGCGCAAGGCCCAACACACCGCATGCGGGTTACGCTGCGTCGGCCTTGAGACAATCTGAGCTAGACCAGCACCAGGCCCTGCCGCATGGCGATGGCAATCGCATCGGTGCGGTTGGCGGCACCGAGCTTCGTCAGAATCGCTGCGACATGGAACTTCGCCGTATGCACGGAGATGTTCAGCCGCCGCGCGATGACCTTGTTGGGGGCGCCCTCGGCCAGCAGCGCCAGCACCTCGCCTTCCCGCGGCGAAAGCGTCGGCCGGACGATATGCTCGTCAGTCGGTTCCTCTTCGAACCGGTCGCTGTCATGGAAGATCAAATCGTGATGCCGATCGGATAGAGCATGGCTGTCGCGCGAAATCCGGTAGCCCGCAGCCGCGAGCCGCGCGGCGGCGGCGATCAGCAACTCGTCCGCTTGCACCGGCAGCACGGCAAACACTGTATCGGCCGGCCGTTCGCGGGCCGCTCGCGACGATAGCAGCACGCGAGGCATAGCCGCGTCGACGAGCCCGCCTTGTAGCCCATGATCACCGACGATGGCGACATCCGCCGCCTCACGCCCGTCGACTTCGCCGGCCAGAACCGGCCGCAGATCATCGGTCGCGGCGAGAGCCGCAGACAGACTTCGTGCGCGCTCGGCGTCACCGAGCGCGATCAGCACCGTCAGCCGTCTGCCAGCGACCTCACCGCTTACCATCAATCCCTCAGCTCAGTGGTTTTTCACCGATGGTCAGGGAAACCTCACGATTCTCGCCGCCGCGCACCACGCCGAGTGTCACCAAGGCACCGGCGCTGTCCGGCCCGAGCTTGCGGATCAGCTCGCGCGGCCCATGCACCGTCTCTGCGTTCCACGACACGATGATGTCGCCGAGACTGAGACCGGCTGCTTTCGCCGGCCCATTATCGTCGAGGCTCATCACCATGGCGCCCTGTGTATCACCATTGCGGACCGGATGCAGGCCGGCGCCAAGATAGCCGCGCGCCACATGACCCTTCTCGCGCAGCGTCGTGACTGCCCGCTCGATCGTTTCGTAAGGCATGACCAGCGCCCGCCGGCGTGGCCCGAACAGCAGCATGCCGATCAGTCCACCCTTGGCGTCGAGCACAGGGCCACCCTCGAAACGGCCGCCGGCATTGACGGCAAGATTGATGCGCCGGTCGATCGTGCCGCCGCGCATTGAACGCCAGGCCGGGCCGACCTCGCCGACCGTACCGAAGGTAGCGAGCGAGGTGCCGTCGCTATTGCCCGCCACGACCGCCAGGTTGCCCGGCCGCACCGCATCCGCCTTTACCAGTGACGGGGCGCCCGGCGCGCCGGCCGGTTTCAAAACGGCCGTGCCGGTGGACGGGTCGCGGCCGACCAGTTCCGCCTTGATGGCTTCGCCCGAAGAAAACGTCAGCTCGATCTCCTCGCCGGCCTCGACCGCCTCCTCGGCAGTGACGAAATAGCCGTCCCGCCAGTGGAAAGCAGTTGACGTCCGGTGGTGCGTCGCGAAGCTGGCCGTCGCTGGTGCCGCGGCTGCCGCGATGTCGGCAATGGCGTCGGAAAACGTGCTCAGATTGAAATCGCTCATGATTTATCTCCTGGGTTCTTCGTGACCCAGATATCGCCCGGCAGGGCGATGGCGGATACTCGCCTGACGGCTAGTTGGGCATTTGACTGGCCATCTGGTCAGGTCGCGGCCGGTCCGGCCGCTCCGCACATATAGGCATTGTTCATCTTGTTCCAAACGGAGCCCTCGGATGGCCCTGCCCGCCCAGCAATTGCAATATGACGATGCCCTTCTCGATGCCTATTCGGCGACGGTCGCCGATGCCGTCGACCGCATCGGGCCCGCCGTCTGCCGCATCGAGCGCATCGAGCGCATCGGTGGCCCGGGTGGCCATGGCTCCGGCTTCGTCATCGCGCAGGACGGGCTGGTCGTCACCAACTTCCACGTCGTCGGCGATGCGCGCAGCGTGCGCGTGTCAATGCCGGACGGCGCCTCCAGGGAAGGCCGCGTGCTCGGCCGCGATCCCGACACCGACATTGCGCTGGTGCGCGCCGACGGCAACTTTGCCGACGTTGCGCCGCTTGGCGATTCCAAGCGTCTGAGGCGCGGCCAGATCGCCATTGCCATCGGCAACCCGCTCGGCTTCGAATGGACCGTCACCACCGGCGTCGTCTCGGCACTCGGCCGCTCGATGCGTGCTTCCACCGGCCGGCTGATCGACGACGTCATCCAGACCGACGCCGCGCTCAACCCCGGCAATTCCGGCGGACCGCTGGTGTCCTCGGCTGGCGAGGTGATCGGCGTTAACACCGCGATGATCCACGGTGCGCAAGGCATCGCCTTCGCGGTCGCCTCCAACACCGCCAATTTCGTCATCTCGGAAATCATCCGCTTCGGCCGTGTGCGCCGTGCCTTCATCGGCGTTTCCGCCGACACCACCAACCTGCCGCGCCGCGCAGCCCTTTTGTCGCAAGTGTCGAGCAGCACGGCGGTGCGCCTGCGCACCGTCGAAAAGAACAGCCCGGCGGCCAAAGCCGGCCTCAGGGAAGGCGACATTATTGCCGCCATCGACGGCCGCCCGGTCACCGGCGTCGACAATCTGGTGCGCATGCTCGACGCCGAGCGCATCGGCAGCGAGACACTGTGCACGGTGGTGCGCCGCTCCGGCATTACTCAGGTCACCGTGATGCCGTTGGCGCGGGCGAGTTAGCGCGCCGCAGCACCCTGCGCATATTGCGCCATAAATTCTGGGCTCGGCGGGATCGGCCTGATCACGTCGATCAGCACGCCGTTGGGATCCCTGGTGATGAAATGGCGCTGGCCGAAGGGTTCGTCGCGCAGCGTTCGCAGGATCGGCAGGCCAGCGGCGGTGATCCGCTCATAGATGGCATCCGGATCCCTGACCTCGAAATTGATCAGCAGGCCAGATGTGCGGCCCCGCCCTTCCTCCGGGATCGTCTCATGATCGCCCTGGACGATGCCGAGGTTGACGCGACGGTCTTCGGCCGAGCGCAGATGCACGTACCAGTCGGCCTCAAACAGCGGCTTGAAGCCGAAATGCGCAACATAAAAGGCTGCCGTGCCGGCAACGTCGCTCGTCATCAGCACCGGATAATAGCTCGTCGTCCTCATCTTTCCTTCTCCCGGCAAATAACATACAGTCTGCATGTAAATGGCAATAACATACAGGCTGCATGTATGCAACAAGGATCCGCTCGTCGCTCCAACCGTGATCGCACCGCGGCGACACGCGCCGAGCTCATCGCCGCGGCTCGCAAACTGTTCACCGAAAAGTCCTATGCCGAGACCGGCACACCCGAGATCGTCGCCGCTGCCAGCGTCACGCGCGGCGCGCTCTATCATCACTTTGCCGACAAGCAGGCGTTGTTTGCCGCTGTGGTCGAACAGGAGGCGCAAGCCGTCTCGGAAGAGATCGAACGCGCGTCGCCGCCTTCGCTATTTGCCCGCGATGCGCTGATTGCCGGCTCGGATGCCTATCTGGCTGCCATGCGTGCCCCCGGCCGTACGCGGCTCTTGCTGCTTGATGGCCCGGCCCTGCTCGGCCGCGCCGCCATGGATGCGATCGACAATCGCCATGGCAACCGTTCGCTGCGCGAAGGCCTTGTTGCCGCGATGCGCTCGCACTCCACGACGAGACTGCCTGTGGAAGCACTGACCGCTTTGCTCGCTGCCGCCTTCGACCGCGCAGCGCTCGCCATCGAAACTGGAGCATCGATCGAGGACTATCGCGCCGTTCTCATAGCGCTGATCGACGGCCTGTCTCCGGCTCCTCCTCAGGCACCTCACCCGGTTCGAACTCGTTGAAACAGCCTAGCTGGCGCTTGAACTGGTCGATCAGCCAGGCGGCCGCCGGTTTTGGGCTGCGATCGGCGCGGTGCATGGCATAGAGCGGCGAGCGGACTTCGCTGTAAGGCTCGAGATCGAGTTCGACGAGCCGGCCGGTCGCCAGATCATCGGCAATCAGCCATCGCGGCAGCCCGCCCCAGCCCAGCCCCTCGCGCATCAGCACGTGCTTGGTGCGCACATCCGTCAGCCGCCAGGTGCGGTAGGCGAAGACGCCATAGTCACGCCCGCGCGTACGCTCGGACTGGTCCGAGACGACCAGTTGGATGTGTTCGCGGACATCCTCTAGCGCCACTGGCCTCGGCAGCAGCGCCAGAGGGTGATCAGGCGCTGCGGCTGGCACCAGGGAGAAGAAGCCGATGCGAAGCAGATTCACGTCCGTCTCACCCAGAAGCCCCCCGATGCCGAGATCGGCCTGTCCGCCGACAACATGATCGAGGATAAGGCCAAGCGAGCCGATATGGAGACGCAGCGTCACGGCCGGGAACTGCGCCTCGAATGCCTTTAGCACCCGAACCAGCACCGGCGACGGTAGCGTCACGTCGACCGACAGCGTAACTTCCGCCTCCAATCCCTGCCGGTATCCGTCGACACGCGAGCGGATGCGTTGCAGCACGCCGACCATGCGCCGCGCATCTTCCAGCGTCGCCTTGCCGACATCGGTCAGTTGCGGTTCACGCGTGCCCTCGCGCTCGAACAGCTTCAGCCCGAGCTGCGCTTCGAGGTTGGCGATGGCGTAGCTGATCACCGATTGCGCGCGATTCAATTTGCGCCCGGCGGCCGAGAAGCTGCCGGTCTCGGCCACAGCAACCAGGATCTGCAGTTGGTCAAGCGTCGGGTTCGGTTGCATCGTTCAATCCACATTTTAGATGGATAATATGCAAAATATACCAGTTTTTCAAATGGGTCTGCGCACACATATTTGCCAAGAGATTTTAATCCAACACTGGAGACCCCATTATGTCCATCCTTCTTGTCACATCGAGCCCGCGCGGCGCTGCCTCGCACTCGACCCGAATTGCTACTGAATTCGCTGAAAAGCTTGTTGCCGCCGATCCGTCGAACACGCTTGTCGTGCGCGACCTCGTCGCCAATCCGTTGCCGCACATCGATGCCGATTATGCGACCGGCATCTACACGCTGGCCGAAGCGCGGACCTCACGCCAGGCTGAAGTCGTTGGCGTCTCCGATGTCGTGCTGGATGAACTGTTCGCGGCCGATACGGTGATTCTCGCCACCGGCTTCATCAACTTCAACATCTCCTCGACGCTGAAGTCCTGGGTCGATCACATTGCCCGTTCCGGCAAGAGCTTTGCCTATGGCGAGAACGGCCCCAAGGGGCTCGTCACCGGCAAGAAGGTCTACATCGTACTGGCTTCGGGCGGCATCTATTCCGAAGGTGCGGCCGTGCAGTTCGATCACGCCATTCCCTACCTGCGCAGCGTGCTTGGCTTCCTCGGCATGACCGATGTCGAGGTCATCCGCATCGAAGGGGTCGGCATGGGCGCCGATGCGGTGGCAGCAGCGCTGGCCAAGGCCTCGACCAGGGTCGACGCCATTGTGGCCGCGACCGGAAATGCCGAGCGCGTGGCCACCGCGGCATAAAGCGTCAGCATCGTCTGAATTGTACAAGGGCAGGCGCCGGCGCCTGCCCTTGTTGTCGTTGGCGACAACCTATTGTGGTGGGCCACACAACCGCCATTGGTTATTCCGCTTGTCTGCGCTATCGGTCGCGGATGTTCCTTTCCGTTGCCACAACGCACCGTCCGGCCACCGATCTCGGTTTCTTGCTGCACAAGCATCCGGATCGCCTGCACGAGACCGACCTGTCTTTCGGCAAGGCGTGGCTGTTCTATCCCGAGGCAACCGAAGACCGTTGCGAGGCTGCACTCCTGCTCGATGTCGATCCTGTGGGACTGGTGCGGGGCAAGGGCCAGGCAGAAGGCCTGCTCGACCAATATGTGAACGACCGGCCTTACGCAGCATCATCCTTCCTGTCGGTGGCGCTGAACAAAATGCTGCGGACGGCGATGACCGGTATATTGAAGGAGCGCCAGGAACTGGCCGACAGCGAACTGCCGCTGGAAGCCGTGGTTACTCCACTGCCAATGCGCGGCGGTGAGGTTCTGGTTCGAAGTTTGTTCGAACCCATGGGCTGGACAGTCGATCTGACGCCAATCGAAGGAAACGGGGGTGCTGCAGGCGAGCCCCGATATGGCCATCTGAAGCTGACTGGCACGGGCCGACTCAGCGCCTTGTTGAACCACCTCTATGTGCTGATCCCGGTGATGGACGATGCCAAGCATTACTGGGTCGGCGAAGCAGAGATCGACAAGCTGCTGTCCAAAGGCGAAGGCTGGCTGGAAAACCATCCGGCCAAAGACCTGATCGTGCGCCGCTATCTTGGCTATCGCAGGGCCTTGACCCGCATCGCCCTGGAGCGGCTGGCTCCCGAGACGGCTGGCGAGGCACAACCTGCCGAGTTGCGCGTCACGCCCGAGGAAGCGCTTGAGACGCCTATCCGGCTCAACGATCTGCGCATGGACGCAGTTGTCCACGCCATTCGGGCGACGGGAGGAACCACGGTTGCGGACCTGGGATGCGGTGAAGGCAAGCTGCTCGACAGGCTGGTGCGCGAGCGATGGATCCATAAGCTGTTCGGTCTGGATCCGGCGGCGCGCGAACTGGAATGGGCCGCAAAGCGTCTCAAGCTGAACGAATTAGGCGGGCCGCCCGAGGGCCGGGTCACGCTGCTGCATGGATCGCTGACCTACCGGGACAGCCGTTGGGCCGCAGCCGACGTCGCCGTTCTGGTCGAGGTCATCGAGCATCTCGACGAGGACAGGCTGCCCCTGGTCGAACGCATCGTTTTCGGTGAGACGGCGCCCAAATCCGTCATCGTGACCACTCCGAATGCGGACTACAACGCTCTGTTTCCAAGACTGGTCCCTGGCGCATTTCGCCATCCCGATCACCGTTTCGAATGGAGCCGGGCTCAGTTCCAAGCCTGGGCGGCCAAAATCGGCGAGATCTATGGCTATGCAGCCACCTTCAGCGGTATCGGAGCCGAGGACCCGACCCTCGGCGCCCCCACACAGATGGCGGTGTTCACCCGATGAGAGAACCCGATAAGACCAACCTCACCATTCCTGACTTCGCCCTCGTCGTGCTGATCGGCTCGACCGGATCGGGCAAGTCGACTTTCGCCACCAAGCATTTCCTGACGACCGAGATTATCTCCTCGGACCAGTGCCGGGCGCTGATCTCCGACGACGAAACCGACCAGGACGTCTCTGCGGATGCCTTCGATCTGGTTCGCGAAATAGCCGGCAAGCGGCTCAAACACCGCAGGCTGGCCGTCATCGACGCCACCAATGTGCGAGCCGCCGACCGCAAGCCCTGGATTGAGCTGGCGCGCAAGTGGCACGCTTTGCCCGTCGCCGTGGTCCTCGATCCAGGCGTCGAGGTGTGCGTCGCACGCAATGCGGTGCGAGCCGACCGGCAGTTCGGCGCCGGGGTCGCCCAGCGCATGACAACCGAGATCCGCAAGGGTCTTGGCGGCCTCCAACGCGAGGGCTTCCGCCAAGTCTGGAAGCTTACCAGCGAGGCCAGCATCGACGCGGCCGAGGTGTCGCGACAGCCGCTGTGGACCGATAAGCGCGACGACCATGGCCCGTTCGATATCATTGGCGACATCCACGGCTGTTCGGATGAGCTTCATATCCTGCTCGCTCGATTGGGCTACTGCGTCGTCTGGTCTGAGCATCAGGGCGACCGAACGGTCACCGTGGTCCCACCAGAGGGCCGCAAGATCGTCTTTGTCGGCGACCTCGTCGATCGCGGCCCCAACTCGCCCGACGTGCTCCGCATTGCCATGAGCATGGTCGCGGCTGGAACCGCATACTGTGTCCAGGGCAACCATGAACGCAAACTCAGCCGCTGGCTAGAAGGCCGCAAGGTCACGGTCGCTCACGGCCTCCAGCAGACTGTCGATCAGCTAAGTGCACAGGACCGAGGCCTGCGCGAGGCGCTGCCGGCCTTTCTCGACGCCCTGCGCAGCCATGTCTGGCTCGATGGCGGAGGCCTCGCCGTCGCCCATGCCGGCCTCAAGGAAGAGATGATCGGACGCGGTTCCGGCGCTGTGCGCGAGTTCGCTCTGTACGGCGAGACCACAGGCGAGACCGACGAGTTCGGGCTGCCCGTCCGTGCCGACTGGGCTGCGGCCTATCGTGGCAAGACGGCCATTATCTATGGACATACGCCCACGCTATCGGCCGAATGGGTCAACAACACCCTGTGCATCGACACCGGATGCGTATTCGGCGGCAAGCTGACGGCCTTGCGCTGGCCGGAACGCGAACTGGTCGAGGTGCCGGCAATCCAGACCTGGTCGGAGCCGATACGTCCGCTGGGCGGGTCCGGTCCCGGTAAATCGGCACAGGCCGACGCCGACGGCGTGCTCGATTATCAGGATGTCTCCGGTCGCCGTTGGATCGAGACCGGACTGAGGGGCCGGATTGTCGTGGCCGAGGAGAACGCGTCGGCAGCACTGGAGGTGATGAGCCGCTTCGCGCTCTCGCCGCAATGGCTGATCTATCTGCCGCCGACCATGTCGCCGTCCGAGACCAGCAGCCAGGACGGCTGGCTGGAACGTCCGGAGGATGCCTTCGCTTACTTCCGCGAGCGCGGCGTTGCGCAGATCGTGTGCGAGGAGAAGCACATGGGTTCGCGGGCAGTGATCGCGCTCTGCCGGAACGCGCAGGCGGCACGCAGCCGCTTCGGGGTCCCTGGCGACGAAACCGGCGCAATCTGGACCCGCACCGGACGCTCCTTTTTCAACGACAGTGCCATGACGGAGGGCCTGCTCGCCCGTCTCCGCGCCGAGGTCGACACGGCGGATCTGTGGAAAGAATTGAACAGCGACTGGCTGCTGCTGGACGCCGAGATAATGCCTTGGTCGGCCAAAGCCGGCAGTCTGATCGAAAGCCAGTATGCGCCTGTGGCCACATCCTCTGCCGCCGGTCTCAAGGCCAGCAGCGAGGCGCTGGCCCGTGCGATGGCGCGAGGCGTCGATGCAGCCGGCCTGAACGCACGCCTTGAAGACCGGGCCGTCCGCGCAGCCAAATACGCCACCGCCTGGGCGCCCTACGTATGGCCGGTTTCGGGCGTCGAGGACCTTAAGGCCGCGCCTTTCCACCTGCTGGCCAGCGAGGGACGTGTTTGGTTTGACCAGGACCATGTCTGGCACATGTCGCTCGCGGACCGTCTGGCCGCCCGTGGCGGCGTGGTCACGCCGACTCGATGCCGTATGGTTGATCTGGCCGACGGCAGCGCGTGTGCCGAGGCCGTCGCCTGGTGGGAAGCGCTGACTGGCGTAGGCGGCGAAGGCATGGTGGTCAAACCACGCGACTTCGTCAGCCGTGGCAAGAAGGGGCTCATCCAGCCGGCGCTGAAGGTCCGCGGCCCGGAATATTTGCGCATCATCTATGGTCCCGAATATGACGCGCCCGACAATCTCGTCCGCCTCCGAGAACGCGGCCTGGCCGGCAAGCGCAGCCTGGCGCTCAGAGAGTTCGCGCTTGGCCACGAAGCGCTAACGCGATTTGTCGCCAAGCAGCCGCTACGCCGGGTTCACGAGTGTGTCTTCGCCGTGCTGGCGTTGGAAAGCGAGCCAATCGACCCAAGGCTGTAGTAGCCGATCTATCCGAAGATCTTCTCGCCTTGCTCGTCGACCAGCTGGATGCCCTTTTTGATCGAGATGTCGACAGCGTCATCAAGCCCGGCAAAGCGGTCGGCGCGGATGAATTTGTGCTCCTTCATCACGCCGTCGATCTCCTTCGAAACCACGCCGCAGGTCTGGTACTGGCCCTCCGCCTTGTAGGGCGTGGCGCTGATCAAAAATCCCTTGTGCTCGATCTGCTTTGCCGGCGCCGCTGTCTTTGGCTCGGCGGCTTCGTTGCCTCCGCCGAAAAGACGCTTCAGAAAAGACATGGGGTATCCTCCAACGGCAATCATCCTGCACTACATAGCGCGGTGCAGGATGATTTTCAGTACCGGTCCTTGGCCGAGCGGGCAAGGGCCGCAGCTGGCTTGGCAGCCAGAGATCAGTCGCGCGACAACGCTTCCAAGGCCTCTGCGGCAGCTTCCAATATGCTGATTGCCTCGGCCTGCTTTGCTTCAGGCGCATCGACGATCTCGCCGAGCGCGGCGCGCAGCCGGTGGCGCACGGCGCGAAACTCGTCGCGCTTTTCCGAGCGGCCGCGGCCGCGCCGGCCACCGTCGCCGTCATCGTTCCAGCCGAACCAGTCGCGCGCCTTCGCCATCTTGCGGCCGAAGCGCTCGAGATGTTCGAGCACGTGGTCGATCATCTCGCGATTTTCGTTGAGGTGCGCCTGCCCAGCCTCGGTGATTGAAAACACCTTCTTGTTGCCTTCCGCCGCAGAAACGGCGTAGCCGGCCTCTTCCAGGAAGGTCAGCGTCGGGTAGACCACGCCGGGGCTCGGGCTGTAGAAGCCGCTGGTGCGCTCCTCCAGCGCCTTGATGATGTCGTAGCCGTGCCGCGGCGCCTCGGCCAGCAGCGACAGCGTGATCAGCTTGAGGTCGCCGTCGGCCAGCATGCGCCCGGCGCGGAACATGTCGCCCGGCCCGCCGCGTCCGCCGCCTCTCATGCCATGCCCGAACGGGCCGAAGCCGCCGCGTCCGCCGAATTTGCCGGCCATATGCATGAAAACACGCTCGGCATGTTCGCCAAAACGATGACGCCCGAAATGATTGTCTTTGTGCATTGTCTGCTCCTTGAGTTATGTCTTACGATATATCTCACCTAAGTGCCCGCCACGGTTGAGTCAAGATATATCTTACGATATATCTGAAAATGGCACCAGCAGGATTGATTTCGCCAGCGAGGGCAGCTAGAGGGTGCATGAGGGCCGAAGGCCGCTCCGTAAGCGTCTGACGTGAAGCAACGCATCCACCCCGGTCGTTCCGGGCAGTTACGCCGACAATACCGGCGAATGGATGCAAGGCGACGAACCGGATGCTTCAGGGAAATCCAAATGACCATGAAAACCCCGCGCAGCAAGCTGCCTGCGCGCTATGCCGCCGTGCTCGGCCCGCTGGTGCTGTCGTTGCTGATGACGTTCATCGTGTCGTTCATCTCGACACTGAAAAGCCTTGGCTTCCAGCCTGACATGCTGGCCACCTGGCTGACGGCTTGGGGCCTGTCCTGGCTGGTGGCCTTTCCGACGCTGCTGCTGGTGCTGCCGGCGGTGCGCTGCATCATTGGCTGGCTTTGCGAGCCCGTGGCTCGATAGCAGGGCACGCGAAAGGCCTGGAAACAATCTCCGGACCTTTCGGTGCGGAGCGACTAATACCCGTTACCAGCGGCCTTTGCGCCGGTTCCAGGCATAGAGCAGATCGGCAAAGCGATCATAGCCATAGCGCGTCAACGGCAGTGCGCCGGGATTGCCGAACAGCGTTGCGAGCCAGCCTTCGCCGGGCGTCGTCCGCCATACAGCAATGGCAACATCGGCGCCGGCCAGCAATTTGCCGTCGGCGTCGATCGCATGCAGCCGGCGCCGGATGTCCTCCAGCCCGATGCCGTATCCGGCCAGCGCCGCCGGTTCGGCATTGATGTCGCGAAATTCGATCCGGCCGGCCTTGACCGCCTCGATCAGCCGCCGCTTCTGCCGGCTGATACCGGCATCACAGACCGGACAGCGCGTATTATACCAGACGGTCAGCAGAGGCTTGCTCATGTTTCGAAACGGCACCAGAGGACACGCACGGATTATCCGAGAAATGCCGTTGCGCCGCAACGTGACACGATACCGGCGGAATGGCCGGTTTCGCTGATCCAGGTCGCCCAAAGGGTACGCAGCGGTTTTGCGATAACGACATGCATAAAAAGAAGAGCTTAAAGCGCGTCGCAAAGGCCGTTCAGCGCGACGCGCTTCAGGCGCCGCGGCTCAGCCGAGCGAGGTGATGATCTCGCGATAGGCATCCTCCGGGAAAGCCTTGAGCGTCCGAGTCCTGACGTTGCCAGCCGTCGCCAGCATTAACGAGAAACGAGCCAGGACGGCATCGTCGGGCGCTTCGAGCACGGCCACCATGTCGCAATCCCCCATGGTGAGATAAAATGCCTTGAAGGACCCGCCCATGTCTCCCAACAGCTTCTTGGCGGCATCGAGCCGTTTCGGCGACTCGCGCACGTTTTTGGCGCCTTGCTCCGTCCAGTTGATCAGCACGATGTAAGTTGTCATGGCACACCTCCCTCCGGTGCCACGGAGCACGGCGTCCAACCGCCGGGGCGGGCATCCGGGTTTGTCGCCCAGAGAATGCGTCCGTCGCGGAATTATCCTCTCATAGGGCACGACCCGCAAGAGCGGCGCGTTCAATCGTGATCGCCTGTGCCCAAACGGAAAAGGGCGCCACCGGCGCCCTTGAAACTGCTCATCCGTCACCCGGCCTCAGCTGTCGAGGAAGCTTCTGAGCTTGCGCGACCGGCTCGGGTGCTTGAGCTTGCGCAGCGCCTTGGCTTCGATTTGGCGGATGCGCTCGCGGGTGACCGAGAATTGCTGGCCGACCTCTTCAAGCGTGTGGTCGGTGTTCATGCCGATACCGAAGCGCATTCTGAGCACGCGCTCTTCGCGCGGCGTCAGCGAGGCCAATACGCGCGTCGTCGTCTCGCGCAAATTGGCCTGGATCGCTGCGTCGATCGGCAGGATCGCCATCTTGTCCTCGATGAAGTCGCCAAGATGCGAATCCTCCTCGTCGCCGACCGGCGTTTCGAGCGAGATCGGCTCCTTGGCGATCTTCAGCACCTTGCGCACTTTTTCCAGCGGCATGGCGAGCTTTTCCGCCAGTTCTTCCGGCGTCGGCTCACGGCCGATCTCATGCAGCATCTGGCGCGAGGTGCGCACGATCTTGTTGATCGTCTCGATCATGTGCACCGGAATGCGGATGGTGCGCGCCTGGTCGGCGATCGAACGGGTGATCGCCTGCCGGATCCACCACGTCGCGTAGGTCGAGAACTTGTAGCCGCGGCGGTATTCGAATTTGTCGACCGCCTTCATCAGGCCGATATTGCCTTCCTGGATCAGGTCGAGGAACTGCAGGCCGCGATTGGTGTATTTCTTGGCGATGGAGATGACGAGGCGCAGATTGGCCTCGACCATTTCCTTCTTGGCGATCGCGGCTTCGCGCTCGCCCTTCTGCACCTGGTTGACGATCTTGCGGAATTCCTGGATCGAAATCGCCGTCTCGGTGGCGAGGTTCTGGATCTCGGCGCGCAGGTCGCGGATGGCGTCCTTCTCGTTCTTGGTGAATTCCTTCCAGCCGCGCGAAGTCAAATTGCCAATCGAGCGCGTCCAGTTGGGATCGAGCTCCGAGCCCTGATATTCCTTGAGGAATTCCTCGCGGCGCACGCCATAGCTTTCGGCCAGCCGCAACAGCTTGCCTTCGTTCTGCACCAGGCGCTTGTTGATGTCGTAGAGCTGCTCGACCAGCGCCTCGATGCGCGCCGTGTTCAAGGACAGCGACTTCACCGCCTTGATCAGCTGGTCCTTCAATTCCTTCAGCCGGCGGTCCTGGCTGGGCGACAGCGTGCCCGCGGCAGCCAGCCGGTTCTCGACCTGCTGGTCCTGCAGCTTGCGCAATTTCTTGTAGGTGTCGGCAATGACGTCGAGCGTCTCCATCACCTGCGGACGCAGTTCCGCTTCCATGGCCGCCAGCGACAGGCTCGCCTCGTCATCGTCTTCCTCGTCGTCGTCCACCAGGCCACGGGTGTCGCCGCCGACATTGGTGATGTCGTCCTCGTCCTCGCGCGAACGGCGCGACTTTTCCTCGATCTTGGCTTCCTCGATACGCTCGACAACCGGCGCCTGCTTGGCCTCCGGCCCGGCATAGGTCGCCTCGAGGTCGATGATCTCGCGCAGCAGGATCTTCGATTCGTTGAGCTCGTCACGCCAGATGATGATGGCCTGGAAAGTCAGCGGGCTTTCGCAAAGGCCCGCGATCATCGTCTCGCGGCCGGCCTCGATGCGCTTGGCGATCGCGATTTCGCCCTCGCGCGACAGAAGCTCGACTGAGCCCATCTCGCGCAGATACATGCGGACCGGATCGTCGGTTCGGTCGGTCGGCTCTTTCTTGGTCGTGGTGGCGGCGACGGCGGTGCCGGTCTGCTCGGCGAGCTCGTTGGCGTCTTCCTCGGCATCAGCGGCAGTGTCGGCGGCTTCGGGCTCCTCGCCCTGCTCGTCGTCCTCGACCACGTTGATGCCCATGTCGGAAAGCATGGCCATCGTGTCCTCGATCTGCTCGGAGGTCACTTCCTCCGAGGGCAGCACCGAATTCAGCTCGTCCATGGTGACATAACCGCGCTTCTTGGCGGCCTTGATCATCTTCTTGACAGCATCGTCGGAAAGGTCGAGCAGAGGGCCATCGGTCGCGGCCTCGCGTTCGGTCTCGACTTCTTCCTTTTCTTTTGTCGCCATAGTCTTTATTTTCTCCAAGCGGCTGAGTATCAAAGCCGCGTAAGCTGCCGGTCCGGTCAAATTGGATGCGCTCCTTCCAGAACGCGCTTTACCGGGCCAGTAACTGCATCTCTCGTTAAGTCCAGATTAACCCTGATATCTGTGGCAAGCTGACTGCCTGTCCAGTGATCAGTACCTTACATCGCTGCATTCCCGTCGATGCCGGGGCGGGTTAACGTTTCGAATCGACCTGATTCCGCCATTCTGGCGGAAGGTCAAGCGCCTCTCGCATGATTCGCATGAAAAAAGCGAATCAATTACCCGACTTAGAGCACCGCACGCTTGATTCAACGCGCAAGCACGTCCTTACATTTCAGTCTTCTGGAGGCTTCGATCTAAACGCGCCCAGCTCTGCCCGACGATACGCCAAACCCTTCGATCAGCGCTTCCGTTGCCTGCACATCACGAAATTGCGCCTGGATTTCGACCAGGTGCCGGTAATTTTCGTCCGTGGGATCGCTGGCGAGCGCTGCTTCCGCCTGCTTCAGCTCCTTATGTAAGGTGCGCGCGCTGCGCTGCAAGTGGAGAGCTTGGCTGAACGCATCGCGAGCATCGTCGAGTGCTGCCGTTTCCAGCGCCGGCCATTGCCGCGCACGTTTGATCAGCGCCACCGCGCGCTGCCAGATCTCACCGCAGCCGGCCCGCTCGATCGTCGCGATTACAGCCTCGCGGTTGTTGGCCATATCGTGCGCCATGGCGTCGAGGATGGCCGCATGCAGCCGCTTCAGATCGGAATTGGCGAGATCGAGGAACTCGACATGGGCGAAATTCTCGTCGATCAGCACGGGATGGTTGACGAGGGCCGCAATGATCGTCGCCTCGCGCACCGACATGCCCTCGCCGCCGCGTTTGACCAGCGCCGAGCGGCCGAGGCTTTCGGTGATCGCGGTGCGCCCACCGGCACCGCCGCCACGTGCAAACTGTCCGCCGGGTGCTGAGACCCTGCCCGGGAAGCGCTCACCGGGCCGTCCGTCCTGACGTCGCTGGCGTCCGCGCTGGGCACCGAAGAAGCTCTGCACGCGCTCGCGCATTTCCTGTTGGTAGTGATAGCGAAGGCTCTCGTCGCGGATGCGGCTGGTCAGTTCGCGTAGCGTCTTTTCGAGCTCCGCCCGCCGTTCCGGCGTGTCGAAGATGCCGCCGGCGGTCTCGCGCATCCACAAGAGGTCGGCCAGCGGCCGTGCCTCGGAAAGCACGGCGCGGAACGCATCCGGCCCGTCACCCTTGACCAGATCGTCGGGATCCTTGCCCTCCGGCAGCAGGGCGAAGCGCACGGAGCGGCCTGCCTGGACCGCCGGCAGCGCCATGTCGGCGGCGCGCCACGCTGCCTTCAACCCGGCCTGGTCGCCGTCGAAGCACAGCACCGGCTCGCCAGCCATGCGCCATAGAAGTTCGAGCTGGTTTTCAGTCAACGCGGTGCCGAGCGGCGCCACCACGTTTTCGAAGCCGGCCTGCGCCAGCGCGATCACATCCATGTAGCCTTCGACGGCAATGACGGTGCCGCTCTTGGCCAGCGCCCCCTTTCCCAGCACTTGGCGCGCACGGGCGAAATTGTAGAGCACGTTGCCCTTGTGGAAGAGCTCCGTATCGGGCGAGTTCATATATTTGGCCAGCGCATCCGGCGCCAGTGCCCGCCCGCCGAAGGCGATGATCTTGCCCCTGGAATCCGGGATCGGGAACATGATGCGGTCGCGGAACCAATCGTAGGAAACCGGGACGTCGTCGCCATGGCGCACCAGCCCGCACGCCTCGATGTCGGCCTTGGGGACACCCCTGGCGGCAAGATGCTCCTTCAGCGCATTGCGGCCGTCGGGGGCATAGCCGAGGCGGAAAGACTGCTGCGTCGCCGGTGTCAGCCCTCGGTCGCGCAGATAGGCGCGGGCCTTTGCCCCTTCCGGTCCCTGCAGCCGTTCCTGGAAGAACGCCGTCGCCATCTCCATGACGTCAGTCAGGCTGGCGCGTTCCTTTTCGCGCCGCTCCTCCTGGGCATCGCGAACCGGCATCGGCACGCCGGCCATGTCGGCGATCTTCTCGACCGCTTCAGGAAAGCTCATCCCGTCAAGTTCGGTCAGGAACTTGAAATGGTCGCCCGAAACCGAGCAGCCGAAGCAATGGTAGCGGCCCTTCTTGTCCTCGCAGTGGAAGGACGGGCTCTTCTCGCCATGGAAGGGACAGCACGCCCAATAGTCGCCGCGCGGCGCGTTAGTCTTCTTCCTGTCCCACGCGACGCGCTGGCCGATCACCGAAGAAATCGGCACGCGGTCGCGGATCTCGTCGAGGAAAGCAGGCGGAAAGCGCATGGGGGACAGCTCGTTTGGCCTCCATATAATCACACGGTCGAAGCCCGACGACTCCTAATGGCGATCATACCCGGTTTTCACAGGCCAAAAAGAGAAGGCGGCCCGCGGGCCGCCTTCTCGATCTAAACCGACGCAGCGCGGTCAGCCGTTCCGGGCTCACTGCGCGGCGATGGCGCCGAAGATCAGGCCGGAGAGAACGCTGACCAGCAGATAGTCGTTGCCGACCCGGATCCATTCCTGCCCGGGACCCGGACGGCGCAGGCCATAGTGGCGATAGTCGCGGATCGGCTGGTGACGCTTCCAGCTGGAATATCTCTGGCCGTTGCGCCAATGGCTGCGCTTCACGACGATCTTTTTCTTCACTACGACGCGCTTGTTCACGTCGACATGCCTGCCGGGCCTTTGCCAGTCGACCTGGCTGTAGTTCGACTGCGACGCGTTTGGTGTGTTCAGAGGTGCAGTCTGGCCCTGCCAGGTGGTTGCAGCCAGCATCGAGAAGGCAATGGCGGAAAGAACGATACGTTTCATGGCGGGTACTCCTTGGTTGTCGATGCCTACGGAATAGAGCCGGGAGGATGAACCGAAACTGAACACCGAGATTACGTTTTCGTAATGATTTCCTACATTTAGAACGACTAATTCAGCGTTACCTTTAAAGCGGGCGTCCGAGAATGGACGCATGACCCGCCGCAACTCCGCAGTCTATGCAACCATTTTGTCAGCCATCCATTTCCGACACGCTCCGTCGCGTGCCAACAGGCGTCGGAACCGGGCAAAATTTATTATTCGGCTAAAATAAATCGGAGTAATATCAACCTCTGCAATGTCCACGATTCGCGCCCACTTTTGCACCCTTGACGTCACGGCGCCCGCGTCGCTGGTATCTGTTGGGTTGCGGGGTCGGGCATGAGTGGCTCTGTCGTTTTGCTGCACCTTGCCGGTGCGGTCGCATTGATGCTGTTTGCCACCCGTTTGGTGAAGACCGGCGTCGAGCGCGCCTATGGCGATGTGCTGCGCCACAAACTGCGCGCGACAATGCGCAATCCGTTCATGGCGGTTCTGGCCGGCTGCGGCCTGGCTGTCGCGCTGCAAAGCTCGACCGCCGTCACCTTGCTGGTCGGCTCATTCGCCGGCTCCGGTATTGTCAGCGGCATGTCGGGCCAGCTTGCGGTGCGCGGCGCCGAGATCGGCTCGGCACTGGTGGTCAAGCTGCTCACCTTCGATCTGTCGCTGCTGGTGCCGATCTGCCTGGTCGCCGGCACTGTCATGTTCATGGCCACCGAGCGGCGCGACTGGCGCCAGTTCGGCCGCATCTTGGTCGGCATCGGCCTGCTGCTTCTGTCGCTGGAGATGATCGGCCAGGCGTCGGAGCCACTGCGCCAGAGCACGCTGATGCCGCTCATCGTCGATTACTTCTCCGGCGATCCGGTCACCGCCTATCTTCTGGCGGCGTTGGTCACCTGGCTGTTCCATTCCTCGATCGCCGCGGTGCTGCTGATGGTGACGCTGGCCGGCCGCGGCTTCATCCCGCCCGAACTCGGCATCGTGCTGGTGCTCGGTGTCAATCTCGGCTCTTCGATCATCGCGCCGCTTCTAACCCGCAACGCAGAACCCGGCGTTCGTATCGTGCCGATCGGCAATCTCCTGATGCGCGGCATGGGTTCGCTGATCATGCTGATCCTGTTCCTGACGTTCAAGCCGCCGGTCGCCTTCTTGGGCAGCGCGGTGCCCGAGCAGATCGTCAATGCCCACATTGTCTTCAACATCCTGATCCTGATCGCCGGCCTACCGCTGGCGAGCCTGGTCTATCGCGCCTCGGAAAGGATCGTGGCGTTGGGCACCAAGCCCCAGGCCGCCAACGCGCTCGACGTCGTCGAGCTTTCCGCGCTCAACGAAAGTGCGCTCGACGTGCCGAGCCAGGCATTGGCCAACGCCACCCGCGAGGTGGTGCGGGTCTGCGAAACGGTCGAGATCATGCTGAAACGGATCATCGAGCTCTATGAGAGCGCCGATGCCGAAAAGATTGGCGCGCTGGCCGCACTCGACGACCGTGTTGACAGGAAGCACGCTGCAATCAAGCTCTATCTGGCCAGGGTCACCAAGAACCCGTTGAGCGAGGACGAGGCGCTGCGTTGCCAGGAGTTGATCGGCGCCTGCGTCAAGCTGGAGCAGGTCGGTGACATCATCGTGCGCAACATGTTGGTCCACGTGAAGAAGAAATTCGAGCGCGGGCTGGAGTTCACGCCGGAAGGATGGCGTGAGCTTTGCGCCTTCCATGGCTTGGTGCTTGCCAATGCCAGGCTTGCCTTCAACGTGCTGGTATCCCGCGATCCGGAGACCGCTCGCCAGTTGGTGCTGGAAAAGGACCGGCTGCGCGACCGCGAGAAGGAGACCAGCCAGAGCCATTTCGTACGGCTGCGCGACGGCACCCCCAAGAGCGTCGAGACCAGTTCGATCCATCTCGACACCATTCGCGACCTCAAGCAGATCAACTCTCTGCTCGCCTCGATGGCCTATCCCGTACTTGAAGAGCGCGGCCTGCTCACCGGTTCGCGGCTGAAGGCCGGATAGATTGCATCCACAGGCCGGGTAGCTTCAGAACATCGCCTAGAAAATTGCTGTTGGCCAATGCGCAGAAAATTATCTTTGCGCCACCTCCTGTCTGTCGGCTAAAGATCGCCGCATCTACCGGAAGGAAAGTCGATGGACACCCATTCCCGCAGCTTCGCCAAAGCGCTTTCCTGGCGCGTCACCGGCACCATCGACACGATGATCATTTCGCTCGTCGTGACCGGAAGCATCAAGCTCGCCGCGGCCATCGGCCTGACCGAGGTCGTCACCAAGTCGCTGCTCTACTATCTTCACGAGCGAGCGTGGCTGAAAATTCCTTATGGAAGGAAGGCAGCCGCCTAGCTCTTGCCTCCGCGGCGGGCGCCTGACCGGCGATCAAGAAAAGCTAAAGCGGCGTCGACAATTTCTGGATTGCCCGCTGCCCTCATCCGTGGTTTGAGGCGACCTTATCCGAGGATCGCCTTTCCGCCATGCTCCCCCTCATTGCCCTGTTCATTGCCGCCTTCGCCTTCGGCACCACCGAATTCGTCATCGCCGGCGTGCTGCCGCAGGTGGCGGAGGGCCTTGGCGTCGCGATCCCGACCGCCGGCTATCTCGTTTCCGGCTATGCCGGCGGCATTGCAGTCGGCGGCCCGCTGCTGGCGCTCGCCACCAAAAGGTTCTCCCGCAAGGCCCTGCTGCTTGGACTGACTGCAGCCTTCACCATCGGCCAGGCCGCCTGCGCGCTGGCGCCCGACTTCGCCTCGATGCTGCTGGTGCGGATAGCGGTGGCCGTGGCGCATGGCGCCTATTTCGGCGTTGCCATGGTTGTGGCCGTCGGCCTCGTGCGCGAAGACCAGCGCGGCATGGCGGTGGCGCTGATCCTGTCCGGCCTCACCGTGTCGAACGTAATCGGCGTTCCGGCCGGCACGGCAATCGGCAACATCTGGGGATGGCGTGCGACATTCTGGGTGATGTGCGCGCTCGGTGTGGTGGCCTTCACGGCAATCGGCGCCCTGCTGCCGCGCAAGACGGGATCGTCGAGCCCGTCGGCGAGCCTTGGAAGCGAGGTCCGCGTGCTCGCACGCCAGCAGGTCTGGACCTCGCTCATTATTATGCTGATGCTGATGATCGGCCAGTTCGGCCTGTTCACCTACATCACGCCGACGCTGCTTGAGGTCACAGGCCTCGACGAGAAATGGATACCTTGGGTGCTCTTGCTCAATGGGGTCGGCGCAACGATCGGCGTCTTCGCCGGCGGGCGGCTCGCCGACTGGAAGCTGATGCCGTCGCTCATCGCCATGCTTTTCCTACAGGCGGCAATGCTCGCCTTGATCTACGCTGTCAGCCCTTACCCGCTGCCGATGGTGATAGCGATCTTCGTCTGGGGCGGCCTCAACTTTGCCATCGGCACGCCGATCCAGACCCGCATCCTGACCTGGACCGCGGACGCCTCCAACCTTGCCTCGTCGCTCATCCCGTCGGGCTTCAATGTCGGCATCGCGCTCGCCGCATCGCTCGGCGCGGCGATGCTCAATGCCGGCTATGGCTATCGCAGCCTGCCGGTGGTTGGCGCGATCGCCATGCTGGTCGCGGTCGCGGTTGCGCTTGCCTCGCATGTCTGGGAATGGCGAAGCCGGGCTGCGCCGCCGCTGCCGGCTGCCGCCGAATAGGGCTACAGATCGATCCGGTAGCGCAGGCTTTCCGCGCCGCCATAGGCGGCGTCCTCGAAGAAACGCCCGACGAGCAGGCCGCCATTGGCCAGAACGACCTTCTGCGAGGGCACATTGTGAGGCTTGCAGGTGATTTCGACGAAGGGCAGGCCAACCGCCCTCGCCTCCACCAGCATCAGCCGCAGCGCCTCGGTCGCATAGCCGCGTCCCCGTTTCCACGGCACTACCGCATAGCCGATGTGGCCGAGCACATGCGACGGCAGCGCCGCGGTGCCGTGCTGCCAGCGCAGGCCGATTGAGCCTGCGACTTCCCCGTCCCAGATCCAGCGCCGGAATCCGGGCAGCCGCGGCACCGTCGAACCGTCGGGCAAGGTGATCGGCGGTCCCTTGCCATCGGAATCGTCGAGATCGCCAAGGAAAGTCGCTGGATCCTTTTCGATAGCCGCAAGCTGCTCGCGCGTCGCGTCGAGCAGCCGCACATTGTCCGGCGACCAGCCGCGCTCGAGGGCCGCCTTGTAGGACGGCAGGTGTTCAAGCGCCGGTTTGACGAGTTCGATCACGGGCGCGAGCTTTTGGCTGTCGGATTGCGGGCGCGACGGCAAGGGCCTTCGGCAGCTTACTGAAGCAGGCTCTTGACGATGCCGCTCGCCTTAGAAAAATTCATCTGACCGGCGTATTTCTCCTTGAGCGCCGCCATCACCTTGCCAATATCCTTGACGCCGCTAGCGCCGGTCTCGGCGATGGCGGAACGGACGGCGCTTTCCGTCTCGGCCTGACCCAGTTGCGTCGGCAGGAAGTCGCGGATGATGGCCATCTCGTCGCGCTCCTGCGCTGCAAGCTCCGGCCGCTTGCCCTCATCGAACGCCTTGGCCGATTCTTCGCGCTGCTTCACCATCTTGGCCAGGATCTGCAGGATTTCGTCGTCGCTGGCCGGCTCCTTGCCGGCGCCGCGATTGGCGATGTCGCGATCATGAATGGCCGCCTGGATCAGCCGCAATGTCGGCAGCCGGCGCTTGTCCTGCGCCTTCATCGCACTCTTCAGGGATTCGGCGATTTTGCCTCGCATGGTGCTTTCTCCTTCGAATGCCGCGGACAATAGTCGTGCCGATAGCTCAAGGCAAATTCGATAGCGTCCGGCAAACCGCTGATATTGTTCGACGAAATAAATCCAGGCACGCACGGAACGGCATCATTGACCGCCTTGGCGCCTTCCCCTATGTACTGGGCCTTGCATGAATTGAATTCTAGTGCACGTCGCCCAAAAATGCGTAGCGGTTTTGGGCAACGACAGGCACAAGTGAAAACTTAGCGCGCCGAGGCTGTGAGATCGCCGCTTCGCGCCTTTTGTTGCGCCGACTGAGGGCGCAACCTTTAGGAGTGCCGCCATGGCAACGATGACAGCCGCGTCGACCCCCCCTTGGGCCAGCGAGAGGCCGACAGCCCTGCTGGTGCTGGCCGACGGCACTGTCATAGAGGGCCGCGGTCTGGGCGCCACCGGCTCCGCCGTCGCCGAGGTCTGCTTCAACACCGCGCTGACCGGCTACCAGGAGATACTCACCGACCCATCCTATGCCGGCCAGATCGTCACTTTCACCTTTCCGCATATCGGCAATATCGGCACCAATGACGAAGACATCGAGGACCTCAGCCCGCTGGCCCGCGCCGGAGCCGTCGGCGCCGTGTTCAAGGCCGATGTCACCAACCCGTCGAATTACCGGGCCGGAACCGGTCTCGACCAGTGGCTGAAGAAGCGCGGCATCGTCGCACTTTCAGGCATCGACACGCGGGCGCTGACCGCGCTGATCCGCGAAAAGGGCATGCCCAATGCCGTCATCGCGCACGCGCCCGACGGTATCTTCGACGTCGATGACCTCAAGCGCCGCGCCGCCGCATGGTCAGGGCTTATCGGGCTTGATCTCGCCAAGGAGGTGACCTCCGGCCAGTCATCGGTCTGGCGCGAGACGCCCTGGGTCTGGAACGAGGGCTTTGGCGAACAGGCTGATCCGTCGATGCACGTCGTTGCCGTCGACTACGGCGTCAAGCGCAACATATTGCGCCTGCTGGCCGGCCTCGGCGCCAAGGTCACTGTGGTGCCGGCAAAAACCGGCGCCGAGGAGATCCTGGCGATGCGGCCCGACGGCATTTTTCTATCCAACGGCCCTGGCGATCCGGAAGCCACCGGCGACTACGCCGTTCCGGTCATCCAGGATCTGTTGAAGACCGAAATCCCGCTTTTCGGCATCTGCCTCGGCCACCAGATGCTGGCGCTGGCGCTGGGCGGCAAGACCGCAAAAATGCATCAGGGCCACCACGGCGCCAATCATCCCGTCAAGGACCACACCACCGGCAAGGTCGAGATCGTCTCGATGAACCATGGCTTTGCCGTCGACGCCGACTCATTGCCGAGCGGCGTCGAGGAAACGCATGTCTCGCTGTTCGACGGTTCGAATTGCGGCATTGCGCTCACCGGCAGGCCGGTCTTCTCGGTCCAGCATCATCCCGAAGCCTCGCCCGGCCCGCAGGATTCGCACTATCTGTTTCGCCGCTTCGTCAATCTCATCCGCGAAAAGCGCGGCGAGCCGGCACTGGCCGAGCGTGTTTAGCGCATGCGCAAAAACGGATTTGATTGACGGCGCCGGCCGGGCTCCCGGCGCCGATCAAGCCCCGTCCGTCACCGCTTCCTGCGCGTGCATGCGTTTGACTTCCTTCGGCGTCGGCTTGGCCACCCTGGTGACGAAGACGACGAGCGCCAGCGTGAGGAAAATCGCGCCGAGCAGATACGGGGCACCGCCGAAAGCTACGGGCGCGCTCGGCCCCGTGAACCAGGAAAAGATCGCCGTATAAAGCAGCGGTGTGATGATCGAGGTGATCGAGAAGATCGAGGTCATTGCGCCCTGGAGTTCGCCCTGGGCGGAAGGTGGCACCTTGGCGGCCGCAAGGCTTCTGAGCGGCGGGTCGGCCAACGCCTCGAGACATCCGACGACGATCACTGCATAGATCATCCAGCCTTGTGACGCGAAGGCGTAGCCGAAGGCGCTGAGTGCGGTAAATGCCAGACCGATTACCGCCGTCTTCCACTCGCCAAGCTTAGGGATCACGCGCGGCAGGACTGTCGCCATGACGATCGCCCCGCACAGGCCGAAGGCGCCGAGCGAGAAGCCGATCTGTTGTTCGCTCCAGCCATAGCGATAACTGGAGACGAACGACCAGACCGCAGGATACATCATGTGCCCCAGCGTCATCAGAAAGAAGACAAGTCCGATCCAGCCGATACCTTCGTAGTTGCGCATCTGGACGAGCGTGCCGACCGGGTTCGCGCGTTTCCACTCGAAGCGGCGACGGTGCTTGTTATCAAGTGTTTCCGGCAACAGAAACAGCGCGATCAGAAAGTTTGTGAAAGCAAGCCCGGCAGCGAAATAGAACGGCACACGCGGCCCGAACGTGCCGAGCAACCCGCCCAGAACCGGCCCTATGACGAAGCCGACGCCGAAAGCAATGCCGAGCAGCCCGAAATTCTTCGCACGATTTTCGTCGGTCGAGATGTCGGCAATGAACGCCGATGTCGTGGAATAACTGGCGCCGGAAATGCCGGCCAGCACGCGGCCGATGAACAGCATCGGATAGGACCAGGCGATAGCGCAGATCAGATTGTCGATAGCGAACGTCAGCACCGAGGCGAGCAGAATTGGCCGCCGCCCGAACCGGTCGCTCAACCCGCCCATCACTGGTGCGAAAACGAACTGCATCGCCGCATAGACGAAGAACAGCCAGCCGCCCTCGATAGCCGCCTCACTGATGCCGACGCCGGTCAATTCCCTGAGATAGGCCGGCAGCACCGGCATGATGATGCCGAAGCCGATGATGTCGAGCAGCAGGGTGGTGAAAACAAGCGCAAGGCCCCGCCTGGCGGTTTTGGGGTCTATCATGATGGTATATCTCCTCGGGCCGCCCGAGCGAACGGGAACACACCTTATAGGCGAGCACATCGCTGGGAACAATGAGGGAACGGGCCGAGTGCTTTCATCCTGACATCCCCTGACTGCGATCCAGTCTCTCGGATTAGCGAGAAAACCGGCGGTTCAGATCGGGTTGTTGAACGTGTCGCAGTCCGAAAGCTTGCCGTTCTGGAAGCCGCGCGCCAGCCAGGTCTGCCGCTGCTGCGACGTTCCGTGGTTGAAGCTTTCCGGCACGACGTAGCCCTGCATCTTCTTCTGCAGCGTGTCGTCGCCGATCTGCTTGGCGGCGTTCAGTGCCTCCGCCATGTCGCCCTGCTCCAAAATGCCCTTCTGGCCGGTGAAATGTGCCCAAATGCCGGCAAAGCAGTCGGCCTGGAGCTCGACCTGCACCGACATGTGGTTGGCGTCCGCTTCGCCCATGCTCTGCCGCATCTGGTTGAATTTGGGCAGGATGCCGACCAGGTTCTGCACGTGATGGCCGACCTCATGCGCAATCACATAGGCCTGTGCGAAATCGCCTGAGGCACCGAACTGCTGATCGAGTTGCTGGAAGAAGGTGGTGTCGAGATAGACCTTGCGATCGTTGGGACAGTAGAATGGTCCGGCCGCTGACGAGGCAGAACCGCAGGCGGAGCGAATCTGGCCGCTGAACAGGACCAGTTTTGGATCTTGATAGGTCAGGCCCTCGGACTGGAAAATACCAGTCCAGGTATCCTCGGTCTCGGCCAGCACGGTCGACACGAACTGCTTCATCTCGTCGGATGCCGGCGCACCGGTGCCGCCGTCTTGCTCGCCGCTATTGTCGGTGATCTGGCCGCCGCCGGGCTGCAAGCCGCTGTTATCGAGGATCTGACTCGGGTCGAAGCCGAAATACCACCCTGCCAGGAAAATCAACCCTACGATGATAATGCCTGACATGCCGCCGCCGCCGGCGCGACCGCCGATCGGGATGCGAAACTGCCCCGGCCCGCCGCCAAGCCCGCCGCTCTGGCCGCGCTCGTCCTCGACATTGTCACTCTGACGACGGCCCTTCCAGAGCATGGCAACCCCCGTGATGCAATTTTCCGGCCGATCGGGCCGTGTCCCGGTTCGATCGGACACGACAACAATTATCTCAACGGTTACGCCAAGTCACAGTATTTTTCGTGCGAACAAGCAATGCTTGCTGACGCTTGCCTGCTCTGGCCGAGACATCGCAAGGTCTGTGCCGTTCACCCTGCTCGTGGGAAACGAGTCGCGCGAAGAGATACGCTGGCCGTGCTTTTCAGCGGGCGGCGATTATTGCCTTGCGAAAGGCTTCGAGCGTCTCGGCGCTGACATGATGCTCGATGCCTTCGGCGTCGATGCGCGCCGTCTCGGCACTGACGCCGAGCGAGCGCAGGAAGGCCTCGACCGTCTGGTGGCGAATGCGGCTCTCTTCCGCAACCTTGCGGCCGGCATCGGTCAGGAACACGCCGCGATAAGGCTTCCGGGAGACCAGCCCGTCGGCGCACAGCCGCGTCAGCATTTTCGCCACCGTCGGCTGAGCGACGCCGAGCCGTGCCGCGATATCGACCTGGCGCGCCTCGTTGCCATCCTCGATCAGGTCGGCGATGAGCTCGACATAATCCTCGACCAGCGCGCTGCGGCGCGCTTCACGCGTCTGCCTGAAGCCTTCCGAGTGGATTTCTGCGTCAGGCAGCGGCTTTTCGCGAGGAACCGGTCTTTTCTTCAGCGCCAATACGCGCTCCTCCCGGCAGTTTGAATCGACATTGCGGTCATAACACGGAACCCTATTGGTTCTGGCCGTTTATTTCCATTCGGTGGCCGGCGCAACCGGCGTTCACTGCCGTTCCGGCCGCACGGCCAAGCGGCCACAAGAAAAGCTCAGACAATGAAATATAGCATATTGCATAATGTTCAGCCGTGGCATAGATAAGGAGACAACATCGATCGTCCCAGTGGAAAGCCATTTCATGTCGGAAGCCGAAGCCACCTCAGCCCCCCGGTCCATGTGGCGATTTGCCCGCCCGGAGGACGACGAGCAGCCCAGCCTTCGCGAAGTCAACGCAACGATCACGGTGCCGCACTCGGGGATCTGGCTTCGCCGGCTGTTCGCCTTCATGGGGCCGGGCTACATGGTTTCGGTCGGCTATATGGATCCGGGCAATTGGGCGACCGACCTCGCCGGCGGGGCCCAATTCGGCTACACGCTGCTTTTCATCATCATGTTGTCGAACCTGATGGCGATCCTGCTGCAGGCACTCGCCGCCCGGCTCGGCATCGCCACCGGCCGCGACCTTGCGCAGGCGTGCCGCGCCTATTATCCGCGACCGGTCAATTTCATGCTTTGGGTCGCTTGCGAATTGGCCATCATCGCCTGCGACCTGGCCGAGGTCATTGGCACGGCGATCGCCTTGCAACTGCTGTTCGGGATTCCGCTGATCGGCGGCGCCATTATCACCGCGCTCGATGCCTTCCTGCTGCTGCTGCTGATGAACAAGGGCTTCCGTTTCCTCGAGGCCTTCATCATAGCGCTTTTGATTATCATCTTCGGCTGCTTCGCCATTCAGATCTTTGCCGCCGCCCCGCCGGTCGGCTCCATCCTGCACGCGATGTTCGTGCCGTCGTCCGAGATCGTCACCAATCCGGCCATGCTCTACATCGCCATCGGCATCATCGGCGCCACGGTGATGCCGCACAATCTCTATCTGCACTCCTCGATCGTGCAGACCCGGGCCTACGAGCGCACCGATCGCGGCAAGCGCGATGCCATCAAATGGGCGACGACCGACTCGACCATCGCGCTGATACTGGCGTTGTTCGTCAATGCTTCCATCCTGATCGTGTCGGCGGTGGCGTTCCACGGCACCGGTCATCATGACGTTGCCGAGATCGGCCAGGCCTTCGAGCTTCTGTCGCCGCTGCTTGGCCTCGGCATCGCTTCCATCCTGTTTGCCGTAGCGCTGCTCGCCTCCGGCCTGAACTCGACGGTGACGGCGACGCTCGCCGGCCAGATCGTAATGGAAGGGTTCTTGCGGCTGCGCATCCCGCAATGGGCGCGCCGCCTGCTGACGCGCGGCATCGCCATCATTCCGGTGGTGGTGGTCACCGCGCTCTATGGCGAGAAGGGAACCGGCCAGTTGCTGGTCTTCAGCCAGGTAATCCTGTCGATGCAGCTCCCCTTCGCTGTCGTACCGCTGGTGCAGTTCGTCTCGGACAAGCGCAAGATGGGCAATTTCGCCATTTCCCGCGCTGTTGCCGTGCTGGCCTGGGTGGTCGCCGGGCTCATCCTGGTGCTCAACTTTAAGCTGCTCTACGATACGGTCGTCGGTCTGGGCTGAGCGTTTCTCTTCTCCAAGCCGACGCAACCATGTCGGCAGTCATCCGCCCTTCCAACCCTGGAAATTTGCCGGCCGCTGTCGGATAAATGTCCGTTCGCCCGTCCTTGGCTCGAACTCCGGCCATGACGGCACGGATCAGGGAAAGGGAGCTCCAATGAGGAAGATCATCGCCGCAACATTCGTCAGCCTCGACGGCGTCATGCAAGCGCCCGGCGGCCCGCAAGAGGACCCTGTCGGCGGCTTCAAATTCGGCGGCTGGACGTTTCACTACTGGGACGATGTGATGGGCGCCGCGATGGGCGAGACGTTTTCAAAACCGTTCGCGCTGCTTCTCGGCCGCAAGACTTACGACATCTTCGCCGCCCACTGGCCTTATCAGAAGAATGATCCGATCGCCGAGAGCTTCAACGCCGTCACCAAATATGTGGCGACGCACAGGCCGGATTCGCTGTCCTGGCAAAACAGCCAGCCGCTCGGCAGCGATGTCGTGGCGACGTTGCGCCGGATGAAGCAGGAGGACGGCCCCGACCTGCTCATTCAGGGATCGAGCGAGCTGATCCAGACCTTGCTCGCCAATGACCTGATCGACGAGATCAGCCTGCTGATCTTCCCGCTGGTGCTGGGCAAGGGCAAAAAACTGTTCGGCAGCGGCACGATACCTGCCGCCTTCAAGCTGACCCGTTCGCAGGCATCGACCACCGGCGTCCTCATGGCGAGCTATGAACGCTCCGGCGAGATCAAGACCGGGTCATTTGCCACGGAGCAGCCGTCCGAAGCCGAGATCGAGCGGCGCAAGAACTGGAAGTAGATGCCGCGGGGCGATCAAGGACGGCTGAACACTGGCCGTCCTTATTGCTGTTTTTAAGCCGCCTCTCGTCGCCCTGCCAACCCATCGCGGAGGTGGCCCGCGAATGCCAGTGCAGCCGGCGCGACGTCGTGCTTCGGCAAATGCAGATTGATCGAAAAATTCGGCAATGACGGCAGCTCCGGATCGTTGGCCAAAATGTCGAGGTCGACAGGCACGGTCGACGCCAACCAGGTGGTGACGGCCAAGTCCGAACGCACCGTCGCCGTCGTCGCGTCGATGCTGCCGTTTTCGAATACGGTGCGCCATTCCAGCCCATGCTCGTTAAGCGCCTCCAGCACCACCGGGCGGAACGCACAGGTCTCGGCGACCATCGAAACCGGCAAGGGCCGCTTGCCGCGGGCGGCGCCGCCTTTGGCGCCGACCCAGACCAGCCGATCAACAACAAGGCATTCACCGGCCGACCGACCGATCGGCTCCTCGATCACCGCGAGCTCTATCGTGCCGGTCGCCAAGGCTGCGGCCAACTCTGGCGACGAAGCACAGACAAGCGAGATCTCGACCTGCGGATAGGCTTCGGCATAGGCCTTCAGCACCGGCGCAAGCAAGGTGCCGACAAGGTCGTACGGCACGCCGAGCCGCACCTGACCGGCAACCGCATCGCCCGCCATCTCCGCCAGGATCTCGTCATTGAGGGAAAGCAGGCGCTTGCCCTTGCCGAACAATCGCTCGCCGGAGCGGGTCAATCGCAATCCGCGCCGATCGCGATCGAACAGGCTGCAGCCGAGAACCTCTTCCAAACGCTTGATCTGCTGGCTGACGGCACCTTGCGTCAAATGCAGCGCGTTGGCCGCCGCCGTCATGCTGGCCTTGTCGGCAACGGTGACGAAGGTTCGGATCAGGGCAGTGTCGAGGTTGCGGAGCATCCGGCTATTATATTTGCTAATGCATGTCATAGCAAACATTGCATTTACTGATGAGCCGAACAGCCTACCGTGCAGGCTTCAAAGGAAGCAGCATGTTTGAAACCGTCCTTCCCCTCGTCCTGTTCGCGCTGGTCTCAACCTCAACGCCCGGCATGGCCACGACCTTATCGACGGCGTCCGGCGCGCAGTTCGGCTTTCGCCGCTCTATCCCGCTGATGGCCGGGAGTGCGGCCGGCCTGGCCACGGTGGCTGCGGCAGGTGCTGCCGGGCTCGCAGGTCTGCTGGCCGCCGCTCCTTCGCTGCAACTGGCAATGAAAATGGCCGGTACCCTCTATCTGACGTGGCTTGCCCTCAAGATCGGCCGCAGCGGTCCGCCCAATCTGGACGTGGCCATGGCAAAGCCGAACAGCTTTTTGGGCGGCGCCGGCCTGCAATGGATGAACCCAAAGGGCTGGGCCATGGGGCTGGGAGCGGCGGCATCCTTTGCCGCGCTCGCCAACGGGCCGCTGCAGCTCGCCATACTGCTCGGCACGGTCTTCGGTCTTGCAGCGGCCCTATCGCTGGCGGCGTGGTGCGTGGCGGGCACGCTGCTCGCCCGGTTGCTGCGAACCGAGCGGCAGTGGCGCATGCTCAACGCCGTGCTTGGCCTGCTGCTGGCCGCCTCGATCATTCCGATGTGGTGGACAGCGTAAGGTCAGTCTTTAGCCATGTCAGGCAGCGTAACGCGCCGCCGGCTTGCCGGCCAGCAGGCTGCCGAAGAAACCTTGCCGCGCACCAAGATAGGTTTCCAACCCAGCCGGATCGGAGAGCCCGGGCGCGGTGACGGTTTCGCCCTTGGCCAGGCCGACAAGCGCTGCATCGACCAGATCGTCGGCAGTCATAGCGATTTCTTGCGGAACGTCGGCGAGGTTGCTTCCGGCAACTTCCCAGAATTCGGCACTGGACGAAATCGCCGCGCTGGATTTTGACGCACCGCCCGCCGCGACGTGAATTATCGGCGGCCGGCAGCCAAGCTTTGCTAACAAGCCTTATTCGGCCGGCATCGCCACCGGACGAGCCGCCAGATGGCCCGCCAGCACCACGCCCAGACCAATGATCGGGAATGCCGCCGCGACCACGCCGAGGTCGGCCGGTGCGCCATAGCGCAGCACCGCGGCGCCGACCACGGCACCCAGTGCCACGCCGAGATAGAGCGCCGAAGCGTTCAGCGACAGCACGATTGGCGCGGCATCGGGCGCCAGCTTGATGATGCGGCTGGCCTGCGCCGGCGGGAATGCCCAGCCGACGATGCCCCACGGCACCATCATGGCCATGAGCGCCGGCCCGGCGATCTCGCGCGGCAGGAACATCGGGATCAGCGAAAACGTGACCAGCATCGCGGCACTCAGCGCCAGCGACCAGCAGACGGTGCGCGTCGCGCCGAAACGGTCGGCGGCCTGACCGCCGCCGATATTGCCGATGACCGCGCCAACGCCGAAAGCGAGCAGCATTCCGGGAAGCGCGATCGGGTTCAGTCCGCCGCCTTCGATCGCGAGCGGCGCGACAAAGGCAAAGACGGTGAAGGCGCCGATCAGGGCCAGGATGGTCGTCACCAGGATAGGCATGACGCCGGGGCGAAGTGCCGCTGCCAGCCGCATCCGGAGCGGCAGCCTGGTGCCGACGATGCCGCGCGGCAGCCGGTACCACAGGATCGCGCCGGCGAGCGCACCAAGGCCGGCGATGGCAAAGAAGGTGCCGCGCCAGCCGGCAACCGTCGCAACGAGCGCGCCGAGCGGTGCTCCGACCGCGACCGCAACCGTAGTGCCGCCGACGACCACGGCAATGGCGCGGGCGCGGTGATGATCGTCGACAAGCGCAACGGCCGTTCCCTGTGCGGTCGCCGCAAACAAGCCTGACGACAGCGCCATGACGATGCGCGCGATCAACAGCAATTCGAAGGAGGAGCTTAGCGCCGCGGCGACGTTGCCCAACACGAAGAACACCAGCGTCCACAGGATGACGCGGCGCCGGTCCCATTCGCCGGTCAGCGTTGCCAGGATCGGCGTGCCGATCGCATAGGCGAGCGCAAACGCGGTGATCAGCGTGCCGGCGAGCGGAACGGAGATGGCGGCATCCTTTGCAATGTCGGGCAAAAGGCTGGAGATGACGAAACCTTCGGTCGAAATCGTGAACGATCCGAGCGCAAGCCAGATGAGGCGCTTATCCATGGCAATTTCCTTAGTTCAAAGGTTGTTGAACAATTGGACATAACAGGGCATGATGTCAATAAAGCCGCTGCAAAATAGCCGAACCATCCTGACAGCCCGGTGTCAGGACGGGGCGACGGAACGAAACTATGTGTCCATTAGCCACGAGAGGAGATGCGTTGAAATCGGCGCCGAATATGCTTAATTCCTGGGCATGACCTTGCCCCATCCCACCGCCGACCAGATCAGCCTGCCGAACGTGCTTGCCGTGCTCGGCGACCCGACGCGACTGGCCATCGTGCGCTATCTCGCCAGCAAAGAGGGCGTCCCGCTGAATTGCAGCCGGTTCCTCGATCTCTGCTCGAAGACCAATCTGAGCTACCATTTGGCCAAGCTGCGTGAGGCCGGCGTCACCCGCACCGAGGCGGTTGGAACCAGCCGGCTGATCACGCTGCGCCGTGACGATCTCGACCGCCGCTTCCCGGGCCTGCTCGACAGTGTTATTGCCGCGGCCGGCGACGCATCGTTGCCGGCGGTCGGCGGCCACGAGATCGAAGTCCGCGCCTGAACGACCCGAAGCTGGGTTCCGCTCTCGCCCGCCTCGCGAGGCGAGCAAAGTAGCTTCACCCGCCCTCCAGCCATTCCAATTAACGGAGCCTGCCATGCGCATTGCCGTCCTCGCCGACATCCACGGCAACGTCCTGGCGCTCGACGCCGTGCTCAATGATCTGCGGCAGCGCGGCGGCGCCGACCTCATCGTCAATCTCGGCGATTGCGTTTCCGGCCCGCTCTGGCCGCGCGAGACCATGGAGCGGCTCGAGACGCTCGACCTGCCGACGGTGCGCGGCAACCACGACCGCCGCGTTGCCCGCGACACCGCCGACGAGACCATGTGGCCGTCCGACCGCTACGCGCAGGAACGGCTGACCGCAGGCCAACGCGAGGCGCTATTTGCGCTGCCCGTCACGCTGGAGGTGGCGCCCGGCATACTCGCCTTCCACGCCCGGCCCGACCACGACGAAAAATACCTGACTGACGCGATCGTCGACGGCCGGCTGGTGCGCGCGCCGCTGGTCGCAATCGAGCGGCGCCTCGGAGCGATCGATCCCGCCTGCCGCATCATGCTTTGCGGCCACAGCCATCGCAGCGAGCTGGTCCGCATTCCCGGCGGTCCGGTCATCTTCAACCCGGGCAGCATCGGCTGCCCCGCCTATGACGATTCAACCCCGCCGGCGCATGTCTCCGAGCAGGGCTCGCCGCACGCCCGCTATGGCATCGTCGACTTGCATCCCGATCGTTTCGAAGCCATCGCCGTCGATTATGACCACGAGGCGGCGGCGTATCAGGCCGAGCAGGCGGGACGGCCCGAATGGGCTCACGCGCTGCGCACCGGCTTTATGTCGGGCTGAGCTTGCTCATCCCAGGTTGAGCTTGCTCATCCCAGGCTGAGCTTGCTCATGCCTAGCTGAACGGATGACCGCCTTCGAGCGGCAGAAGTCGCGACCGGTCCAATCTTCAGTCGTCAGACGCCGATCGCTTCGATCGCTTGGCAGGACGTCGGGCGCTGGCCGCCGAAGTCTTGGACGTCGAAGTCTTGGTCCCCGAAGCCTTTGGCCGTGACGTCTTGGGCGCTAGTTGCGTTGGGTTGAAAGTCTGTGCTGGGGCGGATTCGGAACCGGCCCGAATGTCGGCGTCCCGCACCTGCTGGCCAAAGTTCAGGCCGGTCAGCTCTTCAATCTCGGCCACCGTCGAAAGGAACTCCGATACCCTGGCAATTTCAAGCGGGTCATCGAATGCCTCGGCACGCTCGCCGAACGCTTCGGGCATCACTTCCAAAACCGGCTTCTGGTCCGCCAGCAGCGCGATGGCGCGCAGGCCAGCCTGATCGGACCACAGCGCGATCTTCCAGAACTTCAGCGGAACATGGCTGTCGAAGCGGTAGGGAGGATCGTCCTCGCCGAACACTGGCCCGGCAAACACCGTGACACGGCCTCGCGTCGTATAGGCGTTGCGCAGCACATAGGTTTCTACCGCGCGCCATCTCAACTTCCCTTTGGAGCCGGGATGGTCAAGCGAGCTTCCTTGATTGAAGAAGCCGACTTGCGGCGCAGCATTGGTATAAAAGAACGTGTCGCGTTCTGCCGCGACCGCCTCCTGATCGACGCCCCAAGCGGGGTCGCCGCGAAGTGTAATATGTCCCTTCTGGAACATTCGAGCTATTCGTTCCTTGGATTTTGGCTCGGGAAATCCTGGCACATTCTGGCTCGAATAGAATTCCTGGTTCATCTGCTCGCCAAGGTCGATGCGCCGATCCGGCCGGAAAGCATCGCTGGCTTCCGAACCGGAAATCGACTCCACCCCCAATTCGACAAGCGACGGGTTGTCGATGACCGTCTTGTCCTCACGATTGACCGCCTTGGTGCGGGATCCATCGATATTGCAGGCGGTGACGAAGGCAAGCCTGCGATCGGCGTTCATCAAGATCGAAAAATGATGGTAGCGCAATTCGTGTGGGTCCTCTCCCGGTTTGGCAAGAAGGTTTTTGGCCAACCGGTAGGGTGAATTGGCAGCCGTCGGCATTGCCAGGACAAAGCCCGGTATGAAGCCGGGCTCATACCCTCCACGATCGTCGAAATCCTCTGTTTTCCAACCCGCGGCCTCGGCGATGGCCACCTTCCCGGGTTCGCTTGCCGGGCCTTTGCCGTCGTTTCGTCTCGCATCGCCTCCGTCGATCAGCGGCGCCCGGACATTTATCTCGACGGGAAAAGTCCAGGTGACCGAGCCATCGGCATTGTGTCTCGTCGCCGGCGGATTGCGATCCGGTTCCGGCCGCTGCACCGGCTTGTCCGGCACATCTTCGCGAATATCGGCGTTCAGCCGAACTGTCTCGTCCATCATGCGCGGCATGCCGGCCCAAATCGCCAGAGCTTGCGAAACCGCCGATGCCGAGGAGCCCGGCAGCTTGGACTTTCTAGCACCCAGATCGTCAACGATGGCGCTGATCCGTATGCCTTCGTTGATCTCGCGCGCAAGCGCATAGCCACCTATGCCCGTCACCTCGTGGAACGGGCCGGCCCAATGGTGCAGGGCGATAGGTTCCCATTCATTGTTGAAGACCGGGGAGCCGGACGAACCCTGTTCGGTGTCGGCGACATAGTGCAGCACTTGCACCGTTTCGTCGCGGGCCACCAGCCGGTTTTCACGCAACACCAGTTCCTTGAAGCGGCCATCGGGATGCTGAACGATGTTGGCGATTTCGCCGAGCATATGCTTGTCGCGCGCATCCGACAGCGAGATAAAACCGAACTCCCCCAATTCCTTTGGACCGGAACGCCGCTCGCCAACTCCGATCAGCGTATAGTCCAGACCCTCTATGCTATCGGTCACGAAACAGGATTCAGGATCGAACAGGAACGTCGTCGGCGTACGCACGGCATTCGCACCGTCCTGCTCATAATCGAACTGGACCTGGAAGCGCCGGGAATCCGCCGGCGACGAAATCACATGGTTGTTTGTGAGGAACAGCCTTGGCCCGACCAGAAAACCCGATCCTTGTGGATTGCCGTTGAGAAAGGCAACGCGGCCAACCGCATCGGCAGCACGGCGCCCACGCTCGAGGAATGCGATCCCGATGAAATCGAGCGTTGGGCCGAGAATTGCCTCCGGCCCTGGCTGCTTGGCGGCGGCCTTTCTTTCCCCGGCAGACCTCATGTCGATCGCTGCCGATATCATCTCCGCTTCGGTGCGGCTGAGCGACGCCTTTACCTGCAACCTGTCGAGGCGCCTGGAGAGGGTCTGTTCGGCGGCCAGCGGATTGCCGTTGGCGATGTGACCAAGTGAAGCCTCAATCTCGGCGCGCGTTTTCTTGATACGCTGGCGAACTATGTTTTCCACCTGCGCAAATATTTCAAGGTCGACCATATTGCCCTCCTCAACCTTACTTGAGAGAGTGCATATTTACATGAAATGTGCAATATTTTGCCGGCTGATAGTTCACGGAAGTGGCTTGGTCGCGATTCAACACGCGGCACCTTTTCGGGCTTACACAGCGCCGTCTCGTCGCCTATAAAAACCGGCTGGCGTGCGATGGCGCTTTCGTGCCTGGCCGCGCCTTCGGCAATTGAACCTACCGCCCATGGCAGATGATTAGGCGCACAGTAACACTCCCAACGACGCTGCTTGCGATGGTTGCCGCTCCGCTGATGCTGGCGGAGTTGCCGGCCAACGGCCAGGAGCCGGAGCCCATTATCTCGATTGTGACGGGTCTTGCTCCGGATGATCTCCTGAACGTGCGCGCCACGGCGTCGGCCATGGGCAAGATCGAGGCGCGGCTGCCGAGCGGTTCGAGCGTGAAAAATCTCGGCTGCGGCGACATCAGCGGTTACAAATGGTGCAAGGTTGAAGACATTGACGACCCCAAACTGAGCGGATGGGCGCCGGCGCGCTACCTCGATCCTATCAATCCCCAGCAAGTGACACCCCAGGCGGCGGCCAATACGGAGAGCCCTGCCTCTCAACCACTGCCCGATCTGACAACGCGCCTCGGCGCGACCGCTCCCGAAACGGTGCTGAACTCCGCTGACGCAATCGGCAAGGTGGCGATCGAGGATGCTTACCGCCTGGCCCTGGCCGCTGGAAACCCCTCGACTGGACCGGTTGATGGATCGCCGCCCGCGGCGGGGGATTCCGTCCAGAATTTCGGCGCCGTCAATGCGGCGCCTCCGGCCGACGCAAAGACCGTTGCGCGGCTGCAGCCGCCGGGGACACCGGTACCCGGTGCCGGCAACGCCATCCCCTGCGCGCGCTATCTCGGTCAGCCGATGACCAACTGCAAGGCCGACGTCGTGCGCACCGGCGACAAGATCGACGTGACCGTGACATGGCCCGATGGCGGCACGCGCATCATCAGCTTCCAGGCCGGCAAGCCGGCCGGTGCGGACGCGCCCGGCGAATTCCGCTTCACCCGCGAGGGCAGCCTGAACATGATCCGCGTCGGTGCTTCCGAACGCTTCGAGATCACGGACCAGTTTGCGCTGGGGGATAGTGGTAAGGGGAATAAGGCAGTAGGGCAGTAGGGCAATATGCTTAAGGGCGCTCGAACCTCTGCCCTACTGCCCTACTGCCCTACTGCCCTACTGCCCTACTGCCCTACTGCCCTACTGCCCTACCCGCATTTTAGGGGCTTACATCCGGCAAAACTCTTCCCTATAAGGCCCTCCTAGCCTGATACCAGAATCGCGCGCACAACCGGCCGGGTCATCCCGTCCGGCTTTTTGTGCAAGCCGCCCGCCGAACGGACCCTCGACATGCCAAGACGCACCGACATCAAGTCGATCCTGATCATCGGGGCCGGCCCCATTGTCATCGGCCAGGCCTGCGAGTTCGACTATTCCGGCACCCAGGCCTGCAAGGCGCTGAAGGAAGAGGGTTTTCGCGTCATCCTGGTCAACTCCAATCCGGCCACCATCATGACCGATCCGGAGCTGGCCGACGCCACGTACATCGAGCCGATCACGCCCGAAGTGGTGGCCAAGATCATCGCCAAGGAGCGGCCCGACGCGCTGCTGCCGACCATGGGCGGCCAGACCGCGCTCAACACCGCTTTGTCGCTGCGCCGCATGGGCGTGCTCGACCGCTATCAGGTCGAGATGATCGGCGCCGACGCCACCGCAATCGACAAGGCTGAGGACCGCGCGCTGTTTCGCGAGGCGATGAACAAGATCGGCCTGGAAACGCCGAAGTCGATGCTGGCCAACGCCACCGACGTCAAGAATGCCGACCGCAAGACGCACGAGGCCGAGCGCGCCGAGTTGAAGGCCGAGAAGCCCGAAAATCTCGACGCCGCGCTCGATGCTCTGGAAACGCGCTGGAACCTCGGCGAAGGCGACCGCAAGCAACGCTATATCAGCCATGCCATGGCGATTGCAGCACAAGCGCTCGACCATGTCGGCCTGCCCGCAATTATCCGCCCCTCCTTCACCATGGGCGGCACCGGCGGCGGCATCGCCTACAACCGCGCCGAATTCTTCGAGATCGTCCAGTCCGGCCTCGACGCCTCGCCGACCACCGAAGTGCTGATCGAGGAGAGCGTGCTCGGCTGGAAGGAGTATGAGATGGAGGTTGTCCGCGACAAGGCCGACAACTGCATCATCGTCTGCTCGATCGAGAACATCGACCCGATGGGCGTGCATACGGGCGATTCGATCACCGTCGCCCCAGCACTCACGCTGACCGACAAGGAATACCAGATGATGCGCAACGCCTCGATCGCGGTGCTGCGCGAGATCGGCGTCGAGACCGGCGGCTCCAACGTCCAGTTCGCCGTCAACCCGGCCGACGGCCGTCTGGTGGTGATCGAGATGAACCCGCGCGTCTCGCGCAGCTCCGCGCTCGCCTCCAAGGCGACCGGTTTCCCGATCGCCAAGATCGCGGCAAAACTCGCCGTCGGCTATACGCTGGACGAGTTGGAGAACGACATCACAGGCGGAGCAACGCCGGCCTCGTTCGAGCCGAGCATCGACTATGTCGTGACGAAAATCCCGCGCTTTGCCTTCGAGAAGTTCCCCGGCGCCGAGCCGGTGCTGACCACATCGATGAAGTCGGTCGGCGAGGTCATGGCCATCGGCCGCACCTTCCAGGAATCGCTGCAGAAAGCGCTGCGCGGGCTGGAGACCGGCCTGACTGGTCTGGACGAAATCGAGATCCCCGGCATCGGCCATGGGACGACAGCTGCCAGCCACGTCGACGACCGCAACGCCGTTCGCGCCGCACTCGGCACGCCGACGCCGGACCGGCTGCGCATGGTGGCGCAGGCGATCCGCATGGGCACCTCGCTGGAAGACGTGCACGCAATGTGCAAGATCGACCCGTGGTTCCTCGAACAGATCGCCGGCATTCTCGACATGGAAGCCCGCATTCGCGAGCACGGCATCCCCGAGGACGCCGCCAATCTGCGCATGCTGAAGGCGATGGGTTTCTCCGATGCCCGCCTCGCATCCCTGGTCAGGAAGGACGTCGAAGATATCCAAAAAATTCGCGAAAAACTCGACGTTCATCCGGTTTACAAGCGCATCGACACCTGCGCCGCCGAGTTCGCTTCGCCCACCGCCTACATGTATTCGACCTATGAGGTTCCGTTTGCCGGCGCACTCGCCAACGAGGCGCAGGTCTCGTCGCGCAAAAAAGTCGTCATCCTCGGCGGCGGCCCCAACCGCATCGGCCAGGGCATCGAGTTCGACTATTGCTGCTGCCATGCCGCCTTTGCGCTGCGCGACGCCGGCTTCGAGGCGATCATGATCAACTGCAACCCCGAGACCGTGTCGACCGACTACGACACCTCCGACCGGCTCTATTTCGAGCCGCTGACGCCGGAGGACGTGCTGGAGATATTGCGCGCCGAACAGGCGTCGGGCGAGCTGGTCGGTGTCATCGTCCAGTTCGGCGGCCAGACGCCGCTGAAGCTGGCGGATGCGCTGGAGAAGGCCGGCATCCCGATCCTCGGCACCTCGCCCGACATGATCGATCTCGCCGAAGACCGCGACCGTTTCCAGAAGCTGTTGCACAAGCTTGGCCTCAGTCAGCCGAAGAACGGCATTGCCTATTCGGTCGAGCAGGCCCGCCTCGTCGCCGGCGAGCTCGGTTTCCCGTTGGTCGTGCGTCCGTCCTATGTGCTCGGCGGCCGCGCCATGCAGATCATCCACGATGAGAGCATGCTGCAATCCTATCTGCTCGACACCGTGCCCGGCCTGGTGCCGGAGGACATCAAGCAGAAATATCCCAACGACAAGACCGGCCAGATCAACACGCTGCTCGGCAAGAACCCGCTTTTGTTCGACACCTATCTCTCGGGCGCCATCGAGGTCGACGTCGATTGCCTCTGCGACGGCAAGTCGACCTACGTCTCCGGCATATTGGAGCATATCGAGGAGGCCGGCATCCATTCCGGCGACTCGGCCTGCTCGCTGCCGGTGCACTCGCTGCCATCGGAACTCGTCGATGAGCTGGAGCGCCAGACGGCAGCCCTCGCCCGCGCGCTCAATGTCGGCGGCCTGATGAACGTGCAATATGCGATCAAGGACGGCACCGTCTATGTGCTGGAGGTCAACCCGCGCGCGTCGCGCACCGTGCCCTTCGTCGCCAAGACCATCGGGCGGCCGATCGCGAAGATTGCCGCCCGCATCATGGCCGGCGAAAGCCTGGAAGACGCCTTCGCCCATTACGGCGCCATGCCCGACCCACGCAATCCCGGCCACATCGCCGTCAAGGAAGCGGTGTTCCCGTTCGCCCGCTTCCCCGGCGTCGACATATTGCTCGGCCCGGAAATGCGCTCGACCGGCGAGGTCATGGGCCTCGACCGCGACTTCGCGCTCGCCTTCGCCAAGAGCCAGCTCGGGGCGGGTGTTGATCTCCCCCGCGCGGGCACGCTGTTCGTCTCGGTGCGCGACGAGGACAAGAAAGGCATACTGCCGGCGGTCAAGCGCTTGGCCGGCCAGGGTTTTAAAGTGCTCGCCACCTCCGGCACCGCCCGCTTCCTCGCCGAGAATGGCGTCGTCGCCGAGAAAATAAACAAGGTGCTGGAAGGCCGCCCGCACATCGAGGACGCCATCCGCAACCGCCAGGTCCAGATCGTCTTCAACACCACGGACGGCCAGAAGGCGGTATCGGACTCAAAATCGCTACGCCGGGCGACGCTGATGCAGAAAGTGCCGTATTACACAACGCTGTCGGGCGCGGCTGCGGTGGCCGAGGCTATTGCGGCGCTGAAGGCGGGGAGTTTGGAAGTCAGGCCGCTGCAGGAGTATTTTGCTTAGACTAGGGAGTAGTTGCCGAAGCCTTCCAACGCAGCATCCCTGCTTATCAGGCTTCCTTGGCAGCCAACTGCCATGCGCGGACATCAAGTAACAGTGCGTTAAAAATATTCATTCCACTTACTAGTAATAAGCTTAATTTTCCAAAGTTGATCTGCAGCCTTCTTCTGCTCAGAAGCCGTTGATTTGACGTTTTTACCCTCGTCATAAAAGTAAACGGACTTCGAAAGAAGCCTACCAAAATTCGCATCGTTCTTGACATAATCTTTCGAAACTGCGGGAAGCCATCCTTTTTGCGCGATCTCATAAGCAAACAACCACATATCCGACCGTAAGCCATCTGTGCTTGCGAAGGATCGCCAATATTTGAAATTCAGTCCTTTCGAGAGAAATCCAAGATTCTGCAGGTCGATCGCAATAAGCGCACACGTGGGACTTGTCATACTCAAAACTGGGCCTATCTCCTCATTACTTAGAGAAATTTTTAGCGCTTTACACAAAAACAACGCCCAGCTGACTTCGTAGTCAAAGCCAAGCGGCGAATATTGCCTCAATATGTCAGTAACTAAAGCTCTGGCCTTCGACATGTCGACAGATGCGCCTTTGATGGCCATCTTATGATTTCTCTCTATCAGTATCTGCGCCACAGCCGCAATAGAATTAGTGTTATATCGCGCGCACCTGTATAGATAATTCTCGTAGTGCTTCCAATCGTTGTCGTCTATAGTAAATGATCTGGATCGTTTTACAGCATACGTTAACACGTTATCTCTCTCGTTATCTGACGAAAGGTGGAATGCGTTTTTAAAATAGTCCTCTAGTACCTCAATTTTTCTCTTCGTTCCGATCGATATGCGATAGTTGCGAAGCAAGGAAACCCATTCCGGATGAAATCGCTCCCCTTTCCCGATGACTTTCGTCTTGTCAATATTTATTTCAAGTCCGAACTCAGAGAATGCGGAAGCGACATTGGAAACAAATTGCTCTGGACTATCGTCTATACCTAGGCCAACGACTATGTCATCCACATAACGAACTGATCTTTTCGAAAAAGATCCGATTTTTTCAGCGATACATTTTTCAATCGCGACGCAGATGATTTCTGAAAGAATTCTAGAAGTATCCGGGCCAATCGGCAACCCAATTGACTGGTTTTCTTGACAATATCTTACAAGCCTATCAAGGCGATCCCCCAAGCTCCCCTTGTAGACCTTATGTAGGTTCGCCTTTACGAACTTCTTTGTATATAGGGCCCATCCCAAAGAGTGAGTATAAACAGTTGGGTAGAAACGAGAGATGTCAACTTTTACACACTTGTTATGAAGGGCTTGGAGCTTAGACACTTCTGTTTCCACGTGGTCAAAATCGATTCCAAATAGTGCTCTCGGACCAGAAATGTCAAATATAGGTTTAAACTCTGAAATTGACGACTGCCGCAGGAACTTTCGAATCTCGATCCACTGATCGCTTAACTCCTTAGCCAGAAAGAAGAAGTTGATGGCGTTTGGTATGCCAAGCGTTCGCCGGGCCGAATTGTGACGCGGAACCGAATATCGAACATGTGCGGAATGCTGCACCTTTGGGTCGAGAACTTTCCCAAAGTGGGATCGGAATTTAGCGAATTCCGAACTCACGAATGGTGGCGGCAACTCTTCAGGAAAATACCCCGCCTCTAGCAAACGCTTTAAGCGAGTATCTTTGTTGGGTAGCTTTGGCATACGAACTCGTTGAAAATAGCGAAAAGGGAGATCAGCTCACAATCACGGGGGCTGCTTTTGCAGCCTCGGCCTTGGCCTTTGCCTTTTCGAGTTTATTCATAGCCTTTCGCATTCTGGCGACCGCTTCCTTCGCCTTGTCGCCTTCGATCGTATCCCGCTTGATCACTTCATTTTCGACCAGCTGTGACAGGTTTTCGTTGCCGATCTTGATGTCGGAAAAAAGCCTTCGAAATTCCCGACGCACGACCGAAATCACCGGCTCCGACCGGATGATCGCTGAAACCGTAAACTTATTGAACAACTGCGCCTGCTGGTGAAAAGCGTCCATCGCGTCGGTTGTCAGCCCTTCCTTGGCAAACAGGAACAGGCACTGCAAATGATCCTCATTCTTCGGATTAATGTCGGCGAGGATGATGCGGCACACCTCTTCGTGACTGATCTGATTTGCCACGTAAATCCTCACCAGCCGCCATTCGATTGCGTTGGTGAGGATCACCCAATGAATGCCTTGATGAGCCCCATAGTCGATGACTTGTCTCAAATGATTGTCGGCAAGACCGCTGCCGGCTGACTTCACCTCGACAAGCAACCGCAGCTTTCCCCCGATCTTTATCGCGAGATCGCAGTATGTGGACTTGATCTGATGTTCCGATGTTAGCTCGTCATATTTGTCGTAGCCAAACACTTCAGCCAATATGTCCTTGATCAAGGTAACCGTATCGGCCTCAGCTACATCGGATTTTTGCTGGGACAGCGCAATCCGCTGATATTTCTTGAGATTCGATTCAATCCGCTCGACGAATTTTTTCGGTAGCTTATTCAAAGACTCGCCCTCCCTATCCCCAGTGGGATTTGAGGCCGAGTTTATTTGAAAGACAAGCGGAAATTGTCGCCTTTCCTACCTGCCGTGCGATCCTACCTCTATACGAGGGATGCGGGGGAAGACAGCGTCCGCTCGCCTTAGAGAAAACCAATAAACCGCCCGGCGAAAAGCACCGACACCCACAGCACCAACGAAAGCCCCGCCAGCATGGCAGCGGTCCCGCCGGCCGGCTCCTCACCGCCGCTTGCGCAGCGCACGAAGGCCAGGAAGTTGGCGCCGGCAAGCAGGATGAGTGTCATCTTGGCGAGGAAGATCGGCATCGCCGCATATTCGCTCGCCCTGACCGAAAACAGCAGCGACCCCGTGACAAGCGCACCGGCGAACGCGGCAAACGCGGTGCGGCGCAGCAGCGCCACGAACGCTGCCTGCGGCAGCGAGCGGAAGGCGCCCAGGATCCTGAGGTCCATGAGCCAGACGCTGGTCAGCAGCGCGCCGATCGACATGATGTGGAGCGCATTGACGATGGGGTAGGCGACGAAGGAGGCCTTCAGTCCCCGCACCAAAGCGAGTTGCTCGATGCCGGCGAAGAGCCCGTCCATTCAGGCCGGCGGCACGCGGTCGGGATAGACATCATAGGTCTTGCCGCCGACGATGACGCGCACTGCCTTCATGCGCTTTTCCTTCTCGTCGAGCGAGCGGTTGCCGATCGCGGTCACCTCGTCGCCGACCTTGGCAACCTCCTCGGTAAAGCCGGCGGCGATCGTGCGGGACGGCGTCGCCATCTCCACCCGCCAGACCTCGCCCTCGGCATCGACGTCCAGGGTTGCGTGCGGATTGCCGATATAGATGGCCGTTATCTTGCCCCGGAGTTCGAAAAACCCGTCCTGCGTCCACGACCAGCCGTGATGGGCATAGGCTGCGGTGGCGGCGGCCAGGATCACCGCCGCCGCCAGCGTGACGCTCCGGTTGAAAGGTGACAGCATCGCTCGTCTCCTCGGTTCCGGCACTAGAGGGTAGGTCAGCGCGCCGCAGCGTCAAATCACATGAGGGCCTTTTGCGTCCCTGCGCTCCACAGCCATGCTCACGGCATGGATCCCAGGGTCTGCGCTCCCGCTTCGCGTTCGCTCCGCCCTAGGATGACGAAGCGCGGGTAGGTTTCCAGCCAATCTCCAACGCCCGCGATTTTATGCCACTGTGCCCTTCGTCATCCTAGGGCGGAGCAGGAGCGAAGCGACGTCGCGGAGACCCTAGGATCCATGCCGTTACCTTTGAGCGTCGCAGCCTCAGCTGAATATCAACACACTTACCCGAAGCCAGCTTTGCCCCGCCTTCACCCCGCCCAATCGACTTCGAACATCCCCAGCCGTTCGTAGAGCCTGACCGCAGCCGCGTTCTCCACCGTATTGGTCTTGAGATCGACATGCGCCGCGCCCCTTGCCTGAAACACCGCAAACGCGTGGCGCATCAGCGCCTCGGCGATGCCCTTGCCGCGTGCCTCGGGGTGGACGGCAAGGTCCTTGACGAAAGCCCGCGTCCAGCAGAGCGCCGCGCCCGCCAGCCGGCCCTTGCCGTCGATGACCAGGAAACACAAAGCTGGGTCGAATTCCGCGTCAGCCGAAATGCGCGGCCACCATTCGTCGAACGGCCCGTCTGCGCCGTCGTCGAACACCGCGGTCAACAGCGTATGCAAAGCGAGTGCATCGGCGGCTTCGAAGGCGCGCATGAAAAAACCTTCCGGCCAGCGCGCAGCGAGAAGCGTGTCGTCCAAAATCTTGCGCAGGCGGATGTCGTTTGGCGCCGGCGGGCGCGGCTCAGGCATCGGGCTGCATGCGGCGGCGCAGGCTATCGCTGCCGAGGCCGGTTTCGCCCAGCATCCCCTTGCGCTTGGCGTCGTAATAATAGCCGCTCTGGTAGAGCCGGTCGGCGCGCTTGAGGTTGCCGCCTGAGACCAGCCAGGCGCCGCGCAGATATTTCACCGCATATTTCAAATTGGTCTCGGCGTCGAACAGGCCGCTCGCCGGCCCGTCATAGCCCATGCCGCGCGCCGTCGCGTGCTTGATCTGCATCAGCCCCCAATGGCCGTGATTGTAGGCTTTCGGGTTGAAGGTGCTCTCGCGGTTGACGACGCTGCGCACCAGATCGACCGGCACCTGGTAAAGCGCGGAATATTTCTCGATCAGCCGCTCGATCTCGCTGCGGCCGCCGGCGTTCGACTGGCCTTCAGTGGGGTCGGTCGCGGCCAGAGCGGCCGGGTTCTGCGGCACCGTGTAGGAAACCGGCTGAACGCCGGGCATGGCCGCGGTCTGTTCGGTGACCGGCATGGCGACGGCTGGCGTCGCGGTAACAGGCAGGGCATTGGCGGTCATGACGGCGGGGGCAGTTGCCGCCAGCGGCGTCGGCCCGGCAAAGGCGGCGGCCGGCTCGATCGGCAGCGCCGCTGTCTGGGCGACGCCGGACGGCTCCGGCAGCACCGAAACCGTGTCGGGCAGCGCCAACGTAAAGCCGGCATCGGTATTGGCCGTATTTTCGGTGAAGGCCGGCGTCGGGGTCACCTGCGAAGTAGAGGTGCAACCGCTGAGAGCGGCCACGGCCAACACCGCCGCAAGGACGGGAAAGAGGAATTTTGCTGGCAAGCGGCGCTCGGGTCCGGTTCGTCGGGTATTAAGAAGTCCTTACACCAGCATCTTTCCCCGGGCAATCCGCGGTACCCGGCGGTTTTCGGGTGGCGAGCCGGGCCGCGAAATGCGATATTGTTCTGGATTTGTACTTCGAAGGATTCCGGAAAGGAGCACGCCATGGACGCCTCTCATGCCACCGCCGGCCACGCGGTCTTCGAAACCGTGCTCGGCTTCATGGGCATCGCCTGGAGCGATGCCGGACTGACCCGGCTCTGCCTGCCGCAGCGCAATCGCGACGCAGTCGAACGTCGGCTGCTGCGCCATACCGCCGCCGAGCAGCCTGCGAAGCCCGAGCCGCAATGGGTTGCCGAGCTGATCGCGTCGATCAAGGCCTATGCCGCCGGCGAGGATATCGATTTCTCCAACGTGCCGGTCGATCTCAGCGGCGTCGACGAGTTCCGCCTGGCGATCTATGACGCGGCGCGAAAGCTCGCCTTTGGCGAAACCACCACCTATGGCGAACTGGCCAAGCGCGCCGGCCATGCCGGGCTGGCGCGTGAGACGGGCGCGGCTCTCGGCGCCAACCCGGTGCCGCTGGTCATCCCCTGTCACCGTATCCTTGCCGCCGGCGGCAAGATCGGCGGATTTTCCGCGCCCGGCGGCTCGGCCACCAAGGAAAAGATGCTGGCCATGGAAGGCGTGCGCGTCGGTCCGCCGCCGCCGGCGCAGGTGTCGTTCGGGTTTTAGGTGTGCTGATATTCAGGTGATGCCGGTATCCCGGCGCACCCATCTCGACCAGCCTAGTCCGGAAGCAGGCGCCGGCGGAAGCGCCGATCGAATTCCACCCGCTTGCATTTATAGACGGTGCACGAATTCGTATCGGCACTCGGCACGGAGGCCCGCGCCCTGACCTCGCCGATGTCGCAGAATTGCTGGCTGCGCACGTAGCGGTCGTAGAGCGCCAGCCCCGGCACGCGCGCCGATCTGTAACGCAGGATGACCGCGCCCTCGCGCGCGATCGTCGCCTGCACCTTGCCGCAGCTCATGCGGGTCGGGTCGTAGCGCGAGCCCGCCTGCGCCTCGGCGGCCACCAGCGTCAGGCAAGCGGCAAGCAGAACGATTTTCATGTCCCTCTCCCCAAAACCCGGTCGCGCCCGAAGCCGACGCGATCCTCCCGGGTCAGGCGCGCAGCGACGACGCTCTCACGCGATTGGGGCGGCCGTTGGGCAGCGTTGCCGCGGCGCCATTTTCCGCCCCGTCTTGTTTTTTGCGCGAAAGCATATTATATGCCGTCCATTGATATTTCGGCCGATCGATCCGGGCCTCGCGATCTTCGCGTTTGCTGACGTTCTATCTCCAAAATCTCGATACAAACCGGCTGGGTTTCGGTCCAGTCAAACTAAAGCAAACGTAAAGGACTATCGAAATGGCAACAGGTACGGTCAAGTGGTTTAATTCCACCAAGGGTTTCGGCTTCATTCAGCCTGACAGCGGCGGCGCGGACGTTTTCGTCCACATCTCCGCAGTCGAGCGTGCTGGACTGTCGACCCTGGTCGAAGGCCAGAAGATCAACTTCGAGATCGAGCAGGACCGCCGCACTGGCAAGTCGTCCGCTGGATCTCTGAGCAAGGCAGCCTGATTTTGCGAATGGCGCGCGCCGGGCGATCGCCCGGGGCGCGCGGCAAGTCACGGATGTACTGGCGGTCGCGCGAGAAGCGCGCCGGAGCGAAAGACCCCGACAAGCCGAAGCAGCAGATTGCTGCCGGCCCGGCCAAAACGCTCCCGATCAGGCTACCAAGCATGGGAAGGCGGGATTTTGTCCCGCCTTTTTGCTGTCTGGATCCGATGAACCGCCGCCTTGGTGCTATGGGACCACTTTGTGGTGTTTTTGCCCCGGTCATGGTACCATCGACCCATGAGCAAGCTTGAACAGATTGAGAAATCCGTCGCCGAACTAAGCCCCGAAGAGCTCAAGGCGTTTGCCGCATGGTTCGAGGCGCTGCAGGCCGACATGTGGGACCGTCAGTTCGAAGCCGACGCCGAGGGCGGCAGGCTGGACAAGCTTGCCGAGCAGGCATTGGCTGATCATCGCGCCGGCCGGACCCGGCCTCTGTGAATCATTTTGCCACTCCCTCGTTTTGGGAGGCCTACGCAAAACTGCCCTCGTTAATCAGAGCAAAGGCGAACAGACGTTTCGCCAAACTGAATTCTGAGCCGTTCCACCCATCGTTGCATTTCAAACAGGTCGGGCGCTACTGGTCGGCGCGGGTTGATATCAACTACCGCGCCGTAGCTGTTCGCGACCACGATGACGTGGTCTGGTTCTGGATAGGCACCCATTCCGAATATGATCGCCTGCTGAAGTAGCCGCGCGACCATTCACGCCACCGCCGAAAGCCGCGAGCTCGACGTCCGGAGCGAGCCGCGAAGCGGCGACAAGCGTGAGGACAGAACTACCCCACCCACTCCAGCGGCACATGCCCCGGGTCGGCCTCGACCCGTCGCAGCCAGGCGGCCACCGCCGGATAGGCGTCGAGCTGAAACCCGCCCGTCTCGGCCGTGTGCGTATAGGCATAGAGCGCGATGTCGGCGACGCTGAGCGCATTGCCAGCGAAGAAGCTGCTCCCGGCCAGGTGCTTGTCCATGACGCCGAGCGCCTTTTTGCCGCGCTCCAGCGTCAGCGCCAGCCGCTCGGGCGTTGCGTCCTTGGCTCTTTCAGGGAAGGTCAGCAGCGCCCTGCGCACGGCGATATAAGGCTCGTGGCTGTATTGCTCGAAGAACAGCCACTGGTAGGCCAGCGCGCGTTCGTATCTGTCCGCCGGCAGGAACCGCGTGCCTTCGGCGAGATGGAGCAGGATGGCATTGGATTCGGCCAGCCGGCGGCCGTCGTCGAGTTCGAGCAGCGGCACCATGGCGTTCGGGTTTTTCGCGACATAGTCGGGCTTGCGCGTGTCGCCGGTGTGCGAGCTAACCTCGACATTGGTGAAAGCGATGCCGAGCTTGGCCATCAACAGGCGCGGCTTGTAGCAATTGCCGCTGTCGATCATTCCATAGAGTATCATCGGTGCTCCCCCTTGCTCGCAACCACCCGTCTCAGGGCTTGATTCAGCCTCTATCGCGGCAGCGGCGGCTTCATCCAGTGATTTGTTTTGGCGTAACCATCAGCGCCGCTGATGCATTTCAGGATATATCGAGATTCAAGTCAGGCCGAGCCGAGAAGGGTGGGTTCCGAGAACCGGAGCGGAGCGTACTTTGGGTACGTGAGCACCGGAAGCGCAGGAAACCGCCGTTCGCAGGCCGGCATCACTTGAATCTCGACATATCCTAGCCGAATAGGGGGATGACGTTGTTGTCCCTGCCAAGCAGCCTGTCGATCGACAGAGGCTCCTCGTCGAACAGCGTACCGGCCAGCGCCGGCCGGGCAAGGTAAAAGCCCTGCAGCAGGTCGACGCCGCCATCCAGCGCGACACGCAGATGCGTGGCGTTCTCGACGCCTTCGACCAGCACCTTGGCGCCACGGTCGTGCAGCGTCGAAACCAGCGGCCGGAAAAACCGCTCGGCGGCGGCATGGCGGCAGAATTCTGCGAACCAGGTGCCGTCGATCTTGACGATGTCGGGCTGCACCAGCGCTACCCTTTCTTCGGTCGAATGCCCGGTGCCGAAATCGTCGATGGCGATGCGGACGCCGTCGCGCCGCATCTCGCGCGCCAGGCTGACAAGCACCTTGTCGCCGGCCGCCTGCTCGGTAATCTCGCAGACCAGCATGCCGGGATGCAGGCCGAAATCCGTCAGATGCCTGGTCATCAGCCTGATTTCGGCCAGCGCCCGTGCGGGGTCATCGTTGATCAGCGGATTGTAGTTGAAGAAGAGGTCGAGCCCGTCGACGCCGATGTTGCGGAAGTTGCGCAAATGCAGCACCCGGCACATGGTTTCGACAAACAGCCGATCCGCTGCCGGCACACCTTCGAAGAAGATTTGCGGTGCCACCGGCCTGCCTGCACGATGCGGCTCGATCAGTCCCTCGACCGCGACGGCGGCGAGAAACCTGCCGCGCGGCGCGAAGACCGGCTGGTAGGCGCTCCTCAGCCGGAATGCGCCGTAGACGCCATATTCAATGCCGACCTCGTCGGCAAAGATCGCTTCGCCGACCTTGCGCCGCATGTCGGCCCGCCCGGTCACGATGCCACCCTGCGGCCAAAGGCCCGCATCGGCCGCCGCGATGGCGAAACGGCCGCGGGAACTTTGTCCTTATCGGGCGACACCGCTGATGCTTGCCCGGCCTTGTCGAAGACGTGAAAGCTGGTCGGTGCAAGCTCCGGGCGTGCCAGCACGAAGCCTTGCACCATCGAGGCGCCCGACTTTTCGGCAAGCTCGAGCTGCCAGCCCGTCTCGATGCCCTCGAATACCGTACGGATGCCTTGCTCTTCGAAGCTTGTCACCATAGCGGTCAGCAAGGCAAAGCCGGCACCGGATTCCATCAGCGTCATGATCCAGTCGGCGTCGAACTTGACGATGTCTGGCCTGAGTTCCTTGATGCGATTGATGTCGGATTCGTCCGCGCCGTAATCGTCGACGGCAATGCGCAAACCATTGCCCCTGAGCGCCTCGACGAAATTGTAGAGCGTTTCCTGCGACGCCGATTTCTGCTCGGTGACCTCGCAGACGACGCGGCGCGGATCGATGTCGGCCTCGTGCAGCACCAGCCGCATGTCGCGCAGCGCCTTGTCGGCGATGCTGCGGTCGGTGAACACCGATGGATCGAAATTGATGAAGATGGAGGCGTCTCGCGGCAGGCAGGCGCCGGCGTTCAGAAGGTGCAGCGTCCGTGTCAGCGCCTCGATATGCAGGCGGTCGACCGCCGGACAGCTGTTGAAGAAACTCATTGGCGGCTGCGGCTCGCCTTCGCGGAACGGCCGGATCAGCCCCTCGAACGCGACGACGGAAAGCTTGCCCTTGTTGAAGGCGAAGATCGGCTGGAACGCGCTTTGCAGCGTATAGACCCCCCAGACACCGCTGGCGGTGCCGTCATCATGGCGGATGATATGGGCAAGCCCGATGCTGCGCGTCACGGTTCCTCGCTGTGCGAGACTGGCGGACCGGCTACGGTCCTGCCGTTCAAGCTTTTACCGATCGTTGGTGAATTTATTGTTGCCAGCATTGCGCGCTGGCTCATCTGACAATGCCTGCGCTGGGCTTGCGCTTGACCAGATGATGCGACATGAGAGGCGCCGCGGCGCCTTCGCCGCGCCGGTCTTTTCTGGAGATATCTGTCATGGCCTTTCTTGCCGACGTCCTTTCCCGCGTAAAGCCTTCCGCGACCATCGCGGTGACGCAGAAGGCGCGCGAGCTGAAAAACGCTGGCCGCGACGTGATCGGGCTGGGCGCCGGCGAACCGGACTTCGACACCCCCGACAACATCAAGAACGCCGCGATCGAGGCCATCCGCCGCGGCGAGACGAAGTATCCGCCGGTATCCGGCATCGTGCCGCTGCGCGATGCGATCGCGAAAAAATTCAAGTGCGAGAACAATCTCGACTACCGGCCGGAGCAGACCATCGTCGGCACCGGCGGCAAGCAGATCCTGTTCAACGCCTTCATGGCGACGCTGAACCCCGGCGACGAAGTGATCATCCCGCGGCCCTACTGGGTCAGTTATCCCGAAATGGTGGCGATCTGCGGCGGCACCTCGGCCTTTGCCGACACCTCCATCGACAACGGCTTCAAGCTGACGGCGGCCGTGCTGGAAAAGGCGATCACGCCGCGCACCAAATGGCTGTTGATGAACTCGCCGTCCAACCCCTCGGGCGCCGCCTATACCGAGGCGGAGCTCAAGGGCCTGGCCGACGTGCTGTTGAAGCACCCGCATGTCTGGGTGCTGACCGACGACATGTACGAGCACCTGACTTATGGCGACTTCGTCTTCAAGACCATCGCCGAGGTCGAGCCGAAGCTCTATGAGCGCACGCTGACGATGAACGGCGTGTCGAAGGCCTATGCCATGACCGGCTGGCGCATCGGCTATGCGGCAGGCCCGGTGCCGCTGATCAAGGCGATGGACATGATCCAGGGCCAGCAGACCTCCGGCGCCTGCACCATCGCGCAATGGGCGGCGGTCGAAGCGCTGAACGGCCCGCAGGATTTCATCCCGAAGAACAAGGCGATCTTCCAGGGCCGGCGCGATCTCGTCGTCTCGATGCTCAACCAGGCGCGCGGCATCACCTGTCCGTCGCCGGAGGGAGCGTTCTACGTCTATCCCTCCTGTGCCCAGCTGATCGGCAGGAAGACCAAGAGCGGCAAGGTGATCGACAGCGACGAAACCTTCTGCTCGGAACTGCTCGAGGCCGAGGGCGTGGCGGTTGTTTTCGGCTCGGCCTTTGGCCTCGGCCCGAATTTTCGCATCTCCTACGCCACGTCGGAGGCTCTGCTCGAAGAGGCCTGCACGCGCATCCAGCGCTTTACCGCCGCGCTGGTCTGAGACGTTTCAGCCGCCATACTGCTCGTCGTTCACTTTCTCCAGCCAATCGACATGCGCACCCTCGAGCGCCTCCTGCATGGCGATGTGGGTCATCGCCGATTTGGGCGCGGCGCCGTGCCAGTGCTTTTCGCCGGCCGCAAAGGAGATGACGTCGCCGGCCCTGATCTCCTGCAGCGGCCCGCCCCAGCTTTGCACGAGACCGGCACCGGATGTGACATAGAGCGTCTGGCCGAGCGGATGCGTGTGCCAGTGGGTGCGGGCGCCGGGCTCGAAACTGACCAGCGTGGCGCGTAGCCGCGCCGGCGCCTCTTTCTCGATGATCGGCGTCTGCAAAACCCGGCCAGTGAAGTATTTTTCCGGCGCAACAATCGTCGGCACGCTGCCGCAGGCAATGATCTTCATCGTCGCAAGTCCTCGATTCAATCCAGTGTCTTAGACCCTACCACTTTCGTCCGATGCCGGCTGCATCTCCTGCCGGCTGCGGGCAAAACGCGGCCAGAACAGACCGGTCCGCGTGCGGTAAGCGTCGTAGGCATCGGCCAACCTTGTCCGCGAAAATTTTCGCTCTTCGTCCAAGGCCGCAATCACGTAGATCGTAACGATGCCGGCGACCGGCACCACCGCCCAGACCGACCAGGTCGCGATACCCCATCCGACCCAGAAGATGATGTAGGACGTGTAGAACGGATGCCGGACATGGAGATAAGGGCCTTCGGTCACCAGGCTGTCGGGATTGTCGGGATCGAATGCGAACCGCAGCCCCGCCTTGCGGGAGACCGAGATCGCCCACCAGAACAGCGCCGAGCTTGCCAGTTCGATGGCGAGCCCGCCGATCTTCGCCGCCACCGGCTGCCGCTCGATCCACAGCAGCGCAAGAAAGAACAGCGCCGTGCCGACCACGACGGCCGAAATGATCATCGCGCCTTGAGACATGGTCGGCGACTGGAAATGCGCGCGCATCGACCAGGCATATTGGCCGAGCGTCGCGATGCTGCTGATCGAGACGAGAAGGTCGAGTGTGGATTCCATCATCAGGCTCCGGGGGTTAGCTGTGGTGGATTCGTTCATCATACCCGGCGCAAGCCGAGAAATCATTTCTTAACCACCGTTCTAAACAACATGGTGACCTCGGCATGCGATGTTGACCTTGAGACAATCCCAGGGTCCAAACCAGATATGGCCGTTTCCCATCGCACGATCCGCACGCCGCAAGCGGATTTGCGCCTCAGCCAGTCGTCGGGACCCGGCATCCCGCTTGTCCTGATCCACGGCTCGGGCAGTTCGCGCGCCGTATTCGCCCGCCAGTTCGACAGCCCGTTGGCCGCTGCCCATCGGTTGATTGCTTTCGACCTGCCCGGCCATGGCGAATCGTCCGACGCCCGCGATCCGGCGACGGACTACACCATCGCCGGCCTTGCCCAATCGGCGGCTCAGCTCCTCGATGCCTTGGGCATCGGCCGCGCCGTCGTCTTCGGCTGGTCGCTTGGCGGGCACGTGGCAATCGAACTCGCGAGTTTTCACCGCGCCGTCGGTGGGCTGATGCTGACCGGCGCGCCGCCGGTATCGAAGGGTCCTTTCGGCATGCTGCGCGGCTTCCACGCGCATTGGGACATGCTGCTGGCGTCCAAAAAGACGTATTCCGAACGCGATGCCGAGCGCTTCGAGACGCTGTGTTTCGGCGACACCGCCGATCCGTCCTTTCGCCAAGCCATCCTGCGCACCGACGGCCGGCTGCGCGCCGCGGTGACGCGCGGCATGCTCACCGGCAAGGGCGCCGACCAGAGACAGGTGGTCGAGCAAGCCGCGTTTCCGGTCGCTATCGTCAATGGCGAGAACGATCCGTTCGTCCGGCTCGGCTATTTTGAGACGCTCGCATACGGCTCGCTGTGGGAGCATTGCCACATCGTCTCCGGCGCCGGGCATGCGCCTTTCTGGGAGCGTGCGGACCTGTTCAATCCGTTGCTCGCGCGCTTTGCCGAGACGGTGGCGGTGCAGCGCGTGGACGCACCCCCGCTGGCGTCGCGCCTGACCGGCACCGGCTGAACCGGCCCCAACTTCAAATCCCTTCAACCTCAAATCCCTTGCCCTCCCGGCCTGCCCGTGGGACGATGCCCTTTGGGTAGGTGGCAAATTGAAAAAAGCCTCGCCCGCGACGGCCGACAGGCCGGCCGCCGCTCACAGGGAAACGCCTGAGTGGAGGTCAGCCATGGGTACTCGCGCCGGAGGACGACGCACGGGACCGAAATGCATTGCCATAGTCGGTCCCTTCGCAAGCGGTAAGACGACACTTCTCGAAGCCATACTCGCCCGTACAGGCGCCATTCCCCGCCAGAATCCCGTTTCGTCCGGAAATACCGTTTCCGATCATTCGCCCGAGGCGCGCGCTCACGGCATGAGCGTCGAGGCGACCTTCGCCACCACCGATTTCATGGGCGAGCCGTTCACCTTCGTCGATTGTCCCGGCTCCATCGAATTCTCCTTCGAAGCCGAGCCGGTGCTGGCCGCCTGCGACGTCGCCGTGGTCGTTGCCGAGGCCGACGAGAAGAAGATCCCTGCCCTGCAGCTGATCATGCGCAAGCTCGACGAGCTCGGCGTGCCGCGCATGCTGTTCCTGAACAAGGTCGACAAGGCGATAGCAGGTGTGCGCGACACGCTGAAGATGCTGCAGCCGGCAAGCTCGGTGCCATTGCTGCTGCGCCAGATCCCGCTGCGCAAGGACGGCGTCGTCATCGGCTCGATCGACCTCGCTCTGGAGCGTGCCTACATCTACCGCGAATATGCCGAGAGCGAGGTCGCTCAGATCCCGAGCGACGACAAGGCGCGCGAGCTCGAGGCGCGCTTTTCCATGCTGGAGACGCTCGCCGACCATGACGACCGCCTGATGGAGCAATTGCTGGACGAGATCGAACCGCCGAAGGACGCAATCTTCGACGACCTCGCCGCAGATCTGCGCGACGGCACGGTGACGCCGGTGCTGATCGGCACCGCCGAGAAAGGCAATGGCGTGCTGCGCCTGTTGAAGGCGATCCGTCACGACGCACCCGACAGCGAGGCGACGCGCCAGCGTCTCGGCGCGCCCGATGGCAATGCCACCGTGGTCCAGGTAATGAAGACCATCCACACCGCGCATGGCGGCAAGCTGTCGGTGTCGCGCATCCTGTCCGGCCAGGTCGCCGACGCCGCCGAGCTGTTCCTTTCCAATGGCGAAACGGCAAAGGTCTCCGGCATCTACAAGATGCTCGGCAAGGACCAGATCAAGCTGACTTCGGCCAAGGCCGGCGACACGGTCGCGCTCGGCAAGCTGGACGCCGTCAGGACCGGCCAGACGCTGAGCTCGACCAAGGGCGGCATCCAGCCGCTGGTCACGCTGGCGCCGCCGCAACCGGTCTTCGCCTTCGCGCTGCGGCCGAAAGAGCGCAAGGACGAGGTCAAGATGTCGGCGGCCATCCAGCGCCTGGCCGAGGAAGATCCCTCACTCAACCTGCATCACAACCAGGATTCGGCCGAAACCGTGCTGTCCGGCCATGGCGAGATGCATCTGCGCGTCGTGCGCGAGCGGCTGGAAGGCAAGAACCAGATCCCGGTCGAAGGCCATGTACCGGCCGTGCCCTACCGCGAGACGATCCGCAAAGCGACGCAGCAGCGCGGCCGCCACAAGAAACAATCAGGCGGCCACGGCCAGTTCGGCGACGTCGTGATTGAGATCAAACCGCTGCCGCGCGGGTCAGGCTTCCAGTTCACCGATACGATCACCGGCGGCGTCGTGCCGAAGACCTACATCCAGTCGGTCGAGACCGGCGTGCGTGACTACCTGAAGTCCGGGCCGCTCGGCTTCCCGGTCGTCGATGTTGCCGTCAACCTTTCCGACGGCTCCTACCATGCGGTCGATTCCTCCGACATGGCCTTCCAGATGGCGGCGAAGCTGGCGATGAAAGAAGGCATGGCCGCGTGCTCGCCGGTGCTGTTGGAGCCGGTGATGAAGGTCGAGATCGTCACGCCGTCCGACGCGACGTCGAAGATCATTGCGCTGATCCCGCAGCGGCGCGGCCAGATCCTCGGCTACGACGCGCGACCCGACTGGCCGGGATGGGACGTCGTCGAGGCGACCATGCCGCAAGCCGAGATCGGCGACCTCATCATCGAGCTGCGCTCGGCCACGGCGGGTGTCGCCAGCTACCGGGCCGTCTTCGACCACATGGCCGAACTCACCGGCCGGTTGGCCGACGAAGCGCTGAACGCCAACGGCAAGGCCGCCTGAGCTGCCTTTGCGGCCCAACAGGAAACGGCGCCCGGATCATTCGGGCGCCGTTTCTTGCGGACCGTCTTCGTGGGAGGCGAAACGGCAGGTCCGCCGCATGCTTGCCGCCGGTGTTTTGGCGGAGGAAGGTTCGGACGCGGTAGCTGCCTGAGCCCGGGTCGTCCGAGTGATGCCCCCATCCCCCGGACGAGCCACACCGCGTCCTGTGCTCTGCTTAATCGATTTGGCGCGCCCGCGGGATGTTACCCGAGGTTACATGTCACTGTTACGCGACCGTTCCGGCCGATTTTCTGGCGATGTGTTGGTTTCGGGCAACAAAAAAGCCGGATCAATGAAGACCCGGCTGAGTTTGATTGGAAGTGCCTGTTAAGGCCAACCTCCAGAGGGGAACACTCGAGAGCGCTAATGGGAGGAGAACGCGCTCAGGAGATGATCTATATATGTGCTCTTCATGCCCAAGAAACAAGCATCTATTTTGCAACACTCACATGCAAAAAGGCGCCGGCTGTGGTCTAATCCGTCCCGAAGCGCAATAGGACCAGTTGAATCGCTGAAATATAGCCTGCGGCAAGGCAAAAATCGATCCGCGGCCGCGAATCAGCAGCGATTCCTGCTCGGAAAGTCGAAAAACGCAGGATGACGTGGAATCGTGCAGCACGCGTTTGTTTTTTCGGCAGCCAGACCTTGCTGGTGCATGCCGCCCAAAAGCCCGCCATCGAGCTTGACCTGAGGGTGCAGCGGTTTGGGTTACATGCCGGACAAGACCTGAAGCGCGTTGCAGGAGACCGTTCAAGGCCGCGCCCGTAAGGAGAGCTATATGCGAGCCACTTCGGCGATCGCCGGCAGCGTCATCTTCCTTGCTGTAGCGCCCGGCGTGGTCGCCGGACTGTTGCCTTGGCTGCTGACCGATCGCTATCGCCTGCCCTGGTCGAGACTGCCCGGTTTCGTTCCTGTGGGCTGGCTGCTGGTTGTCGCCGGCACAGCCATACTGCTGCACGCCTTTGCCCGGTTTGCCCTGGAGGGCCTGGGTACCCCCGCCCCGGTCGCGCCGACCGAAAGGCTGGTCGTCGGCGGCATCTACCGCCATGTCCGCAATCCGATGTACGTCGCCGTGCTGTCGATCGTCCTCGGCCAGGCACTGCTGTTTTCGAGCTGGACGGTCGCCGCCTATCTAGTCATCGCCGCGGCCGCCATGATCTCCTTCGTGAGACTATATGAGGAACCGACGCTTGCCCGCCGCTACGGTGACGAATACGAGGCCTACCGCCGTGCCGTACCAGGCTGGCTGCCCCGCCTGACACCTTGGCGCGGCTGAAGCAGGCTCCAAGGCAACGTCACCACGGCAGCGGGCCGTCCTCGTTCGAGAACGTGCCCGTCGGACCGTTCGCGTCGAGAAGCGCGAGGCGCACGGGCTCCCGCGCGGCCTGTTCGACGGTGCGCGGACCTTCGAAGTTGTTGAGCTCCGTCGCGGTGTAGCCCGGGCAGGCAGCGTTGACCTTGATGCCGGTCTCCTCGAGCTCGATGGCGAAGGCGAGCGTCATCGCGTTGACGGCCGTCTTCGACGGGTTGTAAACGGCGCCAAACGACGTGCGGTACGGAAAGGCCGGATCCGCGTTCAATGTCAGCGAGCCGGCGCCGCTCGATATGTTGACGATACGCGCCGCCGGGGCCTCACGAAGGAGCCGCAGCATCGCTTGCGTGACGGCGACGATGCCAAACACGTTCGTCTCGAATACCGCGCGTACGTCGTCGAGGGAGGCAACGCTCGGGCGGCCCGAATTGATGATCTCCTCGAGCGGCCTGCCCGGCTTTCCCACATGCGAGATGCCCGCATTGTTCACCAGCACGTCGAGGCGGCCGAGTTCGATGCGGATGCGCTCTGCCGCGGCGGCGATCGACGCCTGGTCGGTGACGTCGAGCTGCAGGGCGTGGGCATCCTCTCCGATGCTATTTGCGGCTGCCTCGGCATGCTCGAGCCTGCGCGATCCTACGAGCACGGTAAGGCCGTTCGCCGCGAGGTCCTTGGCGATCTGAAGACCGATGCCCTTGTTGGCCCCGGTGACCAGGGCGACGGGTTTGTCCTGCATGGTAATCTCCTTTTGTGCACCGATGTGTGGCCAACACCGCCTTGCCGTGCTAGATCCAAGTCAAACGGAACCACGTTCCATATATATCCGGAACACGGTTCCGTTTGCAAGAGGTAATTTGATGGGCGAAAAAACGCCGAACGGCAAAACGGATCAAGGCGATGGTCTGGAACCCCGCGACCGCGCGGATCGCCACGTGCGCGCCGACGCACGGCGCAACATCGACGCGTTGCTCAGGGCGGCCATGGCGGTGTTCGCGACCTCCGGCGTGGAGGCTCCGGTGCGAGAGATCGCGGAAAAGGCTGGCGTCGGCGTCGGCACCGTCTACCGCCACTTTCCACACCGCTCGGACCTGATCGTGGCCGTCTTCCGCAACGAGGTCGACGCCTGTGCGGACGCCGCGCCGATCCTGGCCAGGAAGCATGAGCCCGGTGAAGCGCTGGCCCTGTGGATGCAGCGCTATGTGGATTTCATCACGGCAAAACGCGGCCTCGCGGCAGCCTTGTACTCAGGCAATCCGGCCTTCGACACTTTGCCTGCCTATTTCAACCAACGACTCCGGCCCGCGCTTCAAACATTGCTGGAGGCAGCGGCCGCGGCCGGCGAGGTGCGCGCCGATATCGAGCCGGGCGATCTGTTGGGGGCGGCCGCCAGCCTTGCCATGCCGGCACATGGCGGCGGCCCTGCCCAGGCGCGGCGCATGGTTGCCCTGCTGGTCGACGGTTTGCGCTACGGCGCCAGCACGCTGGCGGATACGCGTTCCTAAAGCGCGTTGCGTTCGACCGACCTGATGCGACGCGCTTTAGGTTCTTGTTTGATGCATGTCGTTATCGCAAAACCGCTGCACACTTTTGCGCGACATGCATTAAATCAGAACGACCAGCTGCGCGCCTTGGCGATGATGAAATCGCGGAAGACATGCAGCTTCGCCTGGTTCTTCATCGCGTCGGGATAGGCGAAATAGGTATCGAAGGACGGCACTTCGGTCTCGGGCAGCAACTGCACTAGCCCGGAATCCTTGCTGACCACGTAATCGGGCAGCATGGCGATGCCGGCGCCGCCCTGCACCGCCCGCTTGATCGACAATATGTCGTTGATCTGCAGCGTCGGCACCCTTTGCCCGCCTTCGAAATCGCCGACCGTTTCCAGCCAGTTCAGTTCCGACAGATGCGCCGGCACCGGCACGCCGAAGGTGACGATACGATGGGCCTTCAGCTCGGCAATGGAATTCGGCTTGCCGTATTTGTTCACATAGGAGGGCGCCGCGTAGAGATGGAAATGCACGGTGAACAGGCGGCGCTGGATGAGGTCGGGCTGCTGCGGCTGGCGCAGCCGGATGGCGCAGTCGGCCTGGCGCATGGTGAGGTCGAGCTCCTCATTGGCCAGGATGAGCTGCAGGCTGACCTCGGGATAGAGCTCGATGAACTCTTGCACGCGCTCGGTCAGCCAGCCTGCGCCGAGGCCGACCGTCGTCGTCACCCTGAGCACGCCGGAGGGCCGGTCCTTGGTTTCGGTCAGTCGCGATTTGATGGTTTCGAGCTTCATCAGCACGTCGTGTGCCGTGCGGAACAGCATCTCGCCCTGCTCGGTCAGCACCAGGCCGCGGGCATGGCGATTGAACAGCGGCACGCCGACGTCATGCTCGAGCGCGCTGACCTGCCGCGAGATCGCCGATTGCGACAAATGCAGTGTTTCCGCGGCATGGGTGAACGACCCCGCTTCCGCTGCGGCGTGAAACACGCGTAGCTTGTCCCAATCCAACGCCATGATTTCCCCTCGTCCTGTTTTCTGGCGTCCGCCTGTTTTCGGCGTCTGAATGAGAAATCAGGCTTTTGCGCGGCTTTTCTCAGCCGCTTATCGAACAATCACTCCGCCGCTTCGCGGTGAACCTCGATCCCCGCCAGATATTTTTCCGCCTCGAGCGCGGCCATGCAGCCGAGCCCGGCTGCCGTCACCGCCTGGCGGTAGATGTCGTCGGTCACGTCGCCGGCGGCGAACACGCCCGGCATATCGGTGCGGGTCGAATCCGGCGCCGTCCACAGATAGCCGTTCGGCTTCTGCTTCAGTTTGCCGGCAAACAGCTCGACCGCCGGCGCGTGGCCGATCGCCACGAACACGCCGTCGACCACCAGATGCATCTCCTGCCCGGTCACCACGTTGCGCAGCTTCAGCCCTTCGACCGACGGCGGCAGCGGCGCCTTGCCGGGCCTGCCGGTGATCTCGTCGACCACCGTGTCCCAGATGACGCGGACATTATCTTTCCGCAGCAGCCGCTCGCGCAGGATGCGCTCGGCGCGGAAATCGCTGCGCCTGTGGATGACGGTGACGCTCTTGGCCAGGTTGGAGAGATAGAGCGCTTCCTCCACCGCCGAATTGCCGCCGCCGATCACCGCGACATCCTTGCCGCGATAGAAGAAGCCATCGCAGGTGGCGCAGGCCGAAACGCCAAATCCCATGAAGGTCCGTTCGCTCGGGATGCCCAGCCATTTGGCCTGCGCGCCGGTGGCGATGATCAGCGCGTCGGCGGTATAGATCGTGCCGGAATCGCCCTTGGCGCGGAACGGCCGCACGTTGAGGTCGACCTCGGTGATGATGTCGTTGACGATGTCGGTGCCGACATGCTCGGCCTGCCTGAGCATCTCGCTCATCAGCCATGGACCCTGGATCGGTTCGGCGAAGCCGGGATAGTTTTCGACATCGGTGGTGATCATCAGTTGCCCGCCCTGCTGCAGGCCGGCGACCAGCATCGGCTTGAGCATGGCGCGGGCGGCATAGATCGCCGCCGTATAGCCGGCAGGGCCGGAGCCGATGATGAGAACAGGCGCGTGCTTGGTGATCATGAAAAGCCTCTGCGGGGAGCAGCCATGGATTGTGGCATGAACTCTCGTCGATTGTTGCGCGTAATGTAAGTGTTGCCTGCGACGCCAGCAAGGCAAGTTGCCGTTCGTCCCCGGAAAGCTTCGGCGCCGGCGACGGCGACAAGCAACCCGCAGCAAGATGATGCGAAAATCCTCGATCCAGCGGATGGAATAGACAGCAAAGTCGTTTAATTACAAAGTCGCGAAAGATTCTTTCGCGTCACCACGGAAGCCACCATGCCGATCAAGGCCGATCTCGATGCCATCGACTGGAAGATCCTGCGCGAGCTTCAGCAGGACGGACGCATGACCAATGTCGAACTGTCGAGCCGCGTCGGCATTTCGGCGCCGCCGTGCCTGCGCCGCGTCAGGCGGCTGGAAGAGGCCGGCATCATCCGCGGCTACCGCGCTTTGCTCAACGCTCCGGCGCTCGGCCTCGACGTCGTCGCCTTCTGTCTGATCGGCCTGCATCACCAGGCCGACGCCGAACTCAAGACCTTCGCCGAGCGCACCCGCGGCTGGCCGATCGTGCGCGACGCCTGGATGGTGTCGGGTGAGTCCGATTTCCTGCTACATTGCGTGGCGAGCGATCTCGGCACCTTCCAGACCTTCGTCATCGAGGAACTGGCCTCGGCCCCCAATGTCGATACGGTGCGAACCGCGCTGACCATCCGCCGGGTCAAAGACGAAGGGCTGGTGGCGTTTTCGGCTTAAGAGAGCAGGCAAAGCGGCTGCGAAACAAAAACCCGGAGACAAAAAACCCGCCTCGGCGGGCGGGATCGTCGGTGGAAATCATCACCATACCCAAATTAGTAGCATAGCTGCCGGCACAAAGCAAGAACATAATTGCCTTCAGCGTTGAAGATTGGCTTCATTCCAGCTTGGGTTCCTCGCCCCACGAAAGTGGGGAGAGATGGCTCGGCGAAGCCGAGACGGAGAGGGGAACCGCGCTCTACGAAGCCCCCTCTCCGGCCGCTTCGCGGCCACCTCTCCCCCGCTTCGCGGAGGGCGAGGAACCCAGGTCCTGAGAGTTCGAGGATCACCCCACCTCGCAGAGGCGCGTTTCGACCATTTCGCACAAATGGTGGTAGAGGCACAAATGCCCCTGCTGGATGATCGGCGTCGAGGTCGAGGGTACGTTGAGCAGGATGTCGGAGAGCGGCCTCAGCTTGCCGCCGGTGTCGCCGGTCAGGCTGACCACCGTCATGCCCATCATGCGCGCCTGTTGGGCGGCGGCGAGGATGCTTGGCGAATTGCCGCTGGTCGAGATGGCGAGCAGCACGGCGCCCGCCGAACCATGCGCCTCGACCTGGCGCGCAAACACCGTGTCGAAGCCATAATCATTGCCCCAGGCGGTCAGCACCGCCGCGTTGGCCGGCAGCGCGATGACGTTGTAGGCCTTGCGCTCCCTGAGGAAGCGGCCGACCAGCTCGCCGGCGATGTGGATGGCGTCGCTGGCCGAACCGCCATTGCCTGCTATCAGCAGCGCCTTGCCCTGCGAAAGCGCGGCGACGACGGCGCTGACCGCCCGCTCCATCTCGCTGGTCAGGTCGCGCTCGACCATCGCCGAAATCGCGGCCGCCGAGCGGGCCAGGTAATCGTTCAGTTCGGACATGAAACCCTCAGTTCCCGGCGCGCAATCTGCCGATGGTGCCGGTCGTGCTCTTGCCGGCGACGAGGTCGACCAGCACGACGCGCCCGCCGGCCTTCTGCACGACATCGGCGCCAACCACCTGATCGACCGTATAGTCGGCGCCCTTGACCAGTATGTCGGGGCTCAGCGCCTCGATCAGCGAAAGCGGCGTATCCTCCTCGAAGATGACGACGGCGTCGACCGAGGCAAGTGCTGCCAGCACGCAGGCCCGGTCATGCTGGTCGTTGACCGGGCGCCCCGGCCCTTTCAGCCGGCGCACCGAGGCATCGCTGTTGAGGCCGAGCACCAGCCGGTCGCACTGGCTGCGCGCCGCATGCAACAGGCTGACATGGCCGGCATGCAGGATATCGAAACAGCCATTGGTGAAGCCGACGCTCAAGCCCTCGTCTTTCCAGCCCGCCACCAGCCGCGCGGCGGCGGCGGCATCGAGGATCGCATCCAAGTGGGCGACCGGACCATGCGAGGCAAACAGCGCACCGGTGAGCTCCTCGATCGTCAGCCGCGCCGTGCCGCGCTTGCCGACGACAACACCGCCGGCGGCGTTGGCGATCGATCCGGCCATGACACGATCAGCCCCTGCTGCAAGAGCCAGCGCGAAGGTCGCGATTACCGTGTCGCCGGCGCCCGAAACGTCGAACACTTCGCGCGCCTGCGTGGCGATATGGCGGGCGTCGTCCGCACCGACGACGCTCATGCCCTTTTCGCTGCGCGTCGCGACGACGAAATCGAAACCGTGCGCCGAAATCAGCTGGCGTGCCGCCGCCTCGATTTCGTCGTCGGCAAACACTGCGCGGCCGACCGCCTCGCCGAGTTCCTTGCGATTGGGCGTGATTGCCGTCGCGCCGGCATAACGCGCATAGTCGCGGCCCTTCGGGTCGACCAGCACCGGCTTGCCCGCTTCCCGACAGATCGAGATCAGCTCGCCGGCGACGCCGTCGAGCAGCACGCCCTTGCCATAGTCGGACAGAATGACGATGTCGGCGCGTGCCAGCGCTTCGCGAAAATGCCCGACCAATGTCGCGCGCTCGGCATCGCCCAGCGGCTTGATTTCCTCTTCGTCGAAACGCAGCACCTGCTGGTTGAGCGCGCTGAAGCGGCTCTTGGACGACGTCATGCGATCGGCATCCTGCGCCAGCCCGCCGGTGTCGACGCGAAATTCGCCGAGCATGCGCACGAGGTTCTTGCCGGCCTCGTCAGCGCCGATCACCGAGACCGGTATGACGGCAGCGCCGAGCGAAACGATGTTGGCGACGACATTGCCGGCGCCGCCCATCGCCAGCGTTTCGCCGCGCCCGTGCAGCACGGGGATCGGCGCTTCCGGCGAAATGCGCTCGATCACGCCGTTGACGAAACGGTCGAGGATGAAATCGCCGACCACCAGCACGGTGGCGCCGCCGAAGCGCGAAATGGCGCGGTGAAGAGGTTCGGGAGAGGGCAGCTTGATCATGTCAACGCGTGGGAGAGCCGATTTTCAGTGACGGGGGATTCGATGGGCAGGGCCGGCCGTTCATGGCGATGCCGATATACCGCAATTTCAGCCGACGCAACGGCAGGCCTTCGACCGATCGCCGCGGCGAGACAGTGCGTCAGCTTTTCTGCAACGCGACATGCACGCCCAGTCCGACAAGCACCGCGCCGCCGGCGCGCCGCATCAGGCGCTGCGCCCGGCTCGAGCGCCGCAGCCTGGCGATCACCGCGCCGGCCAGTATCACGCAAACAATGTCGGCCGACGAGAACATCAAATTGACGATTGTTCCAAGCACAACGAACTGCACCCAGACCGGAAACGCTGCCGAGGCATCGATGAATTGCGGCAGGAACGCCATGAAGAAAATCGCCGTTTTTGGGTTGAGCACCTCGACGGCAATGCTCTCGAAAAAGGCGCGGCGGGCGGATTTCGGCTGAATTCCCGGCAAGACAACGTCGCCTTGCGCCTTGGCGCGAAACAGCGAAACACCGAGCCAGATCAGATACAGCGCACCGACCAGCTTGACCGCCATGTAAAGCACCGGCACGGCATGGAAAAGCACCGACAGGCCGACGGCGGCGGCGAAGACATGAACGTAGCCGCCGAGATGGATGCCGAGCGCCGCCATCAGGCCGGACCAGCGGCCGCGCGCCATGGTTTGCGCGGCGGCATAGAGCATGGCGGGGCCGGGGATATAGGCGAAGATCGCCGTGGTGGCGAAAAAGGCGACAAGCAGTTCGGTTGACGGCATTCTTTGTCCCTGACGATCTCACCGGGTAGCGAATCGACTGAAGCGGCAACTTTGCGGCCTCACTGTGGCGCAGGGCAATCGCCCCCTTGCCCTTCTTGCAGGCGTCGGCGCCGCCCCTCATCCGCCTGCCGGCACCTTCTCCCCGTGTAGTGACGGGGAGAAGGGGGCTTGCCCGCGATCTCAGCGCTCGTCTGTAATGTTGGCGATCGGCGAAACCGTCGACGAGAGCGCCCCTCTCCCCGTCACTATACGGGGAGAGGATGCCGGCAGGCAGGTGAGGGGCGGCGCCGACTAGATAATCGATGTCTCCGCCAGAAGTTGGAACTGCATCCACCCGAAGCAATTGCTCTCTGCTGCTTTATCGACAGCCCTATCGACCTCCCCTATAAGGGCCGGAATCGACAAGCGAGACCAGAGGCTTTCATGATCATCGTCACGGGCGGCGCCGGCATGATCGGTTCCAACATCGTCGCCGCGCTCAACGCCGACGGTTTCAGCGACATCCTCGTCGTCGACGACCTCACCGACGGCCATAAGATCGCCAACCTCGCCGATCTCGAGATCGCCGACTATCTCGACAAGGACGATTTCCTGGCGCGGATGGAGGCCGGCGACCTCGGCCGCATCGAGGCGGTTTTCCACCAGGGTGCCTGCTCGACCACCACCGAATGGAATGGCAAGTTCATGATGGAGGTCAACTACACCTATTCGAAGCGCCTGCTGCACGCCTGCCTGGCCCTGCGCTTGCCCTTCCTCTATGCCTCCTCCGCTTCCGTCTATGGCGGCGGCGTCGAGTTCCGCGAGGAGCCGCAATACGAACGCCCGCTCAACGTCTATGCCTATTCGAAAAAGCTGTTCGACGACTATGTCCGCCGCACTGTCTTCGATACCGACCACTCGCCGGTGGCGGGCCTGCGTTATTTCAACGTCTATGGACCGCGCGAGGCGCATAAGGGCGCCATGGCCTCTGTCGCCTTCCATCTGTTCAACCAGGTCGAGCGCGGAGAAAACCCGAAGCTGTTCGGCGCCTATGACGGTTTCGGACCCGGCGAGCAGAGCCGCGACTTCATCCATGTCGGCGATGTCGCCGACGTCAATCTGTGGCTGTGGAAACGCGGCTCGAGCGGCATCTTCAACTGCGGCACCGGCCGTGCCCAGCCATTCCGCGCCATTGCCGAAACGGTGATCGATACGCTGGGCCAAGGCCAGATCGAGTTCATCGAGTTTCCCGACCACCTCAAGGGCAGCTACCAGAGCTTTACGCAAGCTGATATGTCCCGCTTGCGCGCAGCCGGTTACAATGGCCAGTTCCGCACAGTGGAAACCGGCGTCAGAGACTATGTCGAATGGCTGAAAGCCCAACGATCCTCGTGATCGGCCCACGCTGGGTGGGCGACATGGTGATGGCGCAGTGCCTGTTCCAGGCGCTGAGGGAGCTTCATCCGGATGCCGCCATCGACGTGCTGGCGCCGGCCTGGGCAGCACCGCTGGTCAAGCGCATGCCCGAAATCCGCCAGCAGATCGACCTGCCGCTGCAATCCGGCGCGTTCGAATTCCGCGTCCGAAGGCGCTTCGGCCGCCTGCTGCGCGGCCGCTACGACATGGCCTTTGTCCTGCCGGGAAGCTGGAAGTCGGCGCTGATCCCGTTCTTTGCCGGCATTCCGCGCCGCGTCGGCCATCTCAAGGAAATGCGCTATGGGCTGCTGACCGACATCGTGCCCTTGCCCGATCGCCTGAAACGGCGCACCGCGCAGGCCTATTTCAGCCTTGCCCGTGGTGGCGCCTTCCAGGCGCCGAAGCTCGCCGTCGATCAAGCCAGCCAGGCGGCACTGCTCAGCCGTTTCGGGCTGACGGCGGGGAAATTCGTGGCAGTCATGCCCGGCGCAGAATTCGGCCCGGCCAAGCGCTGGCCGAGCGAACACTATGCAGGCCTTGCCCGTGAGATGATGGCGAAAGGGTTTGGCGTCGCGCTATTCGGGTCGAAGAACGACGCTGGGGTGACGGCTGAAATCGCCGCGCTGGCTCCGGGCGCCGTCGATCTTGCCGGCCAGACGCGGCTCGAGGATGCCATCGACCTGATCGCGGCGGCGAGGCTCGCCGTCTCCAACGACAGCGGGCTGATGCATGTCGCCGCCGCCGTCGGCACGCCGGTCGTCGCCGTCTACGGCTCGACCTCGCCGCAGAACACGCCGCCGCTCGCCGAGCGCCGCGAACTGGTCTGGCTCGGCCTGTCCTGCTCGCCCTGCCACAAAAAAATCTGCCCGCTCGGTCATCTCAACTGCCTGAAGACGCTGGAGGTCGAACGCGTCGTGGCGGCGGCGGAGCGGCTGCTGGAAATGCCGGCCGCCGTATGAAAGTGCTGATCGTCAAGACATCGTCCATGGGCGACGTCATCCACACCTTCCCGGCGATCGAGGACGCGCGCCGCGCTCGGCCCGGCCTGTCGTTCGACTGGTGCGTGGAAGAGGCCTTTGCCGGCATCGTGGCGCTGCATCCAGCCATCCAAACCTTCCACAGCGTGGCGATCCGGCGCTGGCGCAGGAAGCTGCTCGAGCCCGGCACATGGCGGGAAGTGATCGGCTTGCGCCGCGCCTTGCGCGATTGCCGCTACGACCTCGTTCTCGATGCGCAAGGCTTGCTGAAATCGGCGCTGGTGGCGCGGCTGGCGGCAGCGCCGATCGCCGGTTTCGACCGTTCGAGCGCCCGCGAGCCTTCGGCGAGCCTGTTTTATGGCCATCGCTACGCCGTGCCGCGCGGCCTGCATGCCATCGAGCGCACGAGACGCCTGTTCGGGCTGGCGCTCGGCTACGAGCCGGATTTTTCCAGGCTTGAATCGGGTATCGCGCCGCCAGCCGGAAAATCGACTTTTGTCGGGGAAAAGACAGCCTTCCTGCTGCATGGCACCAGCCGCGAGGACAAGAAATGGCCGGTCGGTGACTGGATCGAAACCGCCCGCCTGCTGGTGAACATGGGAATGACGCCAGTCACCACCTGGTCGAACGACCGGGAAAAGGCGGTTGCCGAGGCGATCGCCGGCGCCGTTTCGCAAACCGTTGTGTTTCCCAGATCGCCGCTTGCCGAGATCGCCGCCGTCATCGGCAGCTCGACGCTGGTCATCGGCGCCGACACCGGCCTGACCCATCTCGCCAGCGCTTTCGGCCTGCCGACGGTGGCGATATTCCTCGCTACCGAGCCTGGCCTGACCGGCCCGCGCGGGCCGTTCTCATCGACGCTGCTGGCCAGGCCCGGCCACAGCGTCACGCCGCCGGAGGTGATGGCGGAAGCCGAAAGGCTTGTGGAGCGCCAGACGCTTGGTCAGGCCGGTGGCCGCTGATTTGCTCAATCAATTCAATCGGAAAGGTCAGCGCGGCCCTTCCCTTCTCCCCTTTGTTTGGACTGGGGACATCGCGAACAGATGTGCGAGGACATCGCGAACAGTTTTGCGCTTTTGCGCGAGGGG
>NZ_JAMYSZ010000032.1:0-64576 GCF_040322215.1 Mesorhizobium sp. M0184
CCCGCGCCACCTTTTCATCGCCTGGCTCCCCGGTCCGCCCCCCACCGAGGAAACAAATCATTAATCGGCGGGTCCGCCGCACTCCCCTCCCCCCGCAAACCCATTCCCGTGGCTCGGAGGGCGATCTGGTAGGTCAAGCGGCTTCTTGCATTGCGCGTTCGTTGACACCGCTTTCGCCGAGCTTGGAAAGCGCTTCGTCGGTCGCGACCTCTTCCTTGAGAGTTGCCCTGAGCAGCTCGACAACGTCGCTCTTGCCGAGTTCTTCCGCCCACGCGATCAAAGTACCGTAGCGAGCGATCTCGTAATGCTCGACGGCTTGCGCCGCGCCGACAAGCCCGGCGTCGAGCGCGGGAGCACCGTTATACTCCTCGAGCACTTCCGAGCCCTCTTCGATGATGCCGTCAATCGCCGGGCAGGTCTTGCCACGGGCCGGCTTGCCGAACTTCTCGAACACCTCCTCCAGGCGGTCGACATGTCCTTCGGTTTCCATGCGGTGTTTCTCGAAGGCGGCGGTCACTTCTTCCGACTCCGCGCCCTTGGCCATTTTAGGCAGCGCTTTCAGTATCTTCTTCTCGGCGTAGTAGAGGTCTTTGAGCCCGTCGAGGAACAGATCCTCAAGGCCCTTGCTTGCCGCCTTCGCGGCCTTTTTCGTGGTCGCCATGATCCTCTCCCGAATGGTTGGTGCCGCCTCGCAAAGTAGAGGCGTCCCATAACCCTCCGACGGGAAACAAGTTCCCTGACGGTCCGGGAGCTTTGAAAATTTTTCCGACCCGCCGTGTAGTGTCGCAAGGGGCCTCGACCTGCGGCAGCAATCGGCCAGGAAAGCGCCGTCAGCGCTCGCCGATATGCTCGACCAGGCGGGTATATTCGGCCTCGGCCAGGCCGTAGCCGCCATCCGCCAGTGCGACGAGACCATCGCGATCGCGAATGATAATTTCGCCGCGCCGGGACCGGATGAGCCCTCGCCCCTCGAGCAGCTGCAGCGCGACCGTGACACCCGGACGCCTTACGCCAAGCATGATCGACAGGAATTCGTGAGTGATCGTCAGCCGGCCGCCGTCCACCCGATCGTCACACATGAGCAGCCAGCGCGCCAGCCGGTCTTCAAGTTTCGATCGCGCGTTGACCAGCGCGGTATAGCCGGTCTGGACATGCAGATATTGCACGTAGCGCAGCAAGAACAGCCGCAGCGTCGGGCTTTGCGTCAGCGCCGCCTTGAACGGCTCGGCGTCGATCCTGGCGGCTTCTCCCGCCAGCTGCACATAGCAATCATGGACCGTACGGTCGTCGCCCATTATCAGGGCCGAGCCGGTCATACCTTCCAAGCCGACAAGGCCAACTTCCGCATCGCTGCCGTTCGGCATTTTCGCAACCACCGAACCGATGCCGTCCTCGAGGAAATAAATGGCCTCGATCGGGGATCCGGACACTTCGAGCGATTGCCGTAACTCCAGTGAACAGCGCTCGATGTGCGGCTCGAGAGATGCGAAATCGCCGGCGCTCATCCGGCGCAACAGCTTGTTTCTGTATAGATTTCTATTGGAAATTGCTGGATCAGACATAGCTAGCCCCAAAACAGGGCAAGAGCTTTTTTATCTCCCAGCCGTCCGCGCCCGGTATAACCTGCGGACGATAACGCTCATATAGGCACTGAAAGGTATGGAGCCTACTAAATAAAAAAATGAATCGATGCACGACAGTTTCTCCTGCCGCTTGCCTACGAAAACATCCGACTGAAAGTTAGAGTTGGAAACGTACCAAAGACGGTTTGGTACGAAAACGACAATTGAGGTCACCGGACGCGAAAGAGCCCGTCGCGAGGGATGCAACGGGCTCCATTCGGGCGTCGTGGGCTACGCCCAATGATCCAAATGAGGGGTGGGTTGGATCGCAGCAACAATGCAGGTGCAAGGCAGTCGTTCCCAAACTGTCTGTTTGGTAATTTCCGTACATTGAGTTTGGACGAGATCGGCGCTAATTGAATTGGAGTCGTCCACACAGACATGGCGAGTGGACGCTTGAAAGACGCTTCGCGCTTTCGCCCTTTTTCAAGGGAGGATGGCATGTCGATGCAAGGTGCAGCAACTCCAGCCGAACTGAGCGTGCTGAAAAAAGCGCTCGACGACTGCTGCCGCGAGTTGGGTGTTGCGGACGACAGTCCTGTCCGCGAGCGGTTGGCCGCCCGTATCATGTCGCTGTTCAACGAAGGCGTGCTCAGCGCCGATCTGAAAGAAGCGCTGGCCGCCGATCGCCAACACTAAGCTGCTGCTATGGTGGTGTCCTCGGTGCCGAAAGGTTCGGCACCGGGTCGGCCTTTTTAGCCAGGGATCCTGGTTGGCCAAGGATCATGGAAATCTTGTCTCCAAAACGCCCGGCGCTTGTTACCAAGCGGCAGGCGTTTTTGTCGCGAGCGTGACACTAAGGCGCGTCGCGTTCGACTGGCCTCATGCGATGCGCTTTAGGTTCCTGTTTTATGCATGTCGCTATCACAAAACCGCTGCACACTTTTGCGCGACGTGCATCAAATGCGCCCAAGCAGGACCAGGATAATGACGATAAGCAGCACCAGGCCGAGGCCGCCACCACCGTAATAGCCGGTGCCATAGAACGGTCCGCCGCCCAAGCCGCTGAAGCCGCCAAGCAAGGCAAGGACCAAGATTATGATGAGAATGGTTCCAAGGCCCATGATGTCTGCTCTCCTTGTTTGCGCTGCCGCCATTCGCATCAGCGCGTCGCATTGTACAAAGGTATGAACTCGCAAGAAGCATTCCTGTTCCGGCGGAACGGTAAGGCGTACGCTCATGCGGCGAGCAAAATGCCGGGCTGTGCCGTTAGAAAAGTCCACAGATGCGTGCCCGCGGAGAATGGCATGGCGGCCACCTTGAACACCTGAGAACATGCTGAATTCATAGGAAATTTGTCGGAACCTTCGCTCGCCCGAACGGTTGTTTTCGTAGTCGCAACGCGACGACCCTCGTAAAAAGGAGAAGCATCATGCTCACGAAAATTCTCGCAGCTTCGGCGCTTACGATCGGTCTGGCTACGTCAGCGATGGCGCAGAACGTCGGCGACCCTTCCGGAGCCGCTGCCGACGGTAGCGGGCGGACGATCGTAGTCCCGGATAATGGCGGCCCTGACACCGGCACGGATTCGACCATCACCAATAGCATTCGCGATTTCTCAACGACGAATTCGAATGCCGACCGGAATTGCCCGCCGGGCCCGCAGGGGGCTCTGCCCGATGCGACCGGCAAGGCTCCGGGCACGATGGCGCCGACGGTGAACGACAACCACTGCGGCAAGTAAGCGCCCGGTCATCACAGCCTGACGAGGCCGCGGAGCTTAAGCTCCGCGGCCGGCTGGTTTTGCCGTAAAATCAGCCTAGCGGCCGCGGTGGTCGAAGCTGACCGCGATATCCCGACCGTCCAGCGCCCGAACGATGAAGCCAACCAGCTCCTCGTCGGTTTGCCGGAACCAGGGAAAGCGTTTGCGCAAATCGGCTATGACGACGGTGGTCGAGAGAATGTCGCCGGAATGATAGTCGGCCATGATGGTATGAACGGCAGCGTCGGTGTCAATACCGATTCCTAGCGGCGACTTGATCTGCCCCACGGAAGCCTCCACCCATCTCTCCCAGCCAACGATAGCAAGACTGCGGCAAAGCGAAAGAGCTTGTACGATTCCGTACGATCTCGTGGCTTGCGTTGCACTTTGCAGGACGCAGCCGGCGTCTTTTGTTTTGCGTTTCCAAACCATTGTCTGGCGTGGCGGCGGCTGTGGCCGCCCCGACCAGGCAACCTCGCCGCAGCTTGCGCGTTGAGCCATCGGAGGGATGACATCAGTCTCGGAGAACCCCCATGAAAACCCTTCTATCCATCACTGCGGCAGCGATGATGGCAGGCGCACCTGTGGCTGCTTTTGCCCAATCGGCGACGCTGACGCCTCTAACGACCGACACCATGAGCAAGGTTGACACCGCGACGTTCGTCAAGACCGTGCCCATCGCCAATACATTCGAAATCGAATCGAGCCGACTTGCGCAGACGCAGGCGACTGCCGACGACTTGAAGGCATTCGCGGCGCAAATGGTCAGGGACCACACCAAGGCCGGCGAGGACTTCAAGGCGGCGCTCAGCAAGGGTCAGACGACTTCGGCCACCGCGCCAGCCGGCCCGTCGCTGGACACCAAGCACCAGGCGCTGCTCGACCAACTCAAGGAGGCCAGCGGGGACAGCTTCCAATCGAAATATATCGACATGCAGACCCAGGCGCATAAGGAAGCGGTGGCGCTGTTTTCCGCTTACGCGAATTCCGGCGACGATCCGGCGATGAAGGAGTTTGCCAAGAAGACGCTGCCGGTGCTGCAAATGCACGAACGTCATCTCAAGGACCTCGCTGCCGCGCATCAATGAGAGCGAAGAGTGCCTTTTGCAAACGAAAGGCCGCCCCACACACGGCCTGTGTGACGCAGCTGTCGTCCGGCCACACGGCCGGGAACAAAGCACCGAGAGTGCCGTTATTTATCCGGCTTGTTCGGGGAGGATCCAATGGAAGGCGGCATTCGCGGGGCCTCAAGGATAGTAGCGCCGGCTTTCGGCGCCGTCCTGGTCGCCGCTGTCACAGGCTGAAATCGCTTTCCGAACGGGACAGGCTGCCTTCATGCGCTACGGCGAGATATTTGCAAATGTTACGGCACTCATGTTGCTGGCCTTGATGATTGGCGGCGTCTTCGTCCTGTTTGGAGAGCCGCTGTGGCCGCGGCACTACGCGAGAATGGTGCTGGTTACGGATATCGATGCCATGACCACCGCGTCGGTCCGAACAAGCTGCGTGCCCAGTCCCTGCCTGCCCGACACCATCGATCACACCGTGCTCACTCCTCGCCCCGAGGACGGACCTTGATTTGCGATTTGCAGACGCTGGAGCCGGGTACGGAAAAGCCGCCGCCCGAGCTGCGCGGCGGGCTTTTTTGGTGCATCAACCCACGGTAGACCGTCTGGGCCACGACTAGGTCAGGATAATCACGATCTTGTAGGTATTCGGGTCGACGATGACGATCCGGCCGTCGGCGAGCACGAAATACTCATAGCCTTCGTAAGCCGGAACGATCTTGACGATGCGCGCCGGCAGGCGATGCAGCCGGACCTTCTTTCGCGGAACCTCGACACCGACAGAGATGTCGAAATCGACGCTGGAAACCGGTTGGACGTTCGTCTCCTTGATGACCTGCGTGATCTCCGTCTTCTGTTCAACGGTTACATTGTTGATGGACGCGGTCGAACTCTGGTCTTGCGTCTGCGTCGAGGCATTGCCCTGAGTCTGCTCGGTGGTCGTGGTCCCAGTCTTGCCCTGAGCCTGCTCCTCGGTCTTCATTTTCGTGTTGCCTTGGGTCTGCTCGGTGGTGGTGGGTCCGGCCTTGCCTTGGGCTTGCTGATCGGTCTTCATCTTTGTGTTGCCCTGGGCCTGCTGGTCAGTCGTGGCGCCAGCCTTGCCCTGAGCCTGCTCGTTGGTCTTCAGTTTCGGTTTGCCCTGGGCTTGCTGGTCAGTCGTTGCGCCGGCCTTGCCCTGGGCTTGCTCATCGGTCTTCAGCTTCTTGTTGCCTTGCGCCTGTTGATCAGTCGTAGCGCCGGCCTTGCCCTGAGCCTGCTCGCCCATTTTGGCGCCGTTCTGGCAATTGGCAGTGCCGGCTGCACAATTGGCGCCGGACTGGTCGTCGGTCGACTGCTGCGTCTGGGCAAGTGCAGCCCCGCAGCTGACGCTGATTGCTAGCATGCTGGTGATCAGAACGCCTTTCATGAGAGATCTCCTTGGAAAACGCGTCCCTTCACCGCGTAAAACCGCGGCTAAAAAACTTTGTTCCAAACTAATGGAGCGAAACGGCAAGCGATCCGAGTGGCGGAACAAGCTCCACCTGATGACGTTACCGGCCTATAGCGACCCCGCTGCGAACAGCATGACGCGGCGCAGCGCAGAGGTGGCTCACGACGAAAGGAGACGATCATGAGAATGCATCTTTCGGCAGCCGCGGCTGGGTTCTTGCTGCTTGCGGGTATTGGCGCCGCTGCCGCTCAGGACGTGGTCATCGAACCGCAGCAGGAGACGATCGTACGCGAGTATGTGAAAAAGCAGCCTCTGGCGTCCGTGCAGCTTCCCGGCGTGGAGCTCAATGTCGGCTCGACCCTGCCCGATACCGTCGAGCTTCATGAGGTTCCCGACGTCAAATACCGCTATGTCGTCGTCGACAATCGGACCGTCCTGGTCGATCCTGGCACGCGCAGGATTGTAAAGGTCATCGAGTGAGCAAGCGCGTCGCTTTGAAGGGACATGCGGCGCGTCCAGCATTGTCGACATCCCACACTGCTGCCCGTGTTGGGCATTCGGACGCAGAAAGGCCCGCCGCTTCGAAGCGCGGCGGGCCTCATAGCGGAGACGACGTCCGGACAATTTCTGAACCAGCATTGGCTTAGAACGCATGATCCCAGCACGCCCTGTGCTCGCCAGGCCCGAAACTTTGAGAGAATATTCCTGGCTTCGCATTTCGCGGGAAATACGGTGCTTTGATCCGACGGTCAGCATTCCCGATGATGCCGGCAAGGCTTGGCACTCCGCCTGGCCGCAACGACTTCAGAACCGACGGGATAGATCATGTCTGGGAATACCAACACTTTGCTCTCATTTCTCTCCGCAAGTATAAACCGGCGCGCCGGTCTGGCTGTACTTTTCGCGTCGGCGGTTGGGATTGTCGGCCTTGCTGCGCCGTCGTTCGCCGAAGACAAGACGGCGGTCAAGGTCGGCATCATGAGCGGCGAGGACGAGGATGTGTGGCGCGTCGTCACCGCCCAGGCGGCGGAGAGGGGGCTGACGATCGAGACCGTGGTGTTCAACGACTACACCCAGCCGAATGAAGCACTCGAGCGTGGCGAAATCGACGCCAACGCCTTCCAGCACAAGCCCTATCTCGACAACCAGATCAAGACGCAGGGCTATCACATCGTCCCGGTCGGCTATACCGGGGTCTGGCCGATCGGCCTCTATTCCAAGAAGTACACGAAGATTGCCGACCTGCCCGAAGGCGCCGTCATTGGCGTGCCGAACGACCCGTCCAATGAGGGCCGCGCACTGCGCGTTCTGCAGAGCGAAGATCTGATCAAGCTCAGGGAAGGCACCGGCATTCTGGCTACGACGACCGACATTGCCGAAAACCCGAAGAAATTGGTCGTCAAGGAGCTTGACGCCGGGATTGTCGGGCGCTCGGTGGAAGACCTCGACGGGGCCGTGGTCAACACGGATTGGGCGCTTAAAAGCGGCCTCACACCGGAGAACCGCATCGCCCAGGAGGCGGTGGCCGACAATCCCTACCGCAACTTCATCGCGGTCAAGGCCGGCAATGAAAACCAGCCCTGGGTAAAGACATTGGTCGCCTCCTACCAGAACGAAAAGGTGAAGGCCGAATTCGACCGAGTCTACAAGGGAACCGGCATCAGCGCCTATTGATACCGAGCTCGACTTGGCGCTGAAGCCCGGCATGATAAAGCGGTCCGCGCTCCAACGCGGACCGCGATCGCGTTTTGCGGGCACGAATACAGGAACTTTCATGAACCAGCATTTCGCCTCGGTCACCGAAGTCATGCATCCCGTCGGCGGCCGCTCCGCGGGACCGAACGATGTCGTGCGCCTCATCGAGCTGAAGCGCTGCTTCGGCGCGACAGCGGCGCTGGACGGCGTATCGCTCAGCGTGCGCCAGGGCGAGATCCTCGGCATCATCGGCCGGAGCGGCGCCGGCAAGTCGACGCTGATACGCTGCCTGAACGGCCTGGAGCGGCCGGATACAGGACAGGTCTTCATCGAAGGCCGCGACATCAGCCGGCTCGGCGAGCGCGAATTGCAACCGCTGCGCCGGCGTATCGGCATGATCTTCCAGCATTTCAACCTGCTGTCTGCCAAGACGGTCGAAGACAATGTAGCGCTGCCGCTCAAGATCGAAGGCCGGCCCAGGGCCGAACGCCTGGCGCGCGCTGCCGAGCTGCTCGAGCTCGTCGGCCTGTCGGAGAAGGCGAAAGCCTATCCGGCGTCGCTGTCGGGCGGGCAGAAGCAGCGCGTCGGCATTGCCCGGGCGCTTGCGGCGCGCCCGGCGCTGCTGCTGTCCGACGAAGCGACCTCGGCATTGGACCCGGAGACGACGCGCTCCATCCTCGCCTTGCTCAGAGATATCAACCGGCAGCTCGGCCTGACCATCCTGCTCATCACCCATGAGATGGAGGTGATCCGTTCGATCGCCGATCGTGTCGCGGTGATCGACGCTGGGCGGATCGTCGAGCAAGGGCCGGTGTGGTCGGTGTTTGCCGATCCGAAGTCGGCGATCACACAAAGCCTGCTCGGCGGCATCCGGCCGCAATTGCCGGCGGAGATCGCAAGCCGGCTAACGCAGAACGCCGGCGTGGAGGCGATCCTCAGGATCGACGTGGCGGGTGAGGCCGCCCGAAGCCCGCTTTTGTCCGATCTTGCCTCGGCAGTTCCCGGCTCGTTCCGCCTCGTGCATGGCGGCATCGATCACGTCCAGCAGCAGCCTGTCGGGACACTGTTCGTGGCGGTCGCCGGCAGCAATGAAGCTCACCTGGCAGACGTGATCGCGTTCTTGAAAGCCCGCCAAGCGCGGGTGGAGGTGCTTGGCCATGTCGCCGGTTCTGTTTGAGCTTCTCGTCCGTTCGATCTGGGAAACGATCCTGATGACGGCCGCCTCCGGCCTCATCTCGCTGGTTTTCGGGCTGCCGCTCGGCCTGGCGCTGGTCGCCACCGACCGCGGCGGTATCGCCGAAAACCTGTGGGTGAACCGCGCGCTCGGAGCGGTCATCAACGGCTTCCGCTCGGTGCCTTTCATCATCCTGCTGGTTGCGCTGATCCCGGTGACGCGGCTGATCGTCGGCACCTCGATCGGCACCTGGGCAGCGATTGTGCCGCTGTCGATCGCGGCGACGCCCTACTATGCCCGGATCGCCGAAGTGTCGCTGCGCGAGGTCGACCACGGGCTGATCGAGGCAGCACGCGCCATGGGCGGCAACCGCTGGACGATCATTCGAGAGGTGCTGGTGCCGGAAGCGTTGCCCGGCATCGTCGCCGGCTTCACGGTGACGCTGGTGACGCTTATCGGCGCCTCGGCCATGGCTGGCGCCATCGGCGCCGGCGGGCTCGGCGACCTCGCCATCCGCTACGGCTACCAGCGCTTCGAGACGTCCGTCATGATCGCCGTTGTCATTGTGCTAATCATCCTGGTCTGCGGCATCCAGTGGGCCGGCGACCGGCTGGTCGCGAGGCTGGATCACCGCAACTGATCGTTGGTCGCAAATAACGGAAATCCGGGGCCGCGCCGTCAGCCGGCGCGCCTCTTTTCCGTGGCTGCCCGGTCGATCCCCAATCCATCCGCCGAGAGAGCGACGTCGAACTTTTCGGCGGCTTCTGCGGGCGTGTAATAGCCCAGCGCGACATCCCTCGACACCAGATCGGCGTCCCGCTGCAACGGATCGCCGTAGCCGCCGCCGCCCGGCGTGCTAACGCGCACGCGGTCGCCTGCCTTCAGCGCGATGTCCTGTTCCTTGGAGAGGTGCGGCGGCACATGTTCCTTGCCGTCGCGGAACACGGTGACCGTGTTGACCGCGCCGTCCTTGCCGCCGAGCGCGCCTTGCGGGCCGAAGCGGCCATGATCCATGACGAAGGAGGCACGGGCGTCGCCGCGCAGGATCTCGACCTCATAGGCGAGGCCAAACCCGCCGCGGTGCTTGCCGGCGCCGCCCGAGCCTTCGCGTAAGGCATAATGCCGGTAGAGCACCGGGAAGGCCTGCTCCATGATCTCGACCGGCGGCGACTTGGAGATGCCGATGGTAGAGCAGCCATTGGTCAGGCCATCGTGACCGGCATTGCCGCCATAGCCGCCCCCGGAGATCTGATACATGACATAATCGCGGCCGCGCGCCGGATCGTTGCCGCCGAGCGCGAAATTGCCGCTGGAGCCGGCGGGGGCCGCCGTCACCTTGTCCGGCAGCGCCTGCACCATCGCCGCGAACACCGCTTCGGCGATGCGCTGCGAAACCTCGGCCGCGCAGCCCGATACCGGGCGCGGATATTTGGCGTCTAGGAAGGTGCCTTCCGGCCGCTTGACGATCAGCGGCTCGAAGGCGCCAGCGCTGATCGGCACGTCGGGGAAAATGTGCCGCATGGCGAGATAGACCGAGGACAAGGTCGTCGCCAGCACGCTGTTCATCGGCCCAGCGCAGGGCTTTGACGAACCGGAGAAGTCGAAGCTGAGCGTGTCGCCTTTTTTCTCGACGGCCAGCGCGATGACCAGCGGCTCGTTGACCACGCCGTCGGAATCAACAAAGGCCTGCGACCGGTAAATGCCGTCGGGAATGGCTGATATGTTCGCGCGCATCTGTTCGGCGGCGCGGCGGCGAAGTTCGGCGATCGCATCGACGACCGTTTCATCTCCGTAACGATCCAGGATTCCGTTCAGTCGGTCCTGACCGATCAGCAGTGCCGCCGCTTGCGCCCGGATGTCCCCAATGCGCTGGTCGGCGACACGGATGTTGGAGCAGATGATGGCGTAGATCTCAGGGTCGAGCACGCCCTTCTTGAACAATTTCACCGGCGGCAGCCGCAAGCCTTCCTGCTCCACCGCCGTTGCCGAGGCGGAGAAGCCGCCCGGCACCGAACCGCCAATGTCGGGCCAGTGGCCGGTGTTCGAAAGCCAGCAGAATATTTTGCCGTCGCGGTAGACCGGCATGGCGAAGCGCACATCCATGAGATGGGTGCCGCCGAGATAGGGATCATTGACGATGTAGATATCGCCCGGCTTGGGCGGCAGGCAGCGTCCGTCGGCGATCATCTCGATCACGGTTTTGGTCGAATACTGCATGACGCCGACGAACACCGGCAGGCCTTGGCTGCCTTGCGCGATCAGCGAACCATCGACTGCCGAATAGATGCCATCCGAACGGTCATTGGCCTCGGCGATGACAGGCGAGAACGCGGCGCGCGAAAATGTCAGGTCCATTTCGTCGCAGACTTGCTGTAGCGCCGCCTGGATGACCGAAAGGGTGATGGCGTCGAGTTTTTCCATCTCAGGCCTCACCGATATCGATGATGATGTTGCCGTCGGCATCCGATCGCGCCCGATCGCCGGGCTCCAGCACAGTCGTCGCGTCCATCTGTTCGAGGATCGCCGGACCTTCGATTGTTGCGTCGAGCGGCAACTTCTCTCTGCTGTAGACCGGCGTGTCGTACCGGCGCCCGCCATACCAGACAGGCCGGATCTCGCGCCGCGCCTCTTCGAGCGTTTTGGCGCGCCCAGCCGGGTCGATCAGCCGGGACAGATCGATTGCCGGCCGCACGCCGGTGACCGAGGTGTTGAGGTTGACCAGATTGGCGCGGATTTCCGGCAACTGGACCTTGAAGCGGGCGAAATAGGCCTTCTCGAACAGTTGCTGCAGTCCCTCGCGTGTCACCGCAGACGACGGCAGCGGCACGTTGATGATATGCGTCTGGCCGACGAACTGCATGTCGGCGGAATGCGTGACGCGGATCATTTCCGGCTTCACCGCCTCCTTGCCGATCAGCTCTTTGCCTTCGTTTCGGTGCCGTTCCAATGTCTCGTGGAGTTGGATTTCATCGAGACTGGCTACCGGCTGGTTGACCGTATTAACGAAATCATGGCGCAGATCGGCGACGACGCAGCCGAGCGCATTGGTGATGCCCGGCCGCGCCGGCACCAGCACCTTGGGCAGGCCGAGCTCGCGCGCCAGTGCCGTCGCATGCAGCGGCCCGGCGCCGCCGAAGGCGAACAGCGCGAAATCGCGCGGGTCGTGGCCGCGCGACACCGAGACCATGCGGATGGCGCCGGCCATCTTCACGTTGCCGAGTCGCAGCACCGCACCCGCCGCCTCGACGCCGGACAAGCCTGTGGCGCGGCCGATCCTGTCCTCGAATATGCCGGTGACCCGTTCGACGGTGACCGGGTTTTCCACCGCGAGCAGCTTCTTCGGCGCCAGCCTGCCGAGCACCAGATTGGCGTCGGTGATGGTCGGCTCCAAGCCGCCGTGTCCGTAGCATATCGGGCCGGGATTGGCGCCGGCGCTTTCCGGGCCGATCTGGATCAGGCCTGCCGCATCGACGTGGGCGATTGAGCCGCCGCCGGCGCCGACCGTATGCACCGCCACCATCGGCACGTGGATCGGCATCGCATACTCGATCTCGATCTCGTTCGACACCGCCGGCTCGGCGTTGCGGATCAGCGCCACGTCGGTCGAGGTGCCGCCCATGTCATAGGTGACCAGGTTTTCGAAGCCGGCGCGTTTTCCCGTATAGGCGGCAGCAATGACGCCGGAAGCGGGGCCGGACATGACAGTTTTGGCCGACTCACGTGTGACAAAGCGGGCCGAGATCATGCCGCCATTGCCGTTCATGATCAGGAAGTCGCGGGCGTAGCCCTTTGACGCCAGCTCCTTGCGCAGCCGCTCGACATAGCGTTCGAGGATCGGTTGCACCGAAGCGTTGACCGAAGCGGTCACCCCGCGCTCGAATTCGCGCGCTTCCGAAAGCAGGGCGTGGCCTGTCGTGATGTAGCCATTCGGCCAAAGCTCGGCCGCTATCTCGGCGGCGCGCCGCTCATGCGCCGGGTTGGCGTAGGAGTGCAGGAAATGGATGACGAGGGATTCGCAGCCGGCTGCGATCAGTTGTGAAATCGCTGTCCGCATCTCGGCCTCGTCGAGCGGGATGCGCACCGCGCCCGAGGCCTCGACCCGCTCCGACACTTCGAGCCGCAGATTGCGCGGAATGATCGGGACGAAGGTGCCTGTCATGCCATAGGCCTGCGGCCGTGTCCGCCGGCCAAGCTCGATGACGTCGCGAAAGCCGCGCGTGGTGATCATGCCGGTCTTGGCCAGCCGGCGCTCCAGGACCGCGTTGGTGGTGGTCGTCGTGCCGTGCACGATGAGGTCGATGCCGTCGACCGGAAATCCGGTGGCGCCAAGTGCCGAAACGACGCCGAACGCCTGGTTGTCGACCGTCGTCGGGGTCTTGGCGATGTGCACCCGGCCGCCGTCACGGCCGTCGATCAGAAGCAGGTCGGTAAAGGTGCCGCCGACATCGATGCCGGCGACGACGCCGCTAGTCGAATCCAGCGCTTGCGCCGAAAAATTCTGTCCCATTGTCGAAACCCGAAATGCCCGAACTGCCTACATGCCTCAGTTTGGAAAGCTGTTTTACGGCGGCGTCTTGACGCAAATATCGTTTGTATACTAATAAATTCCGGACACAAGAGCTTACCGCTTCGGAGTGTGCAAACGGCACGCTGGAACCTGACCGGTTCGGGCGCGCAGGTGAAGATTTGGCGCGGGCGCTGAGCTGGCCCGGAAGGTTAGGTTTGATGAACACCACATCCGCGTTCAACACTGCCGGAGCCCGGCCGTTGCAGTTCCCGATACCGGCCAATGTCTATGCCGAAACCGTCGTCTCGGTGAAGCATTATACCGACCGGCTGTTTTCGTTCCGCATCACCCGGCCGCAATCGCTGCGCTTCCGTTCCGGCGAGTTCGTCATGATCGGCCTGCCCGATGCCGAGAAGCCGGTGTTCCGCGCCTATTCGATCGCCAGCCCTGCCTGGGACGACGAACTCGAATTCTTCTCGATCAAAGTGCCGGACGGCCCGCTCACTTCGGAGCTGCAGAAGATCCAGATCGGCGACACCGTCATCATGCGGCAGAAGTCGACCGGCACGCTGGTGGTCGACGCGCTGACGCCGGCCAAGCGCCTGTTCATGATCTCGACAGGTACCGGCATCGCGCCCTTCGCCAGCCTGCTGCGCGATCCCGACACTTATGAGAAGTTCGAGCAGGTGGTCCTGACCCATACCTGCCGCGACAATGCCGAACTCACCTACGGCCAGGAGCTGGTGGCAGCACTTGAGAACGACCCGCTGATCGGCGAGCTGACCGGTGGCCGCGTCACGCTCTACAATTCAACGACGCGTGAGACCTCCGGGCGCATGGGCCGCATCACCGCGCTAATCGGCTCGGGCAAATTCTACAGCGATCTCGGCATCGACAAGCTCAATCCCGAGACCGACCGCATCATGATCTGCGGCTCGATGCATATGCTCAAGGACGTCAAGGAACTGGCTGAAAGCCACGGCTTCCAGGAAGGCTCGCTGCATCATCCGGCAAGCTTCGTCGTCGAGCGCGCCTTCGTCGGCTGAGACGCGGCAATTCAGCGTCCACTGGTTTGAGACCCTGATTTTGATCATACGGTCAAAAATCGGCTGCCTTGACTGCCTTTTTCCGCTATGACCGCTTGAAAGACTCGTGAAGCGCTGCTTCACGGTCTATCTTCGGCATAAGTCGCTGAACAAGGGGCAGGAGATGAGCAGCACAATCCGCGAAACCGACGTCGGCACATCGAAGGTCACGCCGCTGCCGGCGCGCGCCGCCGCCAATGCACCAATCCCGCAAGCCCATGGCATTGCTCGCAATCCCGGCATGAGGCTCGATCTCGGCTTCATGGAATCGATGCGCGGCGTCAACCGCTCGGCGCTGGAACGCCGCGTCGCCAGCCTGACCAAAAGACGCTCGATCAAGGCCGATAATCAGGCCGCCTGGCTGCTGCGCGCCGTCGCCTGCATGGACCTGACGACGCTGAACTCGAACGACACGGAAGAGCGCGTGCGCCGGCTCTGTGCCAAGGCGGTCAACCCGTTCCGTCGCGACATCGTCGACGGGCTGGGCATTACTGGTGAAAGGATCCGCCCGGCGGCGGTCTGCGTCTATCAGCCCTTCGTCGCCACTGCCGTTGAAGCGCTGCGCGGCAGCGGCGTCCATGTCGCCGCCGTTTCCACGGCTTTCCCGCATGGCCTTGCACCGCTTTCGACACGTCTGCAGGAGATCGAAGCATCGGTAAGGGACGGCGCCGACGAGATCGACGTCGTCATCCCGCGCGGCCTGGTATTCGGGGCGAAATGGCAGGAGCTCTATAACGAGATTGTCTCGATGCGCGCCGCTTGCGGCGAGGCCCATCTGAAGGTGATCCTCGGCACCGGCGACCTCGCGACGCTGCGCAACGTCATGCTCGCCTCGATGGTGGCGATGATGGCGGGTGCAGATTTCATCAAGACCTCGACCGGCAAGGAGAGCGTCAACGCGACGCTGCCGGTCGGCCTTGCCATGGTGCGCGCCATCCGCGCCTATTTCGAGGAAACCGGCTATCTCATCGGCTTCAAGCCGGCCGGTGGCATTTCCACGGCAAAAGCCTCGCTCGATTGGCTGGTGCTGATGAAAGAAGAACTGGGCCGGCCGTGGCTGGAGCCGGAGCTGTTCCGCTTCGGAGCATCGAGCCTTTTGACCGACATCGAGCGCCAGCTCGAGCATCATCTGACCGGCCACTACTCGGCCAATCATCGCCACGCGATGGCGTGATTCGGAGCGCGCCATGAACATTCTCGAACGCTATCATGCCATGGAATACGGCCCGGCGCCGGAGGCGCGCAACGAGGCCGATGCGTGGCTTGCCGCGCGGGATTTCGGCAAAGCGCTGTTTATCGGCGGCGACTGGAAGGCAGCCAGCGGAGGCAAAACCTTCGACACCAGCGATCCGTCCTCGGGAAAGCTGCTGGCCAAGGTGTCGGATGCCGGTGCCGCCGATATCGACGCGGCGGTTTCGGCCGCCACAAAAGCGCTGCCGAAATGGAGCGCCAGCACCGGTTATCAACGCGCCAAACTGCTCTACGCCATCGGCCGCGCCATGCAGCGTCACCAACGCCTGTTCGCGGTGCTGGAATCGATCGACAATGGCAAGCCGATCCGCGAAAGCCGCGACATCGACGTGCCGCTGGCGATCCGCCATTTCATCCATCATGCCGGCTGGGCGCAGGCGCTGGACAGGGATTTTCCCGGCCACAAAGGCGTCGGCGTCGTCGGCCAGATCATCCCGTGGAACTTCCCGCTCTTGATGCTCGCCTGGAAGATCGCGCCGGCGCTCGCCGCGGGCTGCACCGTGGTGCTCAAACCCGCGGAATTCACGCCGCTCACCGCGATCCTGTTTGCCGAGATCTGCGGACGCGCCGGCGTGCCGAAGGGCGTCGTCAACATCGTCCAGGGCGGGCCGGAAGCGGGTCGGGCCATCGTCAACCATCCCGGCATCCAGAAGATCGCCTTCACCGGTTCGTCCGAGGTCGGCAAGATCATCCGCAAGGCCACGGCCGGTTCGGGCAAGAAACTGTCGCTGGAGCTTGGCGGCAAGTCGGCCTTCGTCGTTTTCGAGGATGCCGATCTCGACAGCGCCGTCGAGGGGCTGGTCGACGGCATCTGGTTCAACCAGGGCCAAGTCTGCTGTGCCGGCTCGCGCCTTCTGGTGCAGGAAGGCATCGCCGATGCCTTCATCGCCAAGGTCAAGACGCGGATGAGCCGGCTGCGCGTCGGCAGCCCGCTCGACAAGAACACCGATATCGGCCCGCTGGTCGATTTGACCCAGCTCGATCGCGTCAAGGGCCTGATCGCCGAGGGCGCCAAGCAGGGCGCGATCTGCTGGCAGCCGGACTCGGCACTGCCCGCCGCGGGCTATTACCATCTGCCAACGCTGGCGACCGGTGTTTCGCCGGCTAACATCTTGGCGCAGGAAGAGGTGTTCGGGCCGGTGCTCGCCACTATGACCTTCCGCAACACCGAGGAAGCGGTCGAGCTCGCCAACAACACGCGCTATGGCCTGGCCGCTTCGGTGTGGAGCGAGAACATCAATCTTGCCCTACACGTCGCGCCGCAATTGAAGGCGGGCGTCGTCTGGGTCAACGGCACCAATATGTTCGACGCCGCCTGCGGCTTCGGCGGCTACCGCGAGAGCGGCTTTGGCCGCGAAGGCGGGCGCGAAGGCATGTTCGAATATCTCTCGGCAAAACTGCCGCTCGGCCCGATCATCAAACCGGCAACGTCTTCGGCCCAACCTGTCGAGCAGGCGGAAGGTGGCGCCATCGACCGCACGGCAAAGCTGTTCATCGGCGGCAAGCAGGTCCGGCCGGACGGCAATTATTCCTTCGCCGTCGCCAGCGCCAAGGGCAAGCTTGCCGGCGAGGTCGGTCTCGGCAACCGCAAGGATATCCGCGACGCCGTCGCGGCCGCGCGCGCCTGCAAGGCCTGGCCGGAGGCGGCCGCCTACAACCGCAGCCAGGTGCTCTATTACCTGGCCGAAAACCTTTCCGGCCGCGCCGACGAGTTTGCTGTGCGCCTCACCCAACTTACCGGCGCGACCGCCAAGGCGGCGCGTGAAGAGGTCGAACTGTCGATCGAGCGCCTGTTCCTCTATGCCGGTCTGGCCGACAAATTCGAAGCCCGCGTCCACCAGCCGCCGGCCCGCGCCGTCACGCTGGCGCTGCACGAACCGGTCGGCGTCGTCGGTATCGTCGCGCCGGACAATGCGCCTCTGCTTGGCCTGATATCGCTGGTGGCGCCGGCGCTCGCCATGGGCAACACCGTGGTCGCCGTGCCGTCCGAAAAATACCCGCTGCTTGCCACCGACCTCTACCAGGTCATCGAATATTCCGACGTTCCGGCAGGCGCCATCAATATCGTCACCGGCCGTAGCGCCGAGCTCGCCGGCGTGCTGGCCAAGCATAACGATGTCGACGGGCTCTGGGTATTCGCCGATGCCGAGACTTGCGCCAAGGCCGAGGCCGAGTCCATCGGCAATCTCAAACGCGTCTGGACCGGCGACGGCCACAGCCTCGACTGGGCGTCGAACGAAGCAGCCGGCGATGCCTTGCTGCGCCGTGCGATCGAGGTCAAGAACGTCTGGGTGCCCTACGGCGACTGAGTGCCCCGGAGAGACGTCCGGGCTTGACGGGCCAAAAGATGTTCTTTACCGAGAAAAAACATTTGGCTGGCAGGCGAATATCGAAACAGGCGGGATGGTAGTGCCCGCCTGGCACATTGCGCCCCGGCCTTGCGCCGGTAAAGCCGAACGACCACAGACGGGCGAGGAGAAAAGCATGGCGGATCTGACAGGCAAAATCGTTGTCGTCACGGCGGCGGCGCAAGGCATCGGCAGGGCGAGCGCGCTGGCGTTCGCCAAGGTCGGCGCCGTCGTCCATGCCACCGACATCAACGAGGTGGTGCTCGCCGACCTCGGCAAGACGCCCGGCATCAAGACCCGCAAGCTCGACGTGCTGAACGACGAGGCGGTGAACGCCGCTTTTGCCGAGATCGGCGCCGTCGACGTGCTGTTCAACTGCGCCGGCTTCGTCCATTCCGGCTCGATCCTCGAGATGAAGGACGGCGATCTCGACTTTGCCTATGATCTCAATGTCCGCTCGATGATCCGCACCATCCGCGCCGTGCTGCCCGGCATGCTGGAGCGCGGCGACGGCTCGATCATCAACATGGCGTCGCTGGCCAGCTCGACCAAGGGCGTGCCGAACCGCTTCGTTTACGGGCTGACCAAGGCAGCCGTCATCGGCCTGACCAAATCGGTCTCCGCCGACTATGTCGGCAAGGGCATACGCTGCAATGCGATCTGTCCGGGCACGGTCGAAAGCCCGTCGCTGCAGGACCGCATGCATGCGCAGGGCGACTACGAAGCAGCTCGCGCCGCCTTCATCGCCCGCCAGCCGATGGGCCGGCTCGGCACGCCCGAGGAAATCGCCGATCTCGCCGTCTATCTGGCCGGCGCAACCTATACGTCGGGGCAAGCTTATAATATCGACGGTGGCTGGTCGATCTAAGAGGCCATTTGAAAACCCTACTCCGCCGGGCGCCTGACGCGGCTTTCTGCGCTTCCGGTGCTCACGTACTTTAAGTACGCTCCGCTCCGGTTCTCGAAACCCACGCCATTCGCCGCAGCGGAGCGAGTTTGCAAACGGCCTCTGGTCGCAACTGGGAGAAAACTGCATGAAACTGCTGCGCTATGGCGAGGCGGGGAGCGAACGCCCCGGCCTGCTCGATGCCGATGGAACGATCCGCGACCTCTCCGCCCATGTCACCGACATTGCCGGCAAGGCGCTTGACCCGGCATCGCTCGAGACATTGTCGAAGCTCGACCCGAAGACGCTACCGGCGGTTTCCGGCAAGCCGCGGATCGGCGCCTGCGTCGCCGGCACCGGCAAATTCATCTGCATCGGTCTCAACTATTCCGACCACGCCGCCGAAACCGGCGCCACCGTGCCGCCGGAGCCGATCATCTTCATGAAGGCAAGCTCGGCTATTGTCGGGCCGAATGACGACGTGCTGATCCCGCGCGGCTCGGTGAAGACCGACTGGGAGGTCGAGCTCGGCGTGGTGATCGGCAAGACTGCAAAGTATGTCACCGAGGCCGAGGCGCTGGATTATGTCGCCGGCTATTGCGTCGCGCACGACGTCTCCGAGCGCGCCTTCCAGGCCGAGCGCCAGGGCCAGTGGACCAAGGGCAAGTCCTGCGACACGTTCGGGCCGATCGGCCCGTGGCTGGTGACCAAGGACGAGGTCAAGGACCCGCAGAACATCCCGATGTGGCTGACGGTCAACGGCAAGACGATGCAGAACGGCTCGACCAAGACCATGGTCTTCGGCGTCGCTTATCTCGTCTCCTATCTCAGCCAGTTCATGTCGCTGCACCCGGGCGACATCATCTCGACCGGCACGCCGCCCGGCGTCGGCCTCGGCATGAAGCCGCCGGTCTTCCTGAAGCCCGGCGACGTGGTCGAGCTCGGTATCGAGGGGCTGGGCATCCAGAAGCAGACGTTCAAGGCGGATGCGTAGGCGCTCTTCCTTCTCCCCTTGTGGGAGAAGGTGGATCGGCGCGCAGCGCCGAGACGGATGAGGGGTGCTGGAAGAAACGCGACGAGAAAACATCGAAGGATTTCCGTCGCTTACGCCTTCAGCGTAGCGATCCGTCCAACACCCCTCATCCGACCGAGCTTCGCTCGGCCACCTTCTCCCACAAGGGGAGAAGGGGAGTCGGCGCCTGCGCTACTTCAGCACCTTCCCATCGGCTCCAAACCGGTATGTCTTTGCCGGATCCGGCGTCGCGTAGAGCGTGGCACCCGGTTCGGCGTTATAGACGCCGAAGATGCGCACTGTGATCAAGCCGGCCTTCTCGCAGTCGAGATAGAGATTGGTGTCGGCGCCAAGATGCTCGGCATGGACAACCGTGCCTTTCCAGGCACCGGATTTCGGATCGACGGTCAGGTGCTCGGGACGGACACCGATGGTCTTGGCCGTCTCGCCAAGCCTGGCCCCGTCGACGAAATTCATCTTCGGTGAGCCGATGAAGCCGGCGACGAATTCGTTTGCCGGCGAATTGTAAAGCTCCATCGGTCCGCCGATCTGCTCGATCTTTCCCGCGTTCAGCACGACGATCTTGTCGGCCAGTGTCATCGCCTCGACCTGGTCGTGGGTGACATAGATCATCGTGGCCTTCAGCCGACGGTGCAATTGCGCGATCTCCAGCCTGGTGTTGACGCGCAGTGCGGCGTCGAGGTTCGACAGCGGCTCGTCGAACAGAAACAGCTTGGGCTCACGCACCACGGCGCGGCCGATGGCGACGCGCTGGCGCTGGCCGCCGGACAACTCGGCCGGCCGCCTCGAGAGATAGGGCTCCAGCGACAGCATCGAGGAAGCGATGCCGATGCGGCGGTCGATCTCGGCCGCCGGCGTGCCCGCCTGCTTGAGGCCGAGGCCCATATTGTTCTTCACCGTCAGATGCGGATAGAGCGCATAGGTCTGGAACACCATGGCGATACCGCGCTTGGCCGGCGGCGTGGCGGATACGTCCGCCCCGTCGATGACCACGCGGCCGGAGGTCGAGTCCTCCAGCCCGGCAATGACCCTGAGCAGCGTCGACTTTCCGCAGCCGGATGGACCGACGAAGACGACGAACTCGCCATCCGTCACCTCGAGGTTGATGCCCTTCAGCACCTCGACCGGCCCGAAGGCCTTTTTCACGTTCTCGATGTTCAGCGAGCCCACGGCTTCGTCCCTGTTCTAGAGTTTCACGGCGAGGCCGCTGCGCACGCTCTCGTCTGCGGCAAGGCAGACGGCGAGCGACTTCACCGCGTCGTCCATGTGGCGGGTCAAGTCCAGTTCCTCGCGGATCGCCTTCAGCACAAACGCCTGTTCCAGGTCGCAGAGGTCCTGATGGCCGGGCTCGCCTTGCATCGACAGCATTTCGTCCGGTTTGGCGAACTTGCCGTCCGCGCCGGTCGCCGCACTGTGCAGGCGGATGGTCGAGGTCTTGGTGTGGGTGTCGATGTCGTCGGACCTGACGCCCTCTTTCATGACGATCGACACGCAGCCATTGGGCGAGATCACGTCTTTCACGAAGAAAGCCGTCTCCGAAATCATCGGCCCCCAGCCGGCCTCGTACCAGCCGACCGAACCGTCGTCGAACAGCACCTGCAGATGACCGTAATTGTACATTGACGGCGCGATCTCGTCGCTCAGCCGTAGCCCCATGCCGCGCACCTCGACTGGTCTGGCGTCGGTGATCTGCAGCATCACGTCGAGATAATGCACGCCGCAGTCGACGATCGGCGACGTCGTCTGCATCAGCTGCTTGTGCGTCTCCCAGGTATGTCCGGAGGATTGCTGGTTGAGATTCATGCGGAACACGTAAGGGCCGCCGAGCTTGCGCGCCTCGGCAATCAGCCTGATCCAGGACGGGTGATGGCGCAGGATGTAGCCGATCACCAGTTTTTTGCCGTTGGCCTTGGCGGCGGCGACGACGCGTTCTGCATCGGCGACCGTCGTTGCCAGCGGCTTTTCGAGGAAGACGTGGCAGCCGGCCTCGAACGCCTTGACGGCATAGTCAGCATGGCTGTCGGAATAGGTGGCGATGCAGGCGACGTCGGGCCGTTCGTCACGCAGCGCCTCGTCGAAGGAGCGCCTGATGCCGTAGCTCGAAAGCCCTTCCGGCAGCGGCACATCGGAGCGGTTGACCAGCGCGGCGATCTGGAATCCCGGATTGGTGTGATACGCCAGCGCATGGCTGCGCCCCATGTTGCCGAGGCCGGCGATGACAACGCGAAGAGGTTGTTGCGAACTCACTTGACCGCCCCCGAAGTGATGCCGCGGATCAGCTGCCGCGAGAAGATGACGTAGAGGATCAGCACCGGCATGATCGCCAGCGACAGTGCCGCCAGGATGGCGTTCCAGTTGGTGACGAACTGGCCGAGGAACAGCTGGGCGCCGAGCGTCACCGTCTTGGTCTCCTCCGACGGCGCCAGGATCAGCGGGAACCACAGATCGTTCCAGATCGGGATCATGGTGAAGACCGCGACCGTCGCCATCGATGGTCGCACCAGCGGCAGCACCAGGCGAAAGAAGATGGTGTATTCCGAGAGACCGTCGATGCGCCCGGCGTTCTTCAGATCGTCGGAGACCTGCTTCATGAATTCCGAGAGGATGAAGACGGCAAGCGGCAGGCCTTGCGCCGTATAGACCAGGATCAGCGCCGTCAGCGTGTTGACTAGCCCGCTCGCCACCATCAATTGCAGGATGGCGACGGTGGCAAGGCGGATCGGGATCATGATGCCGAGCGCCAGATAGAGCCCCATCAGCGAATTGCCGCGGAAGCGGTATTCCGACAGCGAGAAAGCCGCCATGGCGCCGAACAAAAGCACGAAGAACAGCGAGGCGACGGTGACGACAAGGCTGTTCTGGAAATAGTGGATGAAATCGCCCTGGCCGATCACCGTGGTGTAGCCGATCAGGTCGAAGGTCCCTGGCGTCGGCGGCGCCAGCGGCGCACCGAAGATGGCGGCGCGCGACTTGAATGAGTTGACGATGACGATGATTACCGGAAACAGCGCGATCGCCGTGTAGGTCAGAAGGATCGCATGCGCGCCAATGGTGCGGGGCAGCGAGCGGGTTGCCGTGCTCATGTCACGCCTCAGAACTGGTAGCGACGCAGGCGCGTCTGCACGAGGAACAGGTAGACGCAGACGCCGCCCAGGATGATCAGGAACATCATCGTGGCGATTGCCGCGCCCATGTTGGGATCACCGATCTGCAACTGGAAGCCGAAGAAGGCGCGGTAGAGGAAGGTGCCGAGGATATCGGTTGAATAGTTCGGTCCGGCGAGCGCCCCTTGCGCGGTGTAGATCAGGTCGAACGCGTTGAAATTACCGACGAAGGTCAGGATCGAGATGATGCCTATCGACGGCAGGATCAGCGGCAGCTTGATCTTCCAGAACTGCGACATGCCGGTAATGCCGTCGCATTCGGCGGCCTCGATCACCTCTTCGGGGATGGACAGCAATGCCGCATAGATCAGCATCATCGGGATGCCGACGAACTGCCAGACCGAGATCAGGCTGAGTGTGGTCAGCGCGTACTGCTCCTTGCCCAACCAGGGCGTGAACAGGCTCTTGAGGCCGACCAGATCGAGCAGATGCGGCGCCACGCCCCACAGCGGCGACAGGATCAGCTTCCAGGCGAAGCCGACAATGACGAAGGACAGGATCGTCGGCACGAAGATCGCCGTTCGGTAGAAGGCGGAGAATCTCAGCCGCGGGCTCGACAGCAGCGCCGCCAAAAGGACGCCGATCGGATTCTGCACCAGCATGTGGATGATGAAGAACCAGACATTGTTCCGGAGAGCATTCCAGAAGCCCACCGACCAGTTAGGATCACCGAACAGCGTGCGGAAGTTTGCCAGTCCCACGAAGACTTGGGACTGGTCTATGTTGCGGAACAAGGAGAGCTGCAGCGTCCCGGCCAGCGGCAGGATCATGATTGCCGTGTAGACCAGCACTGCCGGCGCCAGAAAGACGCCGATGTGCCAGCGGAACGGTCTTTTCGGTGTTGCGGCCATGAGTTCGGTCCCGCCGATCAGGTTCTTGCAATTGCCGTCAAAGGGCGCGGCGCCTCCCTCCCCCTCGAGGGGAGGGTGCCTCGCAAAGCGAGGCGGGTGGGGTCGGCAGAGGCAGCGCGCCATCGTCGTTCGACCGTGCTTTCCAGCAGCGATCAAGCCGCAGCCTGCCTCGACCGACCCCCTCTGTCGCCTTCAGCGACATCTCCCCCTCGAGGGGGGAGACAACGCTTCGCCGCACTCTTACTTCGCCGGCTTGTACCAGCTGTCGAGGCCGTCCTGCAGCTTCTTGGCGGCAGCTTCCGGCGTGTCGGTGCCGTTGATGACGTTGGCCGATTCAACCCATGTCTCGTTTTCGAGGTTCGGCGTACCGCGGCCCAGGATCTGGTAAGTCGAGCGGATCGTCGACTTGCACTTGTCGCGCCAGGAGACGAATTCCTGCGCCAGCGGGTCTTCCATCTTCACCGGCGTGTTGTTCAGGCTGAAGAAGCCCGGCAGCGCGTTGGCATAGATGGTGGCAAAATCAGGCGAGGCGACCCAGGACAGGAAGGTCTTGGCCGCGTCGGCGTTCTTGGACGCCGCATTGAGGCCCATGCCGATGTCGGTGTGGTCGGAGATGTAACAGGTGTCGCCGGCCTTCTGCACCGGCGGCGGGAAGGCGCCCATCTTGAACTGCGCCTGCGTGTTGAACAGGCCGATCTCCCACGAGCCGGCCGGGTAGATGGCGGCGCGGCCGAGCGTGAACAGGTTCTGGCTGTCCGGATAGGTCTGCGCCTCGAAACCGTCGCCAAGATAGGGCTTCCACTTGGCAAGCTCGGCATAAGGTGCGACCCACTGAGGGTCGGTCAGCTTCTGCTCGCCCTTGATCAGTGCGGCGCGGCCTTCCTCGCCCTTCCAGTAGTTCGGGCCGATGTTCTGGTAGCCCATGGTCGCGGCTTCCCAGAGGTCCTTGGTGCCCATCGCCATCGGGATGTAGGTGCCGTCGGCCTTGATCTTGTCGAGCGCGGCGAAGAATTCGTCGCGCGTCTCCGGCACCTTGATGCCGAGCTTGTCGAAGGCGTCCTTGTTGTAGATGAAGCCATGGATGACCGAGGCCATCGGCACGCAGAATGTCGCCTTGCCGTCGTCGGTCTGCCAGGCCGACTTGGCCACCGGGGAGAAGTTCTCCATGCCCGGCAGCGCCGACAGATCGGCGAGGTTGCCCTTCTTGAAGAGTTCCAGCGACTTGTCGAACGGGCGGCAGGTGATCAGGTCGCCCGCCGAGCCGGCGGCGAGCTTGGCGCCGAGGGCGGCGTCATATTCGGTTGGCGCCGACGGCGCGAACACCACCTTGATGCCCGGGTTCTTGGCTTCGAAGGCCGGGATCAGCTTGTCCTTCCAGATGGCAAGGTCGTCGCCGCGCCAGCTTTCGATGTTGAGCGTTACGTCGTCGGCATAAGCCACCCCGGCGGAGCCGAGAATGCTGGTGCCGAGAAGAAGTGCCGTCAGTAGCTTCGTTGTCATGCTCAGTCTCCCTGTTGACCTTTTTCAGGTTCGGTTTTGATGAGAACAGAGGCATTGCGCCCCTTGCTCCCCTCGATCGCGGAAAGGGCCGGCCGCAGCTTGTGGCCGGTCCCTTCCAATATCTTCTCGGCTGCATCGGCGCTGGCGGCGCCGGCGGCGAGCAGAATAGCGGTCTTGACGACGCCGCCGCTCCTTTCGAGCAGGCGCGCCGCCTCGTCCTTGTCGCGCCCGCTGACGGCGGCAACGATGCGTGCGGCGCGGTCGCGCAGCTTGATGTTGTCGGCCATGAGGTTGACCATGTAGCCGTCATGGACATGGCCGAGATGGATGGCGGCGAGCGTCGACAGCATGTTGAGCGCGACCTTCTGGGCGGTGCCTGCGCCCATGCGCGTTGAGCCGGCAATCAGCTCCGGCGGCGTTTCGAGCAGGATGGCGATGTCGGCCAGCCGCAACAGCGGCGCATCCCTGTTGTTGGCGATGGCAATGGTCGCCGCACCGCGGCGCCTGGCGTCCTCGATCGCCCTGACTGCATAAGGTGTCGAGCCGCTGGCCGAGACAGCGATCAGGCAGTCGCCCTTGCCGATGCGGGCGGCGGCAACTGCTGCCGAAGCTTCCTCGGTGTCGTCCTCCGGCCCGCCGGCCAGTGTCTTGAAGGCCTCGTCGCCGCCGGCGATCAGGATGGCGATGCGGTCGCGCTGGATGCCGAAAGTGCCCGGCAGCTCAAGCGCATCGGCCAGTGCCATCAGGCCCGAACTGCCGGCAGCCGCATAGGCGAGCTTGCCGCCGCTTTTCAGTCTGCTTGCGATGATTTCGGCTGCCGTGGCAATGGCAGGAATGGCGCCGTGCACAGCCTTGGCGGCCTCGATCTGTGCGTTGGCCAACGAGGAAAGGACGGCTTCCGGGGCCTGGATATCCAGTCCTTCGGCATTCTGGTGAAGCGCTTCGGTGCGCGTTTCGGCCATCCGCTTTCCTCCAATCGAGAAAACCATACCAAAAAAATACCACTTGTCCACACGCATTAATGAAATCCTTGCGGCGGTGCAGGCTTGCGAACGAAATTGGCTGATTTTCCGACAAACTACGCCTTAACTTTTTTGAAACGGAAATTAATCCTTGGCTATTGGTATTTTATTGGTATTATCCGCCCGGAGGAGAAATCGCGTGAAATTCGTGCTCGGCATCGATGGCGGCGGCACCAGCTGCAGGGCGGCCCTTGCAACGGCCGACGGCAGCGTCCTCGGCCGCGCCAAAAGCGGTGCCGCCAACATCCGAACCGATCTCACCGGCGCCAGGACGAACATCGTCGACGCAGCGCAGCAGGCCTTTGTCGCCGCGGGCAGGGACCCCGCACTGATCCCGCAAACTCCGGCCGTTCTCGGTCTTGCCGGCGCCAATGTCGGCACCTACCGGCAGCAGCTTGAAGCGATCCTGCCGTTTCGCATCAGCCGTGTCGAGACCGACGCCGAGATCGCGCTGGAAGGCGCGGTTGGCTCCGGCGACGGCGCCATGGCCATACTCGGCACCGGCACCGCCTATATGGCACGCAAACAAGGCAAGTCGCGCGCCATCGGCGGCTGGGGGTTCCAGGTCGGCGACCAGGGCAGCGGCGCCCGTATCGGCCGCGACCTGCTCGAGCAGACGCTGCTCGCCTATGACGGCATCCGCCAGGGATCGCCGCTGACGCAGACCATGCTCGCCATTTTCCGCAACAATCCCGAGGATGTGGTCGAATTCACCACCAACGCCAAGCCCGGCGATTTCGGCGGCTTCGCGCCCAAGGTGTTCGAGCATGCCGAAAAAGGCGACGCCGTCGCTATCTGGATCCTCGACAAGGCGGTCGCCGATGTCGAGGCAGCGCTTGGCGTGCTCGACCTCGACGGCGACGATCCGCTCTGCCTGCTCGGCGGGCTGGCGCCGCTTTACGCGCCGCGCCTGTCGGCCCGCTACCGGGCGCTGCTGAAACCGCCGCTCGACGACGCGCTGGGCGGCGCGGTTCAGATGGCGGTTCGGATTTTCGCAAACACGGCGGAGGCAGCTCGATGAGTGAGGCCGCCGACCAGATATTCGCGGCGCTGAAACAATCGTCGCAGAGTGGCGCGCCGCTCTATCTGCAGCTCAGGAAGAGCATCGAGGATGCGGTCAAACGTGGGCTGATCGGACCTGGCGATGCGCTGCCTTCCGAGCGCGACATCGCTAGCAAGGCCGACATTTCGCGCGTCACCGTGCGCAAGGCGGTACAGGACCTGGTCAAGGGCGGCATCCTCGTCCAGCGCCATGGTTCCGGTACCTTCGTTGCGCCACGTATGGAGCGCGTCGAGCAGTCGCTATCGATGCTGACCTCGTTTACCGAAGACATGGCGCGGCGCGGCATGGCGGTGCGTTCGGCTTGGCTCGACCGCGGCCTCTATCCGCCGTCGCCCGACGAGATGATGGTGCTCGGCCTGGCGTCGAACGAATTGGTTGCGCGCGTGGCGCGCCTTCGTATCGCCAATGACACGCCGCTGGCGATCGAGCGCGCCTCGCTATCGACAAGCGTGCTGCCCGATCCGGCGGCGATTGGTTCGTCGCTCTACGCCGCGTTGGAAAAGACCGGCAACAGGCCGGTGCGGGCGGTGCAGCGCATTTCCGCCACCAACCTCGGCGATAGCGACGCACATCTGCTGGAAGTACCGCCGGGCATTGCCGGCCTGCACATCGAGCGTATCTCCTATCTGGCGAGCGGCAAGGTGATCGAGTTTACCCGCTCCATCTACAGGGGCGATGCCTATGATTTTGTCGCCGAACTCCGGCTGAGCGGGCCGGGCGAAGAGGGCCGGCCATGACCGCAACAACGACCCATATGCGGCGCGAGATCGAGGAGATCCCGGAGGCCACCGCCCGCCTGCTCGATGGCTCGGCCGCGGTGCTGACGGAAGCTGGACGCGGCATTCGCGAGCGCGATCCGAATTTCGTCGTCACCGTGGCGCGCGGCTCGTCCGACCATGCCGCAACCTTCATGAAATATGCCGTGGAGTTGACCGCCGGGCTGGCGGTTGCATCGGTCGGCCCGTCGATCGCCTCGATCTATGGCGCCAAGCTGAAGCTGGGCGGCTCGGCCTGCCTGGCGATCTCGCAGTCCGGCAAGAGCCCGGACATCGTTGCAATGGCGCAAGCGGCGAGGACCGGCGGTTCGCTGACCGTCGCCATCACCAACACCGCCGATTCGCCGCTGGCGCGGGCTTCGGACTACGCGATCGACATCCTGGCCGGACCGGAGCGCAGCGTCGCGGCGACGAAGACCTTCGTCAATTCAGCCGTCGCAGGACTCGCCTTGATGGCGCATTGCACCGGCGACGACAAACTCCTGGTGGCGCTCGCGCGCTTGCCGGAGCATTTTCGCAAGGCGATCGCCTGCGACTGGATGGCGCTGGCTGGGGCACTCGAGACGCCGAAATCGCTGTTCATTCTCGGCCGTGGCCCGTCGGCGGCGATCGCCAACGAGGCGGCGCTGAAATTCAAGGAAACCTGCGCCATGCATGCGGAAGCCTATAGTGCCGCCGAGGTCATGCACGGCCCGCTGGCGCTGGTCGGTCCCGGTTTCCCGGTGCTGGCTCTGGCTGCTCGCGATGCGTCCGAGCCATCGGTGGCCGATGCCGCCGACAGCCTGGCCGGCAAGGGCGCTGCCGTCTTTGTGACGTCGAACAAGGCAAAGAGCGCTCAGCGCCTGCCGCATGTCGCAACCGGTCATCCGCTGACCGACCCGCTGACGCTGATCGTGTCGTTCTATGGTTTCGTCGAGGCTTTTGCCCGCCATCGCGGCCTCGACCCCGACACGCCGCCCAATCTGCGCAAGGTAACGGAAACCCTATGAGCGACCGTTTTGCCCTGACTGGCGCCCGGATTTTCGATGGCGACGACTGGCACGACAATGCGGCGCTTGTCGTGCGCGACGGCTTCGTCGAGGCCATTGTTGCCGCCGGCGCCATTCCATCCAATGTTGCGCGTATCGAGACCGGCGGCTGCATGCTGGCGCCTGGCTTCGTCGATCTGCAGGTCAATGGCGGCGGCGGCGTCATGCTCAACGACCATCCCGACGTCGCCTCGATCGAGACCATCTGCCGGGCGCACGCACCCTTCGGCACGGCGGCGCTGTTGCCGACGCTGATCACCGACACGTCCGAGATCACCGCCGCGGCGGTTGCGGCCGGAGCCGACGCGGCACGGAGGAAGGTGCCGGGGTTCCTGGGCCTGCACCTCGAAGGGCCGCATCTGTCGATCGCCCGCAAGGGCGCACATGACCCGGCTTTGATCCGGCCGATGCTAGACTCCGACCAGACGATGCTGATCGCCGCGCGGAAAAACCTGCCCGTGCTGCTGACGACGGTGGCGCCCGAATCCGTCGAGCCCAGCCAGGTGTCGGCGCTTAGCAAGGCCGGCATTGTCGTCAGCATCGGCCATTCCGATACCGGCTATGCCACGGCTCGCGCCTTTGCCGAGGCCGGCGCAACGGTGGTCACCCATCTGTTCAATGCTATGAGCCAGATCGGTAATCGCGAGCCAGGGCTAGCGGGCGCCGCAATCGATACCGGCACATTCTATGCCGGGATCATCGCCGACGGTATCCATGTCGATCCGGCCACCATGGCCATCGCCTTGCGCGCCAAGCAGGGGCCGGGCAAGATCCTGCTCGTTACCGATGCCATGGCGACGATCGGCACCGACATGACCTCGTTCACGCTGAACGGCCGCACCATCCACCGCAAGGATGGCAGGCTGACACTTGCCGACGGCACGCTGGCGGGCGCGGATCTCGATATGATTTCCGCGGTGCGCTTCATGCACCGCGTCGTCGGCCTCGACCTCGACGAAGCCTTGCGCATGGCCTCCCTCTATCCGGCGCAGGCGGTCGGCCAGTCGCACCGGTTCGGGCGCTTCGCCAACGGTACCGCGGCCAACATCGTTTCGCTGTCGGACGATCTGGACATTAAAAGCGTCTGGATCGATGGTGCCAAGGTTTTTGCAGGCAGCCCTGCTCGTTAGGGTTAGCCGGCTTTGGACGTATAGAGGTCCTTGTAGGCTTCGCGCAGCAGGTTCTTCTGCACCTTGCCCATCGTGTTGCGCGGCAGTTCGTCGACGAAGATCACCCGTTTCGGATGCTTGTACCTGGCGAGGTGCCCGGCGATGGCCTCGACGATCCCTGCGGCGCTGATGGTCGAGCCCGGCGCCCTCACCACGACAGCGGTGACGCCTTCGCCGAAATCCGGATGGGCAACGCCGATGACAGCGCTTTCGGCGACGCCAGGCAGCGCGTCGATCTCGCTCTCGACTTCCTTTGGATAGATATTGTAGCCGCCGGAAATGATCAGGTCCTTGCCGCGGCCGACGATGTGGACATAGCCGTCGGCATCGATCAGCCCGAGATCGCCGGTGATGAAGAAACCGTCGTCACGGAATTCGGCCCTTGTCTTTTCCGGCATGCGCCAGTAGCCGCAAAAGACGTTCGGGCCCTTGACCTCGATCATGCCGACCTCGCCCCGGGCAAGTGTTTCGCCGACATCGGGATCGGCGATGCGCAGGGAGACGCCGGGCAAGGGGAAGCCAACCGTGCCGGCTCGCCGCTCTTCCTCGTATGGATTCGACGTGTTCATGTTGGTCTCGGTCATGCCGTAGCGCTCGAGGATGGCGTGGCCGGTGCGCTCTCGCCAGGCTCTGTGCGTCTCGGCCAAAAGCGGCGCCGAGCCGGAAATGAACAGGCGGATGTTTTTCGCCGCTTGCCGGTTCAAACCGTCCTGCTGCAGCAGGCGGACGTAGAATGTCGGCACGCCCATCAGCACGGTGGCGCGCGGCAGCAGCGAGACGATGCGGGCCGGGTCGAATCTGGTTTCGAACAGCATCGAAGCGCCGGCCATCAGGACGACATTGGTGGCGACGAAAAGGCCATGCGTGTGGAAAACCGGCAGCGCGTGAATCAGCACGTCTGCGGCAATGAAGCGCCAGAGGTCGACCAGCACCCGCGCATTCGAGGCGAGGTTTTCGTGGCTGAGCATGGCGCCTTTCGAACGGCCGGTGGTGCCGGAGGTGTAGAGGATCGCAGCAAGGTCGTCCGGTCCGCGCGCCACGTCGTGGAAGTCCACGGCCGCCTCAGAGGCCCGATCGGTCAACGAACCCTCGCCCTTGCTGCCGAGTGTCGCGACCGCAGCGCCCGAGGCCTGCGCCAAAGCGCCGATCTCGGTCGCTCGCGCCGGGTCGCAGACGATCAGTCGCGGCTCGGCATCCCTGAAGAAATAGTCGAGCTCGGTCAGCGTATAGGCGGTGTTGAGCGGCAGGAAGATCGCGCCGGCACGCAGGCAGGCGAGATAGAGGAAAATGGCCTCCGGGCTCTTCTCGACCTGAACGGCGACGCGGTCGCCGGCTTCGACGCCCAGCTGCGACAGCACATGTGCCAGTTGAGCGGAGCGCGCCAGCATTTCGCCATAGCTGATCGAGCGCCCGTCCTCTGCCTCCATCAAAAGGCGTCCGGGCGTGGGCATCCGGGCACGGAAAGCATCGAACAGATGGTTGCTCATAAGTCCCCCCGAGCGGCTGTCTCCGGCCGAACGGCGGCGGTCAGCCGGCCGCCTTGTCCGCCGCCGCCCTGATTGCCTCGATATTTGCCCGGTAGGCCTCGACGCTGCCGCCCTTGAAGATGGCCGCACCGGCGACCAGCACGCTGGCGCCGGCGGCGGTGACCAGGGGCGCAGTTTCCGGCGAAATGCCGCCGTCGATCTCGATCCGGATCGGCCTGTCACCGATAAGCGCCTTCACCCGCTTCACCTTGTCTACGATCGCCGGAATGAAGGCCTGGCCGCCGAAGCCCGGATTGACCGTCATGATCAGGATAAGATCGAGCCGGTCGAGCACGTATTCGATCATCGTCTCCGGTGTCGCCGGGTTGAGCGACACACCGGCCTTCTTGCCAAGGTTTTTGATCGTCTGCAGCGAGCGGTCGAGATGCGGCCCGGCTTCGGCGTGCACCGTGATGCCGTCGCACCCGGCCTCGGCGAAGGCGGTCAGATAGGGGTCGGCGGGGGCGATCATCAGATGGCAGTCGAAGAAGGCCTTGGTGCGGTTGCGGATCGCCTTGATCACCGGCGGCCCGAAGGTGATGTTGGGGACGAAATGCCCGTCCATGACGTCGAGATGGATCCAGTCGGCGCCGGCGGCCGCCACCGCCTCGACCTCGTCGCCGAGCTTCGAGAAATCGGAAGCCAGCACCGATGGCGCGATCAGGGTTTTTTGAGCCATGTCCGCTTCCCGTTGTTGAGCCCCATCGGCGTAATCATCTCGGCGCCGCTTGTCGACAGGAATCCGGCGTCAATACCGCATCCGCGCAGAAGGGGAGAAGCGGTGCGAGCCACTTCTCTCCTGTGCAGACCTTTCCTCCAGTGCAAGGACTTTCCAGGGCAAGGACTTTCCAGGGCAAGGCCTTGGATTTCAGTTCGGATGAAGCCGCGGCCTGGCCGTCCGTGGCAGGAAGAGCTTGCCGTTGCCTTGTTTCACCTTCTGCAGATCGGGCTTCTTCAGCGGCGGCTTGGGCACACAATGTCCACGCACCAGTTTTTCGGTTGCACGGCAGGCGGTGACGATCACCGGGTTCTTGACGCATGCCTTGCCGACCAAATGATAGCCGCGCTTGCAGTCGATGACGACCGGCGGCTTGCGCACGCATCTTCCGTCGATGCGCAGCTCATTGCGGTTGCACCTGTCGGCGATCACCGGATTCCTTACGCATTTCAGGCTGACCTGATGGTAGCCGGGCAGGCAATGGATGCTGATGCCAATGCACTTGCCATTGACGAGCTTTTCGGTGCTGCGGCACGCGCCCACGAGCGGCCTGTCGATGCATTTGCCGTGGATCAGCTTCTGGCTGGGCAGACATTTACGGCCGGGATCGACGACGACCGGAGGCAGCTTGGGCTGATCGGAATCCGGACGGGTGGTCGAGACGAGATCGTTGGCCTTCGGATCGAAGGTGCGCTTTATGCAGGTGAAATCCTCCGTATCCGTATCGACGGTCGCGATTGAACCGTTCTGCTTGATTTCCTGCAGGGTGCATTGGATCGAGCGCGTCCTGACGATGCTGAGATCGTGCGCGGCGCTCGCCTTGAACACACCGCCATTGTTGAAGGCCGCAGTCGTGCCGGTAAAGAAGGCACCATTCGAGCAACTGATGCGGTAGTGAAACGCGCCCGGCGCATCGCGCTCGACTTCGAACGCCACCTGCCCCTTGCGCGGGCAGAGTTTCTTGAGGCCGGCGCTGTCGGACACGGTGACCTCGCCCTGCCAGTCCGAATGAACCGGCGGGTTGACGGGGTTGTCCTGCGGTGAATCGGTGAAGCCGCCGCCGCCGGCACTCGTGCAATGGACGGTGATGTCCTTCCAGCCGTCGAAGGGCTCGAACGGGCCGTTGCCGACAATCTCGGCCTTGTATTGGAAATAGGCGGTGGCGCCGACATCCTCCCATTTTTCATAAAGCGCGAAATAGCCGTTCTTCGCTGCATCGTACGAAGCCCATGCCTGCTGCACCTCGGAGGTGATCGGCCCACCGTCCTTCTGGCGCCAGATGCGCATCGTAACCGGCCCGGCCTGGTTGGCTTGCGCCCGGCTGGTGACCCTGAGCGAAGGGCAAACAGTGCCAGGCGCGGAGCCTGGCTGATTGGACTGGTATGTCGTCAAGAACAGCTTGACGTCATTCACGTCGAACTCGCCGAAATCGGTGGCGATGTCCTGGACCTTTGGCTTGATGACGGCATCGCAGACGATCTGGACGTCGAACGAGCCATGCTCGGCATAGTGCGATCCGTACAGCGGATGCGGCCAGCTGCCGCCCTGTACTTCGCTGACCGCATTGTCCATGTCGAGAGCGGTGTCGGTGGCTGCCGAGAAACTGGCGTGGAATGTGTGCGTGAATGAATAGGATTTGGTCGGGCCGTCGGCCTGGAGGTGCTGGTTGCACTTGGCGGCGATCTCATCGCCATCGGGTACGACGGCGATGCCGGTATTCGACGACAGCGGGATGATGGAGGGATCAAAGGAGAAATTTTCCTGGTGGTCGTAGTCGCGACCAAGCGGCGAAGCACTCCAGATCGGCGGGAACGCCTGGCACTGGCCTGGTCCGCAGACACCAAGCGATACGGCGACATCCTGCACATAACCCGGCCACCAGAGATCGAGCTTCATGTGGCCCCAGAACTGGACGTTGCCGCTTTTCAGCGTGTCCCATTTCTGCTTGTCGCTCGAGCCGACATGGATTGTCGTGTTGGCGCTTTCCGTATGGAATGACATCGATTTTATGTTCGCCTGCTTGGCGAAGGCGGGCGTGCCTGCAAGCGAGGCTGCGATCAATGCAGTGGTCGCCACAGTTCGGAAAAGACGTTTGGCTGAAGGCATTTCTCTCTCCTGATGGGTTGATGGGGTCCTTCAGGAGTTTGTCGCTGCTGACTGCCGTAAGGTTCATGCAAGCCGCCGAAATACGGCGCCGCCAAAGAAAGAACCCGCCGGATCGCTCCGGCGGGTTTTGGGTGACGCGAATCATCACCGTTTGAAGTTCGGTGCGCGATGATCCTATTGCTCGAGCAGCGGCTTACGCCTTGGCACGACCTGCTGAAGAACCTTTGGATTCAGCAGCAGGTTCGGTTTGCGGATCGGCTGGCACTGGCCATTGATCGGCCGCGCGCCCGGTGCGCATTCCAACCGTGGTTTGCGGCAGGCGCCGTCGCGCAGCTCTGTCCCACGCGGGCAGACGCAAACGCCACGCTTGTTGTGGATCTGACCAGGTATCGGGCACTCCACCACAACAGGCTTCTTGCGCCTGCAGGCATTGCCTTGCACTTCCGTGCCTTTCGGGCAGACGCAATCGCCGTTGGCGTCGTGGATCTGACCGCGAATGGTGCACTGCTCCGGCTTCGGTTGAATTGGCCGGCAGGCACTGCCCCTGACTTCCGTGCCTCTCGGGCAGACGCAATCGCCGTTGGCGTCGTGGATCTGGCCGCGGATGGTGCACTGCTCCGGCTTCGGCTGGATTGGCCGGCAGACATTGCCCCTGACTTCGGTGCCCCGTGGGCAGACGCAATCGCCAGCGGCGTTATGGATCTGGCCCCGAATGGTGCACTGCTCCGGCTTCGGCTGGATTGGCCGGCAGGCATTGCCTCTGACTTCCGTACCCCGCGGGCAGACGCAATCGCCAGCGGCGTCGTGGATCTGGCCACGGATGGTGCACTGCTCGGGCTGCGGCTTGCTGCCCACGCAAGCGCCGTTCTCCAGCTCGGTTCCGCGCGGACAGACGCAGCGTCTGTCTTCGGTACGGATCTGGCCTTTGAGCAGAACGCAAGGTTTTGGCTTCGGCACGATGACCGTGCCGCCCCCGGACGAGCATTGGCCATTGCGGAAGGTCGTGCCGGGCGGGCAGACGCAGTTGCCGGCGTCGTTCATGACGAAGCCTTGCGAGCATTCCTTCTTCACCTCATTCCTAATGGTGAAGGGATGGCAGGCATAGGCCTTGCCGCGATCACCCTGCATGTCGGCCGCACCGCGGGACAACACGTCGCCACCGCCTTGCACCGGCGTGTTCGGAGACAGCACGCCGACGCAGTTCTGGCCGTTGACAGTGCCCTGCAGATTGGCCAGACGACCGTCGTCGGGAATGGTCACGGTCACTGTGTGCACGTGGCTTTCCCCGGCGCCGAGCGTCAGTTGGGCGATGCAGGACAGAGGCAAGATTGCCGGCTCCGGCGAGCAGCCGAAGGGCGGATCGATCGAGGTGATCGCAACGCCTTCCAGCCGGCCGAGGCCTTCGACGCCGATCGCATCGCCGACGCGAACCGGACCGGAGAAGGCGCTCGCGCCATCGTTCGTGATGGTGATCTCGAACGAGCAGGGCTGGCCGGGCTTGCACTCGGCATCACCGGTCTTCTCGACGCGGATGGTCGAGGCGCCGCCGCCCTTGGCGCAGGCCTGGCCGATCGGATAGACGATGTCGTCTCCCGGAGCCGGGCCGTAGGAGCCGCGTGCGCAGTTCTCGAATTCGCCGTTCGCGGCAACCGTCACGTCGAAATGGCGGCTGGTTCCAGGCGTCATGACGGCGCCGGGAATCTGGCACGACAGCGCATTGGCCGGAACCGGTCCGCAAGTCCATTCCGCGCCGTCTGGGGTGACGGTCTGGATCTGGACCGGCGCTCCGCCGGCTATCAGCGTCGCGGCATCGTTGACCCGTACCGGACCGGTCGGGGCAGTGGTGCCGAGGCTGATGACGGTAATGCGGCAGGAAACGACCGCAGCACCGGCCAGCGAACCATTGCACAGCTTGGTGATGCGCAGGGCCGGCTGGCCGCCATTCGGATGACGGATGCGTTCCTTGGCGCAGGCCCTGTTGTTGGTGATGTCGTTCTCACCGGGAATAGCCTTCACCTCGGCGCAGTTCTCGACACTGTCGGGCCGGTAGTTGGCCGGCATCACCGCCCTGACGAAGATCGGCGTCGAGGCGCCAGGCAACAGCACGATGCCGGCGTTGTCGCAGCGGAACTGGCCGGGGCCGTTCGGTCCGCATGTCCATGGCGGCGTCGGGCCAAAGGTCGAGGATGCCGGCGCGCCGCCCGGATAGGTATCGACGACCGTCAGCGGCCCATTATAGGGGACGCTGCCATTGTTGATTATGTCGATTACGAAGGTGCAGACGCCATCGGCCGAGCAGAATTCGGTGCGGGCGCGCTTCTTCAGGATCAGGTCGACCTTCTTCTCCACCGGCGGCCGGCAGTCGCGGTCACGATCGCCACGCCGGCAGACCGGGATCGAGGCACAGCCGCGATCGTTTTGCTGGCTGCCGAAAAGCGGCTTGCCGCTGGCGCCGTAATTGTAAGTGGCGCAGTTGCGCAAGACGCTGCCTCGCCAGCCTGCGGCCGGCTTGAAGCCGAGCTTGAGGTCGACAGAGGCACCCGGATTGAGCGTGGTCACCGGATGAGTGCAAATCATCGGGGTGGTTCCAGGCGCGCAGACCCAAGGCGGGTTCGGCCCTGAATCGAGGGTGGAGCCGGCCGGCAGGGTGACTTCGTCGAGCACGATCTTGCCGTGGTAGGGTGCATCGCCGACATTGGTGACCCTGATGGTGAAGTCGCAGCCGCCGCCCATCGTGCAACGTTGCACGTCGGCGCGCTTTTCGACGTTCAGATCCGGTTCCTTGTCCTTCGGTGGGCAGCGCTGATCACGCGGGATGACGATACCGATGGTCTGCGTACAGCACAGGCCCCAGCCCTCCCTCGGGCCGGCATAGGTTTCGATACCGGTGACGATGATGTGGATGACGTCGCCGGGTGAAGCGCCGACGATCTTCCAATTGAGCACACCGCCGCCGGCCGGCACCAATTGCGTGTCGGGAATGATGGTGATGCCGGGTGTCGTCGTCGAAAGCTGCACCCATTTGCCAGCCATCTCTGGGCCGACCGGCATGTGGTAGATGAAGGCGCCGCCGCCGGGCACGCAATCGACCGTGCCGCGCTCCACCTTGAAGCATTCTTTGCCGGGAGGTGGAGGCGGCGGGTTGCACCTGGTGACGTCGATCTTGATCGAGGTCTTTGCACCCGTGAGGTAATTGCCGTCGTCCGGTTTGCCCGGGTCCTGCGACGGGATTTCGATGCCGGCGCCGCGTTCGCGGCTCACCTTGACCATGCCCTGGTTGTGAATGATCGTCGGCGACGGAAACGCCGCATGGTCGATCTTGGCGGTGATCTGGAACGTGATGACGCGCTCGTTCGCAGCGCCGATGCCGTCGAGATCGCTGGCGGAAATCCGGAAATCGGACACCGTCGCCGTATCGTCCGGGCCAGCCGAACTGCTGATCGCAGCGCCGGGCAGCGGTCCGCCGGACGCATCGGTGCCGTCGCCGGTCACATGTACGCCGACGATGCGCAGGCCGTGCGGGAGCTGGTCCCTGAAATCGAGCCTGACCTTTTTCAGCATGGCGGCGAGGTCCGGGCTGGCAAAACCCTGCGGATTGCCGCGCAAGCCAAAGCTCAGCGAGTATACGACATAGTCGCAGCCTCTCTGGGTGCCTTTCTTGGTGAAGAAGGGCACGATCCGGCCCGGCTCCGGATTGACGGTGCGAGGATTGTCGAAATCGAGCCTGGGATCTGGAACGGCAGTGTAGATGCCCGCATCGGCAGGCTTGGTCTTGGCCGGAGCAAGGTCTTCAGCGAAGCCTTGCAGCGGACTCAGCATGGCGACCGCGATACCGGCCGCCATCAGCCAGCGCACGCCGCGCCTGGCGAGTGACAGGGGTTTCATGATGGTCTCCATGACGATAGATTGTTTGCCGGTTGATTGGCTGCTTGTCGCAGGCGGGAAAAATGCGAGATTGCTCATCTTCCCCTCCTCACGGTTCGCAGCTGACGGCTGGGGTTCTGAGCCGCAAGGTCATCTTGCAGCAAGGGTAGTAGCCACCCTTGTCGCTATCGGACTGCCTGTAGAAGCAGAGCCCGACATCGACCGTATCGCCAGGGTAATGGCCGGTGATGCCGATCGTGTATGGCGCGCCGGGCGCATGCGACAGAGGTGAAGTCACCCCAACGCCAGGCGTCCTGGACAGAGCCTTGATCGAATCGCCGCCAAAGCCGGCATGGTCATGGAGATAGAGATCGGCCTCGAGGCCGGAGGGCGTGCAGAAATACCTGACATCCTCGACATCGAGGCAAGGAGGCAGATTGCCGGGGGGCGGAAAGTCCGGCGGATAGAACGGTGGCAGATAGCCGCCCGGCACCTGCTCGTAATAGCCGGCACGGCCTTCGCAGGGGCGCCAGACCTCGACGTCGCCGACATGGCCTTCGACTTCCGGGTCTTCGAAATAATTGTCGAAGTCGACGAACCACGAGCCGAAAGGCGGCATGTTGGCCGGCTTGACCAGTGCCGTCGGCGTGATTTGCACGCCGTGCACGGCGAGCGGCCCGCCGGCTGCGAGTTGTTCGGCAAGCTCCGGGTTGTCGCGCAACTTGTCGCCGGTATCGACCAACGTGTCGGTGCAGACGCCGGTATCGAGATTGCCTTCGGCATCGTAGCCATATTGCAGGTCGAGGCCGCCGGCCGACTGTCGGTTGTCTTGCGGGAAGCCGACCGCATATTCCTGCGGCACTTCCACCCAGGCCGATTCCGTCGCCGGATCGTCCGGATTTTCGCGCCAGTAGCGGATGACCTGACCCTTGCCGGAATCGGCGAACTGGCTGTAGTCGTAGCGGTTCTCCACCGGGCCGCGCTGGGCCAGGTACATGAAGCCCTCGTTGTCGAAGGCGATGTCGGTGACCGCGTAATCCTTGTCGGCCTTGACCGTCAGTTCCCAGCGCGGGTCGCCGGCGAAACTGCCATCGCCGGCAACGCCCACCGACCAGATCTCCGCCTTATCACCGACCGAATAATAGAGCCGGCCGCCACGATAGACGACTGACCAGACGCGGCGCTCGTCCTGCGTGTAGCCCCAGCTGTCGGGGTCCTCGCTGTCGAAGGCAGCACCCTGGATGTCAATCACCGAGCCGTCGTCGGCAAGGGCGGCAAGCCCGTGCGCCGGGCGGCCGGCTATGCCGTGGTCGAACGTGTCGAGCAGCGCGCCATTGGCGTCGATGCGGTGGATGAGGCCGGTGTCGAGATCGCTGGCGAAGAACTGGCGGTGGATATTGTCGAAAGTGACGTCGCCGATGCCGGGACCGCTATTGGCGTCGATATCGGCGAATTTCGAGACGGCGCCGGTGATGCCGTCGATCTTCCAGATCGTTCCGGGGCCGCCGCCGTTTTCGGTGCCGAACTGGCCGTCCATGAAGACCGCGTCAGCCGTGCCGCGGCGCTGCCGCTCCGGCCGGCCGTCGGCGTCGCCGTCTGGCGTGACTATGCGGATGCCGTGCAGCGACGTGGCGCCGGCATAGAGGTTTGGAATAGCCGATGGAACGCCGTCGCGCACGCCGTCGTCGTAGGTGATGCCGAACACCTGGCCGATTTGCCCGGCCGTGACCTCGAACGGTGGCGGGGTGAAGACCAATTGGCCAGACGCCGGCCCGCCCAACCTTGAGACGTCGAAGATGCGCAACGTCGCGCGCGCCGTGTCGATGAAGGTTTCGTCGACGGGATCGACGCCCGGCGGCAGGCCTTCCTCGAAATTGGGAATGATGGTGCCGGAGAATCCGGTCACTGCCATCGAGCCGGGATAGATGATCCGGGTTTCCTGAGCCTGGGCCGAGCCACCGAGCCAGAGCCCAGCGGCGAGCGCCAAGATCGACAATCCGCTGGCAGCCTGGATGGCGCGGCGCAAACGGCCGGCACGAGAGCGCACGAACGCGCCGTGGTCGCAAGACATGGATCTCCCCCCACAGGTCATGGGAGAAACATCCGGTCCCGCCGCGCAAATCAGGGCAAGGCGCGGCGTTCCGGCACGTTCATCCCTGATCGAATTGTCTGCTTTCCTCAACGTCACGATACGCCTGCGTCCGCGCAGGGTCAACGGAACCAGCGGAAAGCCCAGCGCATCGACCCGGTCCCAAAGGCGATGGTCGCGCTGAGTTCCTGCTGTTCCCGGAGACCATGGAGCCTCTGGATCTGTGGTCATGGGGCTTTCCTTTCCGGGGCCGCACCACGCGGCACCTGAGCGTCAGTCGCGGGGCGAGGCGGAAAGGTTCATGGGCCGGGGGCCGGGCCGGCTGGATCACCGTCGGAAAATACGGGCCTGCCGGTCCCGAATCCAATCAACCGCGATGAATGGTGAACGCCTTGCGCAGAATGCTTGCGCGCCACGCAGCCTGTTCTTATATACGCGCCAAGCCGTCCAGCGCCGAATGCCGGTTGCCGGAGCGGAATTTCTTGTGAACAGGGGCTTTCGTCGGAACGCCTGTACGGGTCCTGAGAGCCTGCTTAGCGGAGAGATTAGAGAAATGGCAAAAGTAATCGGTATCGATCTGGGAACAACCAATTCCTGTGTCGCCATCATGGACGGCAAGGAATCCAAGGTCATCGAGAATGCGGAAGGCGCGCGCACGACCCCTTCCATCGTCGCCATCAACAGCGACGGCGAGCGCCTCGTCGGCCAGCCGGCCAAGCGCCAGGCGGTTACCAATCCTGAGAACACCATTTTCGCGGTCAAGCGCCTGATCGGCCGCCGCTACGACGATCCGGTGACGGAGAAGGACAAGAAGCTTGTCCCCTACAAGATCGTCAAAGGCGACAATGGCGATGCCTGGGTGGAGGCAGGCGGCAAGAAGCAGTCGCCTAGCCAGATCTCGGCGATGATCCTGCAGAAGATGAAGGAAACGGCGGAGGCCTATCTCGGCGAGAAGGTCGAGAAGGCGGTCATCACCGTTCCGGCCTATTTCAACGACGCCCAGCGCCAGGCGACCAAGGATGCCGGCAAGATCGCCGGCCTCGAAGTGCTGCGCATCATCAACGAGCCAACGGCGGCCGCGCTTGCCTATGGACTGGACAAGAAGGAAGGCAAGACGATTGCCGTCTATGACCTTGGCGGCGGCACGTTCGATATTTCGGTGCTCGAAATCGGCGACGGCGTGTTCGAGGTGAAGTCGACCAATGGCGACACCTTCCTCGGCGGCGAGGATTTCGACATGCGTCTGGTCGAATATCTGGCGGCCGAGTTCAAGAAGGAACAGGGCATCGACCTGCGGAACGACAAGCTCGCCCTTCAGCGCCTCAAGGAAGCGGCTGAAAAGGCCAAGATCGAGCTGTCGTCCACCACGCAGACCGAGATCAACCTGCCCTTCATCACCGCCGATGCCACCGGCCCCAAGCACCTGACGCTGAAGCTGACGCGGGCGAAGTTCGAGAGTCTGGTCGAGGATCTCGTCCAGCGCACGATCGATCCTTGCAAGGCGGCGCTCAAGGATGCCGGCCTGAAGGCCGGCGAAATCGACGAAGTCGTCCTGGTCGGCGGCATGACCCGTATGCCCAAGATCCAGGAGATCGTGAAGCAGTTCTTCGGCAAGGAGCCGCACAAGGGCGTCAACCCGGATGAGGTCGTCGCGTTGGGCGCCGCTATCCAGGCCGGCGTGCTGCAGGGCGACGTCAAGGACGTGCTGCTGCTCGACGTGACGCCGTTGTCGCTCGGCATCGAGACGCTGGGCGGCGTGTTCACGCGGCTGATCGAACGCAACACGACGATTCCGACAAAGAAGAGCCAGGTGTTCTCCACGGCCGAGGATTCGCAGTCGGCGGTGACCATCCGCGTCTTCCAGGGCGAGCGTGAAATGGCCGCCGACAACAAGGCGCTCGGCCAGTTCGATCTGGTCGGCATCCCGCCTGCGCCGCGCGGCGTGCCGCAGATCGAGGTCACCTTCGACATCGACGCCAACGGCATCGTCAACGTCTCGGCCAAGGACAAGGGCACCGGCAAGGAGCACCAGATCCGCATCCAGGCGTCCGGCGGCCTTTCGGACGCCGACATCGAGAAGATGGTCAAGGACGCCGAGGCCAATGCCGAAGCCGACAAGAAGCGGCGCGCGCTGGTCGAGGCCCGCAACCAGGCCGAGGCGCTGGTGCATTCCTCGGAGAAATCTCTGAAGGAATACGGCGAGAAGGTTTCCGAGGCCGACCGCACGGCGATTGCCGATGCGATCGCGGCTCTGAAGACCGCTGCCGAAGGCGACGATGTGACCGAGATCGAGGCCAAGACGCAGACGCTCGCCGAAGTCTCGATGAAGCTCGGCCAGGCCATGTACGAGGCTTCGCAGAAGGAAGCCGCCGAGGCCGACGCCAAGGCTGATGCCGCCAAGGACAGTGACGTCGTCGATGCCGACTTCGAGGAAATCGACGAAGACGACGAGAAGAAGAAGTCGGCCTGAACCGCCTGACGGTACAGGTAAGGGAAAAGCCCGGCGCACAGCCGGGCTTTTTTGCAACCCTTTGCCGGAAAAACGCTGAGCTGCCCGAAAAAATGCGGACAAAGCCTCGTAGACACTGGCATCGCGGCTCCATCACACCTAAATCGGAACAGCGTGCCGGCAAACGACGCAACGATGCTTCAAGACGTTGACTATCCGGACTGCGGGAAAACATGAAAGCTGATTTTTACGAAACGCTAGGCGTGCAAAAGGGCGCCGACGAGAAGGAGCTCAAGAGCGCTTTTCGCAAGCTCGCCATGCAGTTCCATCCCGACCGCAACCCAGGCGACCATGCCTGCGAGCACAAGTTCAAGGAAATCAACGAAGCCTACGAGACACTGAAGGACCCGCAGAAGCGCGCCGCCTATGATCGCTTCGGCCACGCCGCCTTCGAGCACGGCGGTATGAATGGCGGGGCGCAAGGCTTTGGCGCCGGCGGCTTCGCCGACATTTTCGAAGACATTTTCGGCGACATGATGGGCGGGCGCCAGCGCCGCTCGTCCGGCGGACGCGAGCGCGGCGCCGACCTGCGCTACAATATGGAAATTACGCTGGAAGAGGCATTTTCCGGCAAGACCGCGCAGATTCGGGTGCCAGCCTCGATTTCCTGCTCGGAATGCTCGGGCAGCGGCGCCAAGCCTGGCACCCAGCCCGTCACCTGCTCGATGTGCAACGGCCACGGCAAGGTGCGCGCCACGCAAGGCTTCTTCTCGATCGAGCGCACCTGCCCGCAATGCCAGGGGCGCGGCCAGACCATCAAGGATCCGTGCCCGAAATGCGCCGGCCAAGGCCGTGTCACCGAGGAGCGCTCGCTGTCGGTAAACATCCCTGCCGGCATCGAGGATGGCACCCGCATCCGGCTGGCCAATGAGGGCGAGGCTGGCCTGCGCGGCGGCCCGTCGGGCGATCTCTACATCTTCCTCGCGGTCAAGCCGCACGAATTCTTCCAGCGCGACGGGGCCGATCTTTATTGCAAGGTGCCGATCTCGATGACGACGGCAGCGCTTGGCGGCTCGTTCGAGGTGACGACACTGGATGGTACCCAGACGAAGGTGAAGGTGCCGGAAGGCACCCAGAACGGTCGCCAGTTCCGCCTCAAGGGCAAGGGCATGCCTGTGCTGCGCCAGCCCAATATCGGCGACCTCTACATCCAGACCGTGGTTGAGACGCCGCAGAACCTTTCGCGCCGTCAGCGCGAATTGCTGGAGGAATTCGAGCAGCTTTCCTCAAAGGACAATTCGCCTCAGTCGAGCGGATTTTTCGCCCGCATGAAAGACTTTTTCGAAACGTTCGGCGAGCACTGAAGCTGATCCCTGGAAAACGCTTCCCGAGCGTCATCAACACCTTATCCGGGGATTCGCCTTGTCTTGCACCTCGTAACTGCTAAGTAGCATGCGAGGGAGCGTTGAGGAGGACTTTCAATGACGCGTAGTCCCGGACTGCGAAAGACGCTGGCGGAAAAGTTCGACGACGAGCTGAAGTTCTTCAAGGGCTGGATCGACAAGCCGAAGGCGGTCGGTTCGATCGTCCCGACCAGTTCCATCACCGCAGGCAAGATGGCCTCGATCGTCGATCCGACATCTGGCCTGCCGGTGCTCGAGGTCGGGCCCGGTACAGGCGTCATCACACGCGCCATCCTCGCCCAGGGCATAAAGCCTGAGAATCTCTACGCGGTCGAATATTCCACTGATTTCGTGCGCCATCTGCGCCAGCTTTATCCAGGCGTCAACGTCATCGAGGGCGACGCCTTCAATCTCGACGCGACGCTTGGCGACAAGCGCGACCTGATCTTCGATTCTGTGATATCGGGCGTGCCGCTGCTCAATTTCCCTGTCGCCCAGCGCATCGCCTATGTCGAGAGCCTGCTCGACCGTATCCCGGCGGGCCGGCCGATCGTGCAGCTGACTTACGGGCCGCTGTCGCCGATCCCGCCGGGCCGCGGCGACTATACGGTCGAGCATTTCCATTTCGTCATCCGCAACATTCCGCCGACGCAGCTTTGGATCTACCGACGCGGGGCCGCATGAATTGAAGCGTTGGGTTTGAATAGCACTTGTCTTATACCCATCGGGTGACAAGGCGGACCCATGGCTGTGATCCCGAAAATTCTCGTCGTCGCCGGTTCGTTGCGCAGCGGCGCCTATAGCGGCAGGACCGCCGACGTGGCACAGAAGGAACTTGCCATGCAGGGCGCCGAGGTGACCCGCATCTCGCTCGCCGACTATCCGCTGCCGATCCTCGACCAGGATTTGGAAAAGGACGAAGGCATTCCCGAAAACGCCGTCAAGCTCGGCCGGATGATCGCCGCCCATGACGGGCTGCTGATCGCGACGCCCGAATATAACGGCTCCATTCCACCGCTGCTCAAGAACAGCATCGATTGGGTGAGCCAGCTGCGCAAGGATGGCGGCCGGACGTTCAGGCCGCTTGCCGGCAAGGTCGCCGGCCTCTGCTCGTCTTCCAACGGACCCTTCGGCGGGATACGCTGCATCAACCATCTGCGCGCCGTTCTGGTACGCTGCCGGATGGAGGTGGTGACACCGGAGTGTTCGGTGCCGGAGGGCGGCTACGCCTTCGACGACGAGGGCAACTTCCGGGACGAAAGACTACGCCAATCGATGGAGCACCTATGCCGAACGCTGATCGAAACCTCGCGCATGCTGTCGACGCGGATCGAGGCATGATCCCGGACGCCGCGCATGCCGACACGATGCAGGAACGGCTGATCGTCGGCCTCGACCTGCCGACGCTGAAGGAAGCCGAGAAAGCGGTGCGCGAGCTCGACGGGATCGTCTCCTTCTACAAGATCGGTTACCAGCTCGCCTTTGCCGGCGGGCTCGATTTCGCCCGCGAGCTGGCCAGCGGCGGCACCAGGATCTTTCTCGACATGAAGCTCCTCGACATCGATAACACCGTTGCCAAGGGGGTCGACAACATCGCCAGGATGGGCATGAGCATGCTGACCATCCATGCCTATCCGAAGACGATGAAGGCGGCGGTCGAAGCCGCGAGGGGCAGCGACCTTTGCCTGCTCGGGGTCACCGTGCTGACCTCGATGGACGAGCAGGACGTGATCGACGCCGGCTATGAGTATGATCCGCATACGCTAGTGCTGAGGCGCTCCGAGCAGGCGCTGCATGCCGGCATGGGCGGCATCGTCTGCTCGGCCGAAGAAGCCGAGGCGGTGCGCCGCATCGTCGGCCCCGACCTGGCGGTCGTGACGCCGGGAATCCGGCCGAAGGGCAGCGACCATGGCGACCAGAAACGCGTGGTGACGCCGGCGCAGGCGATCCGCAACGGCTCCAGCCACCTCGTCGTCGGCCGGCCGATCGTCGGTGCGGCCGACAGGCGGGCGGCAGCGGAAGCGATCCTCGATGAAATGCGCTCGGCCTGAGGGCAGGAATTAACCCGGAGAAAAGCCATGCCCAAGGGATACTGGATCGCTCGCGTCGACGTGCGCGATGCGGAAGGCTACAAAGACTATGTCGCCGCCGCCAAACCGGCCTTCGATCGCTTCGGCGCCAAGTTCCTGGCGCGCGGCGGCGCACATGAGAAGGCCGAGGGGCCGGGCCGCGACCGCAACGTGATCATCGAGTTTCCGTCGCTTGCGGCGGCGCATGACTGCTACCACTCGCCCGAATACCAGCGCGCCGTCGCGATCCGCCAGAAGGTGGCCGATGGTGAAATCGCGCTGGTCGAGGGGATTTAGGCGAGAAGCCGGTTCGCCGCTGCCTCCGCCATCGCGTCGGCGAGGCTCAAGCCCCATTGCTGGCGACAGTAATCGCGGAAATCGAAGCAGGGCAAGCCGGGGCAGACCTCGAACTCGATGAGGTGGACGCTGTCGTCGGCTTCGACCCGGAAATCGATGGAAAACACATCCCGCAGGCCAAGCCCGACCATCAGGCGTTCGGCGATGCGACGGATTCTTGCATCGGCTTCAGGCTGGCTGCCGGCGACCGGCAGCAGCACCGGCTCGGTATATTTTCCCGCAGCTTTCGCCGCTGCGCCGGTATCGCCGTAAAGCGCCAGGCTGTCCTGCATGGTCTGGAAATCGCCGCCCGAACCGACAAAGGCGATGCCCAGCGCCTCGACGCCGGTATCCGGCCTCAATCCGAGAAAACTGGCGCGCGCGTTGCGGCCGGCGACATAGGGCTGGACGATGACATCGTCGCGATAGGCGGCGAAGACGCGCCGGCTAAGCTCCAGCGCGTGGCCGAGATCGTGGCAGTGCGAATGCGGCCAGATGCCGATCTTGGCGCCGAGCCGGTTCGGCTTGACGAACCAGCCGGCGGGCGAGGCCGGCGGCGCGACCAGCCAGGCGCCGTCACGGGCAAGGCCCGCCTGCGGCACCGGCAGGCCAAGCGCGCCGAGCACGGCGCCGGACCGGAACTTGTCCTGACAGAGCGCGAACAGCGCATCGTCGGCGCCGATCGCCTTCAGGCCATTCAGCCGTGCCAGAGCCGGTGCCGCGCCGCCGCGGAAATAGGCGACGCCGTCGGTCAGCGTCCAGACAAGCGTGGTCTTCGGGTCCTCGCCGGCGAGAACGCTTGCGGCGTCGTCGAGCGCCACCGGCGCAAATGACAGGCCGCGCTTCTGGCAAGCGGCGGCAAGTGCGTCGAATTCAGCAGCGATATCGGTCGATTGCGCCAGATAGGAGGCGATTTCGGCGGCACGCTCCGGCACGTGGTTATCGGCGACCAGCCGATCGAAGCAAGCCTTTTCTGGCTCGTAGACAAGGATCAGCTTCGGCTCGCGGCTTGACATGATCGAAACGATTTCCCGGCAGCACGATTGCCTAAAGCAATTCCAGGAAAAGTGTGAAACGGTTTTCCGTCCGGAATTGCGTCAAAACAAAGAGATAGAGCGTTTCAGCGTTCCCGCGAAACGATGAACCGTTCTAGCATCGCACGGCGAATGCATTCGGCTTTCGCGGAACCGACGTCAGCCGGACGCCTGCACGACAGCAACGGCGCCATCTTCCTGGTTGACCATGATCTTTTCCGAAAACCGGTTCCCACTTTTCGGGATCATGGTCTAGCCAATCAGCACGCGTGGCTCGAAGCGACCATTGACTGGAATGTCGAGCATGAATGTCATGCCGGCTTGCGGGTCGAGCAGGCGCTGCTTCTCGCTTTTGCCCGACCAGGCGGAGGTGACCGCCAGCCGGTCGGCATTCCTGCCGACGAAAGCCGGACAGGAAGGCTGCGTCGCCGGCATCGCCACCGAACGGACGAGCTTGCCGTCGGGTCCATAGGCTTCGACGACGCTGCCGCCCCAGCAGGCGTTCCACAATATGCCGTCACGGTCGAGCACCGAACCATCGATATAGCCCTTGGCCGAACGGTGGTCGACGAAGACCTTCGGTTCGCCAACCGGCAGTCCGGTCACCGGATCGCAGCCGACGCGCATCAACAGCCCGGTGCTGGTGTCGGTGTAATAGGCGATCGTCCCATCCTCGGAAAAGCAGATCGAATTGGGCACCGTGACGTCGGCATAGAGCCGGCGCAGCTCGCCCTTGAAGAACCAGTAGATCGAACCGGCACCCTTCTCCTCGCCCTTGCCCATGGTGCCGACCCACAGCGCGCCGCAAGGGTGAACGCGTGAATCGTTCGAGCGGGTGACCGTATTGTCGGCCTCGATCGGCGTGTGCAGCGTCAGCTTGCCGGTCGCGACGTCGCGGACATGCAGACCGGTCTCGGTGGCGATCAGCTGGCGTTGGTCGTCGATGATGCAGATGGCGCTGGCCATCTGACCGAGCTCGTGGATTTTGACGGCACCGCCCGACAGGCGCTGTTCGAGGAGCTGGCCGTTGACGATGTCGAACCAGTAGAGCGTGTCGGTGGCAGGGTCATAGCTTGGTCCCTCGCCGAGTTGGCAGACATGGTCGGAAAAAACCGAAACAATGGTCTCGCTCATCATGCCGCTCCAAACGCCGCGTCCCAGGCCTGAACTGCGGCTTTCGCTCGCGCTGCCACTTCGTCGACGCTCATGCCCGGCTTGAACAGGCTGGAGCCAAGACCGAAGACGCTGACGCCGGCTGCCTTGTAGCCGGCAAAATCCTTGTCCGAAACGCCGCCGACCGCGCCGACCAGCACACTGGCCGGCAGCACCGCGCGCATCGCCGAAATGCCTGCCGCGCCAAGCACGCTCGCCGGGAAGAATTTCAATGCCGAGGCGCCGAGCCGGATTGCCTGAAATGCCTCGGTCGGCGTGAACACGCCGGGCATCGTCACCATGCCGTAGTGCATGGCACGGCCCATGACCTCGGCATCGATATTGGGGCTGACCAGCAGCCGCCCGCCGGCCTTGTGCAGGCCGTTGACATCGGCGGCGCTGAGCACCGTGCCGGCACCGACCAGGGCCGTTGGAGGAAGCGCTCCGACAATGCTGGCGATGGAGGCGTAAGGATCGGGCGAGTTGAGCGGCACCTCGATCGCTTCGATACCGGCGCCGAAGATCGCCTGGCCGATCGCCACCGCCTCGCTTGGCTTGAGGCCACGCAGGATGGCGACCAGACCCCGCTCGAGCTTTGGAAAAGGTGCGGTTTCGGTCATGCGGCAACTCCATTTCCAGCGATCATGCCATTTTCGCGCGCGGCTTCGGCAAGACCGGCACGCACCGCCTCGTCGGCGTCGACCACCCTGACCGCGAGCCCGGCAAGGCCGAGGGCGTCGGCATAGAGCTTGCCGAGTGCGCCCGACGCGATCAGCACGACGGGCACGGCCCCATAACGGCGATTTGCCGAAGCGATCTCGCCGCCGATCAGCAGGCCGGACAGGCAGGCGGCGGCATCCTCGGGCTTCAGATCCTGCAGCAGGCTGGCGGCGCGGATCGAGAACAGTCTTGAACCGATGTCACCGCCTTCGGCCAACGCCTTCAGGCACCACTCCCGGAAAAATGGATTTTCGGCGGCAACCGGCTTCGGCGGCTCGCCCAGCGAATGGCGCAAGATCGAGTGCGCGGCCAGCACCGAAAACAGCTCGCCGGTCGGCCAGGTGCCGAAACCGGCAACAGAGCCGTCCTCGACCAGCACCCATTTGGAATGGGTGCCAGGCATGCAGACGAGATGGCGTCCCTTTGCCGGCAAACCTGCGCCGGCAAGCTGCGTCTCCTCGCCGCGCATGACATCCGGGGCGTCGGCCAGACGCTGGGCAAGGCCGGGCACGATGCGGATGTCGCGGCGCTGGCCGGGGATGCGGGCAGCGCCGGCGAGAATAGCGCCGATCGGCGCCGGCACGCTGACATAGGGCGCCTCCAGCCAGCCCTGGCGCGAACCGGCCATGCCGCAAATGATGACCGGCAGCGCCTCGGGAGCACCCAGGGCAGCCAGATGCCCTTCGAGAATGGACGAAAATCCTTTAGCCTGGGCGGTGATCAGTCCGTCATCGCCGCGCCGCTCGGCGAGAACCTTGCCGGCGCCGTCGAGCAGCCAGACCCTCATGCGGGTGGTGCCCCAGTCGACGGCCGCGACGGAAGCTGCCTTGCTCGATGAGATCACAGGAACCCCCCATCGACGATCAGCATCTGCGCGGTCAGCATGCGTGAGGCATCCGACGCCAGGAACAGCACGGTGCCGACAATGTCTTCCGGCTGCATCACCTCTTTGATGCACTGTTTGGCGACATGAGCGGCGAGCGCTTCTTCGGTGACCCAGAGCTTTCTCTGCCGCTCGGTGATCACCCAGCCGGGCGCGATCGCGTTGACACGGATGCCGTCGACGCCGAGCTTGCCGGCAAGACCCTTGGTGAGACCGACGATGCCGGCCTTGGCGGCGGTGTAGGCCGGCATATCGGGATGGTTGATGAGAAACGACGTCGAGGTGAAGTTGATGATCGAGCCGCCGCCGGCCCGCTTCATGCCCGGCGCCACCGCCTGTGCGCTGAAGAAATGCGGGCGCAGGTTGATGGCATGGTTGTTGTCCCAGAACTCCACCGTGACGTCTTCGACGGCATGACGGTCATCCTGCGCGGCATTGTTGATCAGCACGGTCACGTCGCCATGCGCCTTGGCGGCTTTAGCCGCCGATAGCCGCAACGCCTCGATGTCGCGTATGTCGGTCTTGAGATAAAGCGGCCGCCGGCCCAGCTCCTTGTCTAACCGATCGGCCAGCGCCACACTCGGACGGTCCGCGATATCGATGAAGGCGACCTTTGCCCCCTGGCGGACAAAACCTTCGGTCAAGGCAGCACCAATGCCGGAGCCGCCACCGGTGATCAGCACCGAAGCGCCTTCGAGGTCGGCAAAGCGTGCCGATGGCATCATGAAATTCTCTCCCGGTCCAATGATCTCGGTCGGCCGGCGCGCATCCTATCCAGCCGTGTCGGGCGGGCAAGGGCGAAAGAGTGGATTGTCAGGACTTATGACCGACAAAAGGCCGCACGGGCCGCCGATCGATCAGCTGCCCAGCCGGACGCGGTACAATTCGACGGCGGCTCCGCTGGTCCCGGCAACCGGCTCAAGCCATTCCGGCACGCTGCCGCGCATCAGCCCGGCAAGAAAGCCTGCCGGCGCCTTGGCTGCGAGGAGCTTGCTTTCGGCGCTGCCGGGGCACAGCGCGACGAGGCCGACGTGATGATCCGCCAGGATGGTCCTGGCATCGGCATCGGACCCAAGGAAGGCATCGAGCGCCAGCAGGTTGCCGGCGACGTTGCGATGGTAGGGCCCGGCGAAGACGCGATGTCCGGAATAGGCCAGGATAGGCGATCCGAGATTGGAAATTGCCAGCACGGTGGTGCCGGGCAGGCGGCCGAGTGCCGCAAAGGAGGCCATGCGCTGGCAAGCGACATCGGCGCCGTCGCCATTATCGGCGGCGGTACTGCTGTCCTCGAAGGCTACCGAGGTTGCCGCGGCAGCCCCAGTCCAGACCGCATTCACCGAAACCAGCCAGACGGCAGCCATGCGCAGCGCCACACCGCGCGACGGGCTGACCTCGGCCCGTTGACGCCATTTGGCAATCCAGGCGGCAAGCGGGACGACAGCGAAGGCGATCGAGAATGTCGAACCGCGCACCTGCCAAGCACTGACGATGAAGGCCACGACAAGCAGCGCGCCGACAAGGCTGTCCTGCCGCCGCCAGCCGCCACGGCCAAGGCGAAGCGCCATCAGCACGAGCGCGATGAGCGGCGTGGCATAGCGCGCCACCACCCCGGCCGGATCTTCAGCGAGCAGCTTGAACAGCGATTGCGCCTCGTCGATGTGATCAAGCCATAGCTCCTTGAGGCGCGGATCGAGGTTCGCATAGGGCGCTGCCAGGCATTGCGGGGACAAAAAGACGACGACAGAGCCCAATACAAGAGCAAGCAGGCCAAGCAAGGCGAACCGCCATTGGCGCGTGCGGCCGGCGGGCTCGACCGACGCTATCGCCGCAAGGCCGGTTCCGGCAATCGCCGCGACGACGAACTGCACGGTCGAGAAGGCGTCGCATTGCGCCTGACCCCAGGCAGACGGCGCAATGGTGGCGACAAAGACGAGAGCGGACACGCCGGCAAAGCCGAGGCCGAAATCCCTGGCAATCGACCTCTCGCCATCGGCGTCGAGGGCAAACAGCGTGGCGACTGAGGCGCCGATGGTGGCGACATAAGGCGCGGTTTCCATGCCGACGGCCAGCATCAATCCGGCGCACAGGCCGGAGAGCAATGCCGCCGGCCTGCGCAACGGCGCTTCAAGCAACAAGCTCAGGCTGGCCATGCTCAGCATCAGCTGGACATTGTGGTGATCGAGCGCGCCAGGCGAAAAAATGCCGAGGAAATGCAGTGCGGCGCCGCCGACGACGACAGCCGGCAGCACAGCGCCGTACCCGGCAAAGCTGCGCGCGGCGCGAGCCGTGAAAAATACGGTCAGGCAAAAGAGCAGCGCCGGCCACAGCACTTGCGCAACATTCTCGGCAAAGCCCGCGCTGCCGGTCAGGGCCGATACGGCGATGATGATGGCGGCGATCGGCGCATCGACCAGCCGCGACCAATGCATGACGAAACCGCCTTCCAGGCCCATCCTGTACTGGTGCAGATCGAACCAGCCCTGGCTGGCCAGCATGTCGCGAACTTCGACAAGGCGCAGCAGATTGTCGTTGTCGCCGCCGGCATTGGTCAATTCCGGGAAGCCGGCAAGGGCATTGACGGCAAGTGCCAGCAAAGTGGCAAGCAGCGCCAGCGCGATATCGGACCTCCAAATGGAGGCGCCATCGTCGGCTGTGCTCATATCAGGACCTTTGGAAGGAATACGGTGCGGTTTAAACCTAGCCTTAACAGCTTCAATAAATAGTAAAGCCGCCCGAGCGAGGCCGGCGCTTGAGCGGTCAGGGGCCTCACAGGGCATCCGGAGACGAAAATGCCACAAGAAGTGCGCCATGAGCCGAGCATCGCCGTGCTCCTGCCTTGCTACAATGAGGAGCTGACGATCGGCGAAGTGGTGCGGCGCTTTCGCGAAACGCTGCCTGCCGCCGCGATCTATGTCTACGACAACAATTCGCGCGACCTGACCGCGCTCCGAGCCCGCGCCGCCGGCGCCATCGTGGTGCGCGAGCCGCGCCAGGGCAAAGGCAATGTCGTGCGCCGCATGTTCGCCGACATCGAGGCCGACATCTACCTGATGGCCGACGGCGACGGCACCTATGCGCCGGAGGACGCGCCGCAACTGATCAACACGCTGCTGACCGAGCGCTCCGACATGGTGGTGGGCACCAGGCGCGGCGTCGCCAACGACGCCGGCAGGACAGGCCACGCCTTCGGCAACCGCATCTTCAACAGCCTCTACAAACGTTTGTTCGGCTCGGACTTTACCGATATCTTCTCGGGTTACCGCGCCTTCACCAGGCGCTTCGTCAAGAGTTTTCCCGCCGTTTCCGGCGGTTTCGAGATCGAGACCGAAATGTCGGTGCACGCCTCGCAGCTCAAATTGCCGGTCAGCGAGATCGGACTCGACTATGGCCGCCGGCCGGAAGGCTCCTCGTCGAAGCTGTCGACCTTTCGCGACGGCGCGAAGATCCTGTGGATGTTCGCCATGCTGATGAAGGAGACGCAGCCGCTGCGTTTCTTCGGCGCTTTTTCGGTGTTCTTCCTGGCATCAAGCCTGTTTCTGATGGCGCCGGTGCTGATCGAGTTCGCCGAAACCGGGCTTGTGCCGCGCATGCCGACGTGGGTGCTGTCGGTCGGGCTGCTGCTGCTGTCGATGCTGGCGGCGGTGACCGGGGTAATCCTCGATTCGGTGTCGCGCGGCCGGGCCGAGCAGAAGCGCATCTTCTATCTGTCGATGCCTTCCGGCCGCGTCGAACGCGAACGCGCAAGTGCGCTCGCGACTTTGAAGACCGGACCGCGCAAGACCCCGCGGGCGGCTTAGAGCCCTAAATGGGACGCCTCGCCCGCTTCATTGTCGCCGGCGGCATCGGCTTCGTCGCCGACGCGGCGGCGCTTTGGCTGGTGTTGGCGATAGCGCCGCTTGGCCCCTTCGCGGCTCGCATCATCTCGATCGGTTTTGCCCTGTCCGTCACCTGGCTGATCAACCGCCATCTGACCTTCTCGCCTTCCAGCCGCGGCGTCGCGCAAGAGGGCGCACGCTATGGCGGCGTCGGCATTGCCACCAGCCTCGTCAATTATCTCGTCTATTGCGCCATGCTGTTCGCGCTGCCGATGGTGCCGCCGCTCGTCGCCCTTGCGGTCGCCTCACTGGTTGCCATGGCGCTGTCCTTCCTCGGCTATTCCAAGCTGGTGTTCGACCGCTGAACGCACATCGCATTGGGGTCTGCGCCAAGCGAAGCGCAGCCTCATCATGACCTTGGCCGATTGGCAGAGGCCGCCGATTTCCTTATATCGCTCTCGTCGATGCATCGGCCCGAGAAATCGGAATCGATTTTCGGAAAGCACGATGCATGGATTCAAAAAATGTTGGAGCGTACTTTGTGCGTCCAAGTGGATCGCTCCAAGTGCGCCGGAGAGCTGCCATGCCCCTGAAAGTCGCCGTCCAGATGGACCACATCTCCACCGTGTCGGTAGCCGGCGACACGTCGTTTGCGCTGTCGCTGGAGGCGCAGCGGCGCGGCCACCAATTGTTCCACTACACGCCCGACCGGCTGTCGCTGCGCGACGGCAAGGTGTTTGCCCGTATCGAGGCGATGCAGGTTCGCGACGATAAGGGCAATCATTATTCGCTGGGCGAAGAAGTCCGCACCGATCTTTCGGAGATGGACGTCATCCTTTTGCGGCAGGATCCACCCTTCGACATGAACTACATCACCACCACGCATATCCTCGAGCGCATCCATCCGAAGACCCTGGTGGTCAACGACCCTGCCTGGGTGCGCAACAGCCCGGAAAAGATCTTCGTCACTGAATTTCCCGACCTGATGCCGGACACGCTGATCACCAAGGACCCGCTCGAGGTCGCAGCCTTCCGCAAGGAGTTCGGCGATATCATCGTCAAACCGCTCTACGGCAATGGCGGCGCCGGCATCTTCCACCTGCACGAGGCCGACCGCAACCTCGCCTCGCTGCTCGAAATGTTCGACCAGTTGTTCCGCGAACCCTACATCGTGCAGCGCTACCTCAAGGAGGTGCGGGCTGGCGACAAGCGCATCATCCTGGTTGACGGCGAGCCTGTCGGCGCCATCAACCGGGTACCGGCCGAGCATGATTCCCGCTCCAACATGCATGTCGGCGGCCGCGCCGAAAAGACCGAATTGACGGCGCGCGAACGCGAGATCTGTGCCCGCATCGGCCCCGCGCTGAAGGAGCGCGGCTTCATCCTTGTCGGCATCGACGTCATCGGCGACTACATGACCGAGATCAACGTGACCTCACCGACCGGCATACGCGAAGTGCAGCGCTTCGGCGGCGCCGACATCGCCAGCCTATTTTGGGATGCCGTCGAGGAGAAGCGCAACTAGCGTACATTGCTTCTGGAAGCGGCCGCGTTCCGGACCATTGCAGCCGTGGCGCTCAGCTGTTCCCCAAATGTTCTTGCCTTCGCCGGAAATCTGTGGTTGTCTCCGGTGACGCCGTTCGCGGCATGATCGCAAAGGCTTGGGGCAAAAGCCTGCATCCGGGGTGAAGACATGGTGGCGCGGGTTCGCACGGTTGCTTTCCAGGGCATCGAGGCCGTGCCGGTCGACGTGCAGGTGATGATCGCGCCGGGCAAGGTCAACATGCACATCGTCGGGCTGGCCGACAAGGCTGTAGCCGAAAGCCGCGAGCGGGTGCAGGCAGCGCTGCATGCATCCGGCCTGTCGATGCCGTCGAAGAAGGTCACCGTCAATCTGGCACCCGCCGACCTGCCCAAGGAAGGCAGCCATTACGATCTGCCGATCGCGCTCGGGCTGATGGCGGCGCTCGGCGCCATTCCGGGCGACATGCTGGCCGGCTATGTCGTGCTTGGCGAATTGTCGCTCGACGGCACCATCGCCGCGGTGGCCGGCGCGCTGCCGGCGGCGATCGGCGCCAATGCCGAAGGCAAGGGCCTGATCTGCCCGTTCGCCTGCGGGCCGGAAGCGGCCTGGGCCGGCAAGGATTTCGACATATTGGCGCCGCGCAGCCTGATCGCCATCGCCAATCATTTTCGCGGCACGCAGGTTCTGTCGCGGCCGGAAGCCGGCATCCATGCCTCGGCGCGCGACCTGCCCGACCTTGCCGACATCAAGGGCCAGGAGACCGCCAAGCGGGCGCTGGAGGTGGCGGCAGCCGGCGGCCACAATCTTCTGATGGTCGGGCCGCCGGGATCGGGAAAGTCGATGCTGGCGCAGCGGCTGCCGTCGATCCTGCCGCCGCTGGCGCCCAGGGAATTGCTCGAAGTCTCGATGATCGCCTCGGTGGCCGGCGAACTCGGCGAAGGAAAGCTCACAGACCGGCGGCCGTTCCGCGCGCCGCATCATTCGGCCTCGATGGCGGCGATGGTCGGCGGCGGGTTGCGCGTGCGGCCGGGCGAGGCCTCGCTCGCCCATCACGGCGTGCTGTTCCTCGACGAGTTTCCCGAATTCTCGCCGCAGGCGCTCGATGCGCTGCGCCAGCCGCTCGAGACCGGCGACTGCATGATCGCGCGCGCCAACCACCGCGTCACTTATCCGGCACGTATCCAGCTGGTCGCGGCGATGAACCCGTGCCGCTGCGGCATGGCCGGCGAGCCCGGCTATCGCTGCCTGCGCGGCGACCGCTGCCGCACCGACTACCAGGCGCGCATTTCCGGCCCGCTGCTCGACCGTATCGACCTCAGGATCGAGGTGCCGGCGGTCTCGGCCAGCGATTTGATCCGGCCGGACCGGGCAGAGAAAAGTGCCGCGGTGGCGCTGCGCGTCGCCCGCGCCCGTACGATCCAGCGCGAGCGCTTCGAGCGGCTCGGCGCGACCGCCACCACCAACGCCCATTGCTCGCCCTCCGTCATCGAGGCGATCGCCATGCCCGATGCCGCCGGCCTGTCGTTGCTCAGAGATGCCAGCGAAAAACTCGGCTTTTCCGCGCGCGCCTATCACCGCGTCTTGAAGGTGGCGCGGACGCTGGCCGACCTCGAGGCAAGCGAAACAGTCGGCCGCATCCATCTGGCCGAGGCGATTTCCTACCGCATGAGCTCGGAGCGGATGGCGCAGGCGGCGTGACGTTCCCCTCCCCCTCGGGGGGAGGGTGGCCGCGAAGCGGCCGGGTGGGGTTGCCGGCGACGTGCTCTGCCTTTAACGTCTGCACGATATCCGCAGATCAAGATGGCACCGAGTATTGGTCGCCAAGACAATCCCGTTCTTGTCGCTGGAATGGGAGTCGGCGCAATTCTTGCAGGACCCCTCCCGGCCCTTCGGGCCACCCTCCCCTCAAGGGGGAGGGGGACACCGACTCCCATGCCTTCGCTTCAGGTGCCCTGCTTTGCCTTCAGCTCCAGCCTCCGTGCGTGCAGCACCGGCTCGGTATAGCCGTTGGCCTGGACGCGGCCCTTGAAGACCAGATCACACGCGGCGAGGAAGGCGATGGACTTGTCGAAATCCGGCGCCATCGGCCGGTAGAGCGGATCGCCTTGGTTCTGGCGGTCGACGATCGCCGCCATGCGTTTCATCGTCTCCATGACCTGCTCGGGCGTGCAGACGCCGTGATGCAGCCAGTTGGCGATGTGCTGCGAGGAGATGCGCAGCGTGGCGCGGTCCTCCATCAGACCGACGTCGTTTATATCCGGCACTTTCGAACAGCCGACGCCCTGGTCGATCCAGCGCACGACATAGCCCAGAATTCCCTGCGCGTTGTTGTCGAGTTCCTTCCGGATGTCCGCCTGAGACCAGTTCGGCCGGACAGCGACGGGCACCGACAGGATGTCGTCGAGTTTTGCCTTGGGGCGGCTCTTCAGCGCAGCTTGCACGGCATGGACGTCGACCTTGTGATAATGGGTGGCGTGCAGCGTTGCCGCCGTCGGCGACGGCACCCAGGCGGTGTTGGCGCCGGCCTTGGGATGCGCGATCTTCTCGGCCAGCATCGCCGCCATCAGGTCGGGCATCGCCCACATGCCCTTGCCAATCTGGGCGTGGCCGGCCAGCCCGCATTCCAGCCCGGTGTCGACGTTCCAGGCTTCGTAGGCGGCAATCCAGGCGGCCTGCTTCATGTCGCCCTTGCGGATCATCGGGCCGGCCTCCATCGAGGTGTGGATCTCGTCGCCGGTGCGATCGAGGAAGCCGGTGTTGATGAAGACGACGCGTTCTTTCGCGGCGCGGATCGCCTCCTTGAGGTTGACGGTGGTGCGCCGCTCCTCGTCCATGATGCCCATCTTGATGGTGTTTTTGGGCACGCCGAGCAGCGCCTCGACGCGGTCGAAAATCTCGACGGCGAAGGCGACTTCGTCGGGCCCGTGCATCTTGGGCTTTACGATGTACATCGAGCCGGCGCGAGAGTTTTGTCTGCGTCCATTAGGGCCGATATCGTGCAGCGCGATCAGCGCCGTCAGCGCCGCATCCATGATGCCTTCCGGCACCTCGTTGCCGTCGCGGTCCGATATCGCCGGGTTGGTCATGAGGTGGCCGACATTCCTGACCAGCATCAGCGAGCGGCCGGGCAAGGTCAGCGTGCCGCCATCGGGCGCGGTATAGGTGCGGTCGGGGTTGAGCCTCCGGACAAAGCTCTTGCCGGCCTTGGTGATCTCCTCCGCCAAGTCGCCCTTCATCAGGCCGAGCCAGTTGCGGTAGACCAGCACCTTATCCTCGGCATCGACCGCCGCCACCGAATCCTCGCAGTCCTGGATGGTGGTCAGCGCCGATTCCAGCACGACATCGGCAATGCCGGCCGGATCGGTGCGGCCGATCTGGTTGTTGCGGTCGATGACGATTTCGATGTGCAGGCCGTTCTTGACCAGCAGGACGGCTTCGGGGTCGGCGGCATCGCCGCGATAGCCGGCAAACTGTCTGAGGTCGGCAAGCGTGGTGGCGCCGGCACCCTCGCCCAGCCGCAACATGCCATTGGCGACCGAAAGCCCGTTGACGCCGGCCCATTTGCCTGTCGTGAGCGGCACCGCCTCGTCGAAGAAGCTTTTCACCCAGGCGACGACCTTGGCACCGCGCGCCGGATTGAATTTGTCGCCTCGCTCGGCGCCGGCCGTCTCCGGGATAGCGTCGGTTCCGTAGAGCGCATCGTACAGCGAGCCCCAGCGCGCATTGGCGGCGTTCAGCGCATAACGCGCGTTCATCACCGGCACCACCAGCTGCGGCCCGGCGACCAAAGCGATTTCCGGGTCGACATTTTCGGTGGTCACGCTGAACGCCGGCCCCTCGGGCAGCAGATAGCCGATCTCGCGGAGGAACGTCTTGTAGGCCTCCATGTCGACGGGCGCGCCATTGTCGCGATACCAGCGGTCGAGCTTGTCCTGCATGGCATCGCGCTTTTCGAGTAGCGCCCGGTTTTTTGGCGAGAGATCATGGACGACGGCCGAAAAACCGTTCCAGAATGCCTCCGCCTCGATGCCGGTGCCCGGCATCGCTTCGTTCACGATGAAATCATGAAGCTCGCGGGCAATCCGCAATCCGGCGATCTCGACGCGATCGGTCATCAGGGCTTCTCCAGACGAAAGGCTAGGCCGGGCCTTTGGCATGTCACGGTGGCAGGGTCAATTCAGCTCAGGGTGAAGGTAGGGCGTTTTCGCTGCCGATCTCCCCCTTGAGGGCCCCTTGTGGGGGAGATGGCCGGCAGGCCAGAGGGGGTCGCCTCGCGTGGAGTGCAACCTCTTCTTTGCACCAAATCGCGTCGCGCTTCATGCGAGGCGACCCCCTCTGTCGCCTTCGGCGACATCTCCCCCTCGAGGGGGGAGATTACGCGCTCACACCGCAATCCTTGGCCGTCCCGACGCCACCGCCACCACATGCGCCTCGATGAACATGCGCTGGCCCTCTACGGTGGAGACGCGGTATTCGCTGGCGATTTCGATCTCGGCGCTGTCGGTGCCGGCGTCCTTAGCCCGCCCGGCGGCAATCGCGCGCACATCCTTCTCCGCTGCGGCGATCGCCGCTGCTTCGTCGTTGAAATCGCGCACGCTTTCACCTGAGGCAACGCGGAACAGCCCTTCCTTGGGCTGGCTGACCCGCGCCTCGGCCGACACCCGGACCTGGCCGACGACGGCGCCGAGCGCGTTGGCGACATCGGTATCCTGCGGCACCACGCATCGATTGCCGACCAGCTCGGCCAGGCCGGCATAGTGCAGCGGCGCCGAGGCGCCGAGGCCGATGACCGGACGGTCGAGGGCGACGCTCAAGCGCGCGATGCCGGGATGCGCGTCGACGGCGCGCTGGACCAGGGCATGGGCGACGGTCGCCGCGCCATCCAGCCCGTCCTCTGCGAAGGCGGTCTCGAGGATGACTTCGGCCGACAGGCGGGTCAGCGCGGTCAGCACCCGTTCCGAGATCGCCTCCGGCGAGGCGGCGATGAACTTGCCGCGGCCGTCGCGCCTGCGCGCGAACAGCTCGGCACCCAGACGCGCCGCGGCCGCATCCCAATTGGCCTGCCTGCCCAGCACATGCGCGGCGTCCGACGGCGTGAAGCCGGCGACATGCACCAGCCCGCGCGACACCAGCCGGTTCAAGGTGGCGTTCTGGGCGTTCGAGGTCAGCAATCTGTCGAGAGCCTGCGGCACGGCACCAATCAGCTCGTAAAGCTTGGCTTCGGCACCGGTCAGTCCGGCCGCCAGCCGCTCCGGCACGCCGGTGCGCACCGCCAGCCGGCCATCCATGCGGCCGGGGTTGGGCGCGCGCAGCTGGCGTTCGAGCTCTGATGTGACTGCTTCGCCATGCATCATGCCGGCCAGCGCCAGCGGCACCAGGCGGCGCGGGCCGAGCAGGATTCTCGGATTGAGCGCGCCGTCCTCCAGCGCCACTTCGGAATCGCCGCCGAGGCCAAAGGTGCGCATGGCGACGGCCTCGACCATGGTGCGGAACCCGCCGACGGTGGCGCCTTCCGGATCAAGCCGCGGCCGGCCCTTGTCTAACACGGCGACGTCGGTGGTGGTGCCGCCGATATCGGAGACCACGGCATCGTCGAGGCCGGTCATGTGGCGGGCACCGACGAGGCTGGCGGCCGGGCCGGACAGGATGGTCTCGATCGGCCGCTGGCGGGCAAAGGCGGCCGAGACCAAAGCGCCGTCGCCGCGCACCACCATCAGCGGGGCGGCGATGTTGCGCGCGGCCAAAAAGCCTTCGGTTGCCGCAACCAGCCGGTCGATCATCGAGATCAGCCTGGCGTTGAGCAAAGTCGTCAGCGCCCGGCGCGGGCCGCCGAGCTTGGCCGACAGTTCGTGGCTGGCGGTGACCGGCAGGCCTGTTATGTCGCGGATCAGGTTCCGCGCGCTTAGCTCGTGCGCCGGGTTGCGGGTGGCGAAATAGGCGCAGACGGCAAAGCCGGACACCGACTTTTCCAGTTCCGGCAAAGCTGCCTCCAGCCCGGAAAGATCGAGCTTTGCCGCATTGCCATGGACATCGTGGCCGCCGGGGCAGAACACCACGGGATCGGTGCCAAGCGCCGCCTTCAGCCCGTCGCGGGCAAGGTCGCCCTCGGCAAAGCCGATCATCACCAGCGCCACGCGGCCGCCCTGGCCCTCGACCAGCGCATTGGTGGCTAGCGTCGTCGACATAGACACCAGTTTGATCGCTGCCGGGTCGGTGCCGGCCATTTCGAGCACCGCATCGACCGCGCCGGAGATGCCGACCGCCAGATCATGGCGCGTGGTCAGCGCCTTGGCCTTGGCCAGCACCTTTCCGCTTGGCCCGCCGGCCTCCGACCACAGCACGGCATCGGTATAGGTGCCGCCGGTGTCGATGCCGAGGAAGAGGGGTGGCGATTTGATGTTGGCGGTCATTGGCGGGTCCGGAGAATTGCTGCCCCGCCCCTTAGCCGATACGGGCCGGGCGATAAAGGCACGAGCGCTGGGCCAAGGCAGCGTAATCTCCTCGAGGGGGGGATGGCCGGCAGGCCAGAGGGGGTCGTCTCGCGTGGAGCGCCGGCATTCTCTGGCCGCGATGGCGTTGGCGTCAGGACGTACCGACCCCCTCTGTCGCCTTCGGCGACATCTCCCCCTCAAGGAGGGAGATAGCGGCGCCGCCTACCCCACAAACCCCACGCGCTTGTGCGAGCCATCGCAGAACGGCTTGTTGGCGGAGTGGCCGCAGCGGCAGAGGAAGGTGCGTTGCGTACGGTCGACCGTGTGGCCGGTGCCGGTGACGATTTCGACATTGCCTTCGAGCTTGAGCGGGCCGTTGGTCGTCGGTGTGACGGTCAGCGGGCCATTCCGCACCTCCAGCGCCGGCGTGTCCTTCAGCGCCGGCTCGCCGGTGGCGGTGAAGCCCGCCTTGGCGTGGCTGCCATCGCAGAACGGCTTGTTTTCCGAGGCGCCGCAGCGGCAGAGCGTGGCGCGGTAAAACGTTTCGCCGCCCAACACGATCTCGGCATGGACGGCAAGCGGGCCGTTTTCGCGGATGCGCACAATGTTGACCACCGGCGGCTGTTCCTGCGGCCCGCCATCCTTGCGGACATAGGTGATGGCGCCGGACGGGCAGGCTTCGGCGAGCGCCACGATCTTCTCGACGCTGGCCGCCTCGGGGTGGATCCACTGGCCGGGCGCGTTGGGCACGAAAACATGCGGATCGCCAAGCACGCAGTTGCGCGAATGGATGCAACGTTTTCCCGAAAAGCCGATGTCGATCTTCTCGCCTTCGACCACTGCCATGGGTGGGTCTCCTGTCGGACTACGCTATGGCGACAGTCAGGACGACGTCAAGGCAGCATTCTCCCCCTCGTGAGGGCCGACCTCGGGCGCGGCGGGAAGGGAATTCCCATTTTTTGCTCGCAGCACCACATTTTGTTCTTGCTTTGTGCCGGCAGCTATGCTCCTAATTTGGGTATGGTGCCAATTGGCTCCAACGACCCGCCTGCCGAGGCGGGTTTTTTGTTTCAGCTTTGAAATTCCGGCGTTGCCGGCCTGACGTTGGCGGGACAGCGCGCGCCCCTGCCCGCTTTGCGCTGGCTTCTCCCTCACAAGGATAGAGCAATCGCCTATGAAGTCGCCCGGCCGCGGAGCCTGCCCTCGGGCTGCGGAGACAAGACTCGTGGGCGGTCTTCCCGCCGGGGAGAAGAGCCTGGCGCAGCGCAGGCGACCTCCTCTCCCCTCGGGGAGAGGTCGGATTGCCCCGAATTTCCCTTCGCAATTCGGTTGGCAATCCGGGTGAGGGGCACTTGCCCATACGCGATTGCCCCCAACAAGAGGGAGACGGGCAACTCACGGAACCAGATCGATTTCCTCGGTCTCGCCGCCACTGCAGGTGTAGCAGCAATCGTCGCACTTTTCCGTATTGCCGGGGCCGACGCCCCAATAGGTATTCTCGTCGCCGTCGACCCAGGCGCCGTAGCAGATCGATTCGCCGTCACTGCAGGACAGCGGGATCGCCTTGCTCTCGCCGTCGTTGAGATAGTAATCCTGATTGTTGCCCGGCCAGACATGATCGCGGTCCTGGCTGTAGAGCTCGACGCGCATGGCGTTCGGATGGCTGTTCTTGATCTCGAAGGTGACATCGCCGGCATGCGCGACGGGCGCAAACAGCGTGACAATGAACAGCGACGCGGCGACGCGACGCGCGAAAGCGTAGGACGACATGATGATTTCCCCCCGGAATGAAGCGGCCTGCCCGGCCGCGAGGGGGAACATGGCATGGCGGCGGGATGGGTGGAAGGGGGTGCGCCATTTGCACATCGCGAAAGCGCAGCGGTGCCTAGCAAGGCCCCTCTCCGGTTTGCTTCGCAAACCACCTCTCCCCACTTCGTGGGGCGAGGAAATGCCAATCGCCGAAGCCTCACAAGACCTGGGTTCCTCGCCCCCACGAAGTGGCTAGGGGATGCACACATCTTTTCGTTGCGTCGATGACTCATCTGTGAGTTGCGGCGTCGGGTTGGTGTGTGATTCTGTAGGCG